>VBAL01000113.1:18931-20200 GCA_005888595.1 Candidatus Segetimicrobium genomatis
TCCTTTTGAGCATCTTCCGGGACCTTGGTCAGGATGCGTCGATGCGGCAAACAGCCTACGAGGGACTCGTAGAAGTATGGCAGGGCTCTAACGCCGCCACCTCCGTGTTTGTGAGGATGAAGCAGATCGAAGAACCACTGGGTGCGGAGGGCAAAGCTGCCGAAGAAGATAAGAGGATCGGCTCAAAATTGCGGACTGAAAAGGTCTGGGAGGATGTTGTGGATTGGAAGTTTGTGGCGGAGGTCGAAGGGGAACTGAAGAATCGGACATAGATGCCGAACAGTCGCCGGGACCTCGAATGAAACCCGCGTTCGTATTGGAGTGAGCGAGGGGATTTGAACCCCCCGGCCTCCTTGTCAATTTCCAACCGTTGCTACACAATCCGTGCGCGAGGTTTACTTCAGTCGGTACAATCGGTGGCCGCCAGTATCCCGGTAGGCATTTAGGAACCAGATTTCTTTGAATCTCTGACAGAGTTCTTGCTCGTTTGTGAGAAGCTCTCGCGCAAGGGGCTTGATCTTATCAGCGGACATAGCAGGCTCTGCGAAGTGTGGTTTCCCTGGAGCTCTTAACGTGTGTAGTACTAGGAAGTCCGCCTGGTATGCGGCACCCTTCCGAGCTTTCGTCTCTAGGGAGTTCATCCTCTCGGTAGATGACGATAGGAGGCTCGATAACCGGATCCTCTGGATGAAGTTTGCGCGGGTGATCTTTGCTCGTGTCCCACACAATGATGGCATTGAAGTACTTTAGCAGCGTAGAGGAGACTTGCGCTGCATCACTGGCGATATCTTTAATCAAATGGCCATAGGACGCGCGCAATATGTCAAGGTGTTGTGCCAGCAAATTGCGGAACTCCGCGACCAGTTTTTTCCCTTCGGCTCCATCCACGTGAGGAAGCCTGTACGGACGAAGACTATCTACAACGCTGGAACTTATCTGCAGCCTAATTCTGACAGTCTGGTATCGAGGGCGATCCTGTCGAAGAGCCTCGTAAAATCGGTCGCGGTATTTGCAGAAGTATGCTCCCTCTTGCCAAACAAATGGTAGTACGATCGAAACGAATTCCGCACGAACCGTCGCGCCTTCACTTGTTTCGAGAATTGCGTCCGGGAAAGGTTTCCCTGTTTCCTTAAATCGAAGTCGATGTCCGGTCTCGCACTCGTACTCGCGCGCAAACTCTTCGCTCGCAATTCGGTTGAATTCCGCCTCTTGGTTCATCGAATCAACCATCACTACGACGCTTTCCATTCCTCATCGCTCGTCGTGATG
>VBAL01000113.1:20316-24324 GCA_005888595.1 Candidatus Segetimicrobium genomatis
CGGTGTGGGCCATGTGGTCATCGGCGTCCTAGGGGCCGACCAGGGGGTCAGGAACAAATGCCCGCATGGTGCGGTCATCGGGAACCGTGCAGCCCGTGTGTAGCCAACGCAGGAAGGCCTGGGAAGGGTAGGGGGCCAGGATCTGGTCCCGGGGGGCCTATGTAGGGCCGACGACCTACCGCGACAGAGTTACCATCAGAGCGCCATCTTGGTCAACCTTCGCGCAGCGCAGTGGATAGGACGCCGGGCACCCAAGCTGGCTTGTGCCCCATGCGATAGTCACGGGAATCGGTTCCCTAGTTTGCGCCCAGGCGGGAGCCAGCGGAAGCTTCATGGCAACGACGCCCAGTTCGACTGCTATTACGGCCAGCAGACCAACCAATAGAATTTGTAGCCTTTGTCCTGCCATCCTTTTCCCTCCCTACAGTGCATTTCTAACTCTCTGCATCTGGTCGTCTGCTTCTTGCCTATGTGATTGACTGACCTCCTACTTCGCGGTGCTGATTAAGCGTCCATGCGGCCAGCTGCGTCCTTGCCCATCCGATAGGACGGTACCTGGTACCGAAATCAGCTGAATCGGTACCAGGTACCTCAAAATTTGCAAAGAGGGGCTTCGGAACTTGAACCCCCGGCCTCGTCGCGCGTCGCGACCCCCACGAGCCTATAGCTCGTGGGGCCCTCAGAGGAAGCCAAAGTCGCGACGCGCTCCTCAGGGGGGATCGGTCCCCCCTGATCGCTCGCGCGTAATTTCGTGCTCCGAGCGCCGTCACGCATTGCGCTCGCTGCCCCCCTAGTGCAACTACGCAGGGGGAGTACCTCCCCCTGCAGCCCCCTCGAGGCCGGGGGTTCACGCACCACACTAACCCCAGAAAAATGGAACGAGAGCGAAAAGGCGCGCTCCCGTTCCATTTTTCTGGGGTGACCGAGGGGACTTGAACCCCCGACCTCCTGGGCCACAGCCAGGCGCTCTAACCAAGCTGAGCTACGGCCACCACGATCAAATGGATTCTAACATACGCCATCGGGTCTAGGCTGCCCGAGTCGGGGCAAGGTTATGATGGGAGTACTAGCGCCCCGAAATCCTGGCTCCCACAACCGAATACGAACCTCTGGGGACCGCGCCACTGGGGTCTTGCAATGTACGGACGGCAGCCGCTGAATGATCCCCAGCTGCTCACCTGTCCGAAGTGCGGGGCGCCGCAGGAAAGCCCCGGCTCCACAGTCTGCGAGCTTTGCGGCGCGACCCTCCCGCGCCCTGGCGTGAAAAGGTCGCCACAGCCTCATCCGGTCCTTCAACTGAAGCAATTCCTCCGCGGAACCGTTCGACTTCTCACACGAGGCATCGCGGCGGTGCAGCTATTCATGTTCCTCGTCTTTCGTGGCGTGACCCTGCTGCTGTTGCTGACATCTCTCGTCATCGGCTCGAGCTTTGTCCCCGAAATAAACGCGCTTCTTCCGGCGACGAAAGAAATTGCCGCACCGGCCAGACGGTGGCTGCAGCGCGCCGAGGATTGGGCTGGCAAGCTGCTGGCGGGTTGGGAGGCGGCGCCTCAACCGCAGCGACGCACGTCTCAATCAGCCGCCAACCCACAGAATCTTGCGCCGGCCCGTTTCGAAGCAACCCAAGCGGTGATGATTAGCTCCGTGCCCGGCGGTGCGATAGTCCGGGTGAACGCGCGCGAGATGGGAAAGACCCCGATGACGCTCAAACTCGCCCCCGGGACCTACAAAGTGACAATCAGCCGGCCGGGCTACGCAACTGTCAGCCGCACGATCACCGTGCAGCGCGGGAAAGCCGCCTTACTGGGTGTGAACCTCGCTCGCAAGGGCCCAGCCCCCGCACAACCTGTACCTCCTTCGAGACAGCCTCGAGACACAAAGAAGCATGACCAGAAACAGGATAACGATCCCTAAAGCAGTCCTAAGAGGAAGATCGCAAAGTCGTGACCGCCCCGTTACTTACCCGGCGCATCCTCGATTTCGGGAATTGTTCACCGGAGGTGACAGTATGAAAGGTACGGGCTGGATAGCGGTCATCGTTGTGGTCGCCGTGGCTGCTTTCGCCGGGCAGATGGTTTCGGCGCAAGGATACGGATCCGACTACGACAAGGCGGGGGGTGCGGGGACAGTTGATGCCATGAAAACTGCGCGGACCCACGCAACCAATGCCGCCCGATCCGAGACGCTGCGCGATTCACTATGGCATCTGGGCCATGTGGTGAACTGCCTGGAAGGCAAGGGTGGCAAGAACTACGATGCCAACAACCTCAACCCATGCCAAGGACAGGGCGGGGGGATTCTCCCTGATCTGCAGGCGGCGGCGCGGAGCTATCAGATGGGAGCCTCAACTGCGCTTGACCTGTCGCGGAAGGCGGAGCAGATGGCGATGGACACGCTGAAGTTGACGGATCTTGCGCAGGTGAAAACCGGAGCATCGAAGGTGGCCGACACGCTCGGCGAAGCGCTCAAGGCCCTCGGACAGTAGAAGCCGGCAAGGCGTGCAAGAACCGCATTTGCCGTTGGTTGGAATGGGAGACCGGTCGGCGGCCGGTCTCTCGTTGTTGAGGAGCCAGCCCCCCACCCCAGCGGTAGGAATCCACATAATCATAGCCGAACAAGTAAGCACCCCCTGAGAATGTTTTTGTGCATGATGAACGGGTCGCTTTGAGGTAGAGATGCGTTGGTAGCCTCTATTTCGCTGGTGGCCGTACGTATCGTTATGAAGGAAGGGGTGAGAACGGCTCGCGCTAGATGACAGGCAAATCTGCCAGTGCAAAGGGGGGAGCACATTGCGGCGATGGCGGGTAAGCACATCGATCTTGATGGCCCTTGCCTTCGGGGCACTGCTTTCGTTCAGCAGCATGCAGCGGGTGTCCTCGCAGCAACAACTTCCAACACCGAACCAGATCCTGGAACACGAAGCGCAGGTGGAACTCGGCCTTGCCGAGGGCTCGCTCAAGCAGCCGGGAGTATCCGGTGGCCTTGTCACCACGTATCGCGAAATGGCGGACAGGCTGAGCGTCCAGCCTGGTAGGGCAGGTCCGTCTGGACCCAAGCGAACGGTTGGGTGCAGCAGTTTCTTCCCCGGCGAGTTCAAGAACGTCAAGGCGAGCCAGGACTGCTCCTTGCGCCGGCAGGCCGAGGAGTTCATCGTCTTCAACCCCACGGATCCAGACAATATTGTTGCGGGTCAGAACGACAGCCGTCTTGGGTTCAACCACTGCGGCATCGCCTTCTCGTTTGACCGGGGCCGGACGTGGGGGGATATGACCCCGCCGTTCTGGCAGTTTTCGCTGCCCGACGGGCACGTTGCTGACGCGGGCAGCGATCCTGCGATCACCTTTGATGCTGACGGGAACGCTTATTTCACCTGCATCATCTTCGACGCCGCCGCAGCCGCGAATGCGATCGTTGTTGCCAAATCCAACAAGGAATTCGGTGGATCGTTCTTCCACTCTCCAGCAAACATCACGTTTCAGACATACAGGACGCTCCCGCTTGGAGTCGTCGCCAATGACAACGACCCGACGATCGCCAACGACAAGGAATTCATCAACGCAGACCGCAACCCGGGGAGTCCGAAGAAGAACAACGTCTACGTGACCTGGACCCGTTTCAGCGGCGGGCACAGCCCGATCTACTTCTCGCAGTCTACAGACGGCGGAGCCACCTGGTCGCCCGGCATTGAAATAGATGGCTCGAACCTCTCCATCTGCACAATCCCCGTCGCTGGCCCCTGTAACGATAACCAGGGATCCTGGCCAGAGGTGGGGCCCGATGGAACGCTGTACGTGTTCTTCGGGAATACGAACACGCCAGGAGTCGGGATCAACCAGATTGTCATGGTCAAATGCCCGGGCTCAGCCGACTGTCTGACCGTGGCCAACTGGACGTCGCCTGTGAAGGTCGCGGATCTCATCGGTACGCATCCGCGCCAAACCGGGTCGAACACGGTCACGGGTTGCCCTGCGGGGAGGCGATGCTTGCCGCCCAACGGCTATCGCGTGC
>VBAL01000113.1:24347-46685 GCA_005888595.1 Candidatus Segetimicrobium genomatis
CTTCCGGAACGGCGGGCCCCCCTGCAACACGGGTAGTACTGCTACTTCTGTCCCTCCATGCGACAACGACGTCTTCCTTGCCGTTTCGACGAACGGAGGGACGACGTGGGGGGTTCCAATCAACGTGACACCAGCCATCCAGTTTGGGCCGAGCGCCCAGTGGCAACCGTGGAACGCTGTGGGACCGGACGGAACCCTCTACGTTGCCTACTACGACCGGAAGTATGGAAACTGCGAATTCACCGGCTGCAACGATATCACCTTAGCCGTCACCCGCGATCAGGGCGCGACGTTCACGTACCACCGCATCACGACGGAATCTATGCCCAACCTGGTGCCGGCAAACAACCCGCTTCAAGCGGGATTCCTCGGCGACTATATGGGCATCGACGCGAACAGCTTTGGCGCGGGGATCGTCTGGGGGGATACCCGAGGCCGAGACGGTGCTGTTGATGAGGACATGTACTTCGCCTTCTTCCCCGCAGGGAAGCACTAAGGACAGACAGGCTGTGGGCCTCGGGCGGGAAATCTGCCCGGGGTCCACAGCACTCCTATAGGTCAGGGCGGCGGCACCACTACAGGGGGTGTTTTGATCTGAGAAAACGTGACCCCCAGCGTCGCGCGAGCCGTCCCGACAATGTGAAACGGTGTTACCGGAGCTGTACTTGCGCCATCCAGCGGCGGGCGCGTCGCACCCGATCGGTACAGGACGACCAGCTGGGTGCGTTCACGAACGATTCGCACGATGGTCAAAGCCGCTGGCTCGGTGAACTCTCCAGCAAATACGGCAATCACCATATTGTGGCTGAAGTCCACGGATGGAGCTACCGGTAAACCCGAGTGGCGGCGCCACAGACTCTGCCAGGCAGGCTGATCCCGGATGATGACGTGAACAGGATGGCGAATCCCGGAGACCGTGCCCGCAGCGATGGTGACGAACGGGACTTCAGTACTCTGCGCGGAGACCGGAAGCACTACCCCCACGACGATCCCGATGCAGACAAGCAAACGGATGTGAAGAGCACCCGTCATGGCCGTGGTGACTCCTTCGCGCCGCATTCCTATTGTCCTTGACGCACGTGGCGCCTTTGAAGTTCCGCCCCCGGCGCATCCGCCGCGTGGCATTCGGGGGTTGACATCCGCCCGCACCTTTGCTAACGTCCTGGGCAAGCCCAAAATTGCATGAGGAAGTGCGCCTAGGGTTCCACGGCTCCCACAAGGGCCGGTTGGTCCGAGCGGCGCAGGCGGTCCTGGGGACCGTTACACCGTCAGGATAAAAGCCTGAGGGATAGGTTCCTCGAGAATCTATCGCTCAGGCTTTTTCCATTTGAGGCAACGCGGGGAAGCAGTAGGCAGCCGCCTGGCTTAAAGAGAGCCGGGAGAAGTGGGAGCCGGTAGTAGGCGGCCGCCGAACTCGTCCCCAAGCCGCGGTGCCGACTGAGGTAGGCGTCGCCGGTTCGCCACCGTTACCGGGTTAGAGAGCCCTCACGCGCAGTCACGCGGTCGAGCAGTCGCGGAAATTCAATCTGTCGCTACCGCGACCGCGCGATAACGCGACCGCCGCATGGGGGAACTAAGGTGGTACCGCGGGAGCATCCGCCCTTAGGGTGAGCCCGCGGTGTGTTTTTTTGTCGGCCTTATCCGTGAGGTGAGGGGTCATGGCACGTCAGATGACTGCAGCGAAACCGTCTCCGTCCGCCGAGCGGCCTCGCCAGATGAACGGCGCGCAGACGCTCGTGGAAGCACTGCGCCGTGAGGGCGTAGAGGTGCTCTTCGGTCACCCGGGCGGCGCGTCGCTGCCAATATATGATGCGCTCTACGATGCGCAGGACATTCGCCACATCCTGGTCCGGCACGAGCAGGTTGCGGCCCATGCCGCCGTCGGGTACGCCCGCGCGTCCGGCCGCGTCGGAGTGTGCACCGCCACCTCGGGCCCGGGCGCCACGAACCTCATCACAGGGATTACCGACGCGATGATGGATTCCGCTCCGATCGTCGCCATTACCGGGCAGGTGCCGCGGCCGGTCATCGGCAACGACGCCTTTCAGGAGGCCGACGTCACCGGCATTACCATGCCGATCACCAAATACAACACCCTGGTGATGCGCGCGATGGACATTCCCAAAGCCGTGCGCATGGCGTTCTATCTGGCCAAGACCGGACGGCCTGGTCCGGTGCTGGTGGACATCCCGCGTGACGTATCCCAGGAACTGTGCGAGCCGGATTTCGATGAGGATCCCGTACTGCCGGGGTACCGGCCGGTGGTCGACGGCAACCCAGGCCAGATCGCCGAAGCGGCCGACGCCTTGTCCGCCGCAGAGCGCCCGATCGTCTACGCCGGTGGGGGCATCATCAGCAGCGGCGCGACGCCTGAGCTCACGGCGCTGGTCGAGCGGACCGGTATCCCCGTCGTGCTCACGTTGATGGGCAAAGGGGCCATGGACGAGACCCACCCGCGCTGCCTGGGTATGTTCGGCATGCACGGCAGCGCCTTTGCCAACTGGGCCATCAACCGCGCCGACGTCATTCTGGCCGTAGGCGTACGTTTCGATGACCGCGTCACCGGCCGCCTGAAGGACTTCGCCCCCCACGCCCGTTTCATCCACATCGACATCGACCCGGCCGAGATCGGGAAGAACAAACCGGCGCACATTCCTATCGTGGGCGACGCCAAGCGGGTGCTGGCCGCGCTCGTCCCGCTGGTGCGGCCGCCGAAGATTGAGGCATGGTGGAAACAGATTGAGGAGTGGCGGGAGCGTTATCCGTTCCGCTACCGGCAGCGCGATGGCCGTATCAGCCATCAGTATGTCTGCGATCTGCTCAACCGTCTGACCGGCGGGCGGGCCATCGTCGTCACCGATGTCGGCCAGCACCAGATGTGGATGGCCCAGTGGTACAAGTGCCGCGAGCCGCGCACGTTCATCTCCTCCGGTGGACTGGGCGCCATGGGCTTCGGCTTCCCGGCCGCTTTGGGCGCCAAGTTCGCTTGTCCGGACAAGCAGGTCATTGCACTGGTCGGTGACGGCGGGTTCCAGATGACCCTGCAGGACCTCATCACCGCGGTGGAGCATGGGTTAAGCCTGCCGATTTTCATCCTGAACAATGGGGCGCTGGGGATGGTGCGGCAGTGGCAGACGTTCTTCTACCGGGGCCGTTTCTCATCATCCATTCTGCGCAACCCTAACTTCGCCAAGATCGGGGAGGCCTACGGCGCGCGCGGAATCCGCGTGGAGCGGCCTGAAGAGGTGGAAAGCGCGCTCCGCACTGCGCTGGAGACGGAAGGCGTGCCGTGCGTCGTGGATATCCAGTGCGATCCGGAGGAAAACTGCCTGCCGATGATCCCATCCGGGCAGTCGGTGGCGGAGATGATTCTGGATGACTGACCCGCAACACGCGGCCACCATCTCGGTGCTGGTGCAGAATGCGCCGGGCGTGCTGGTACGCGTGGCGGGGTTGATCCGCAGGCGGGGCGTGAATATCCACAGCCTGTCCGTCGGCCCGACGGAAGATCCGAGCATCTCCCGGATGACGATCGTGGTGGACACGGCGCCGGAGCGCACCGAGCAGTTCGCCAAACAGCTACGCAAAGTCGTCGAAGTGCTCCGGGCGACGTCGATCGACAGCACGCCGGCAGTGGACCGTGAACTGGCGCTGATCAAGGTCAATGTCACGCCGGGGACGCGGCTCGAGATTATGGAGATCGCCAACGTCTTCCGGGCGAGTGTGGTGGACCTCACCGACAAGACGATGACACTGGAGGTCACCGGCCGGGGCGAGAAAGTCGACGCCTTCGTCACCCTGTTGGCCAAGTATGGGATCCGGGAGATGGCCCGCACCGGCCAGGTGACACTCGTGCGGGGAGCGCAGAACACATGACGCGGGCGTAGACCGCCTCATGACAGACTGTGACGGGGGTGTTGTGATGGCCACGATCTTCTATGACAAAGATGCGTCACTGGAGCCGCTGCGGGGGAAGACCGTGGCCGTGATCGGCTACGGCAGCCAGGGCCACGCGCACGCCCAGAACCTTCGGGACAGCGGCGTGAGCGTGGTCGTCGGCCTGTACCGCGGCAGCGCGTCCTGGGCGAAGGCGGAGGCCGACGGCTTTCGCGTCGCCACCGTGGGTGAGGCCGCGCGGCAGGCCGATCTGGTGGTCATGCTCGCCCCGGACCACGTGCAGCGACAGATCTATGAGAATGAGATCGGCCCGGCGCTGCGGTCCGGGAACACGCTGCTCTTCGCGCACGGATTTAACATTCACTTCGGACAGATCGTGCCGGCCCCGGCCGTGGACGTGGTGATGATCGCGCCGAAGGCGCCGGGGCACCGCATGCGGGAGTTGTTCGTGGAGGGCGTGGGGGTGCCTGGGCTGCTGTCCGTGCACCAGGATGTGACGGGGCACGCCAAAGAGACGGCGCTCGCCTATGCCCGCGCCGTCGGCTGCACGAAAGCCGGCGTCATCGAGACGACGTTCAAGGAAGAAACGGAGACCGATCTCTTTGGCGAGCAGACGGTGCTGTGCGGCGGGATTTCCAGTTTGATCAAGACGGGGTTCGATATCCTGGTGGAGGCAGGCTACCAGCCGGAGATCGCCTACTTCGAGTGCCTTCACGAGATGAAGCTGATCGTGGACCTGATGTACGAAGGCGGCCTGTCCTACATGCGCTACTCCGTGTCTGATACCGCGGAGTACGGCGACTACAGCCGCGGCCACCGGGTGATCAGCGACCGGGTGCGCGCGGAGATGAAACGGATTCTCCACGAGGTGCAGGACGGCACCTTCGCCCGCGAGTGGGTGAGCGAGAATCAGGCTGGCCGTCCGAACTTCAAGGAGCAGCGCCGGCAGGAACAGGCGCATCCCATTGAGGAGGTCGGCCGGCGGTTGCGGGCGATGATGCCCTGGCTGTCCCGCAAAGGGACAAAGCAGCCGGTCGTCGCGTCCTGAGGGGTCTCATGACCGACAGGGTCTTCATCTTCGATACGACGCTGCGCGATGGCGAGCAGTCGCCCGGTTTCTCCATGTGGCCGGAAGAGAAGCTGGAGATGGCGCGGCAGCTCGCGCGGCTTGGGGTCGATGTCATCGAGGCCGGATTCCCCATCTCCTCGCCCGGAGAGTTCGAGGGGGTGCGGCGGATCGCGGCCGGCGTGCGTGGACCCATCATCTGTGGGCTGGCCCGGGCAAATCCGAAAGACGTCGAAGCGGCGGCCGAGGCGGTGCGTCCCGCCGAGCGGGCGCGGGTGCACACGTTTATCGCCACGTCGCCCATCCATATGGCCCGCAAGCTGCGGATGTCCCCCGACGAAGTCCTGCAGACGGCGCAGCAGGCAGTTTCCTATGCCCGCAGGCTTGCGCCTGAAGTCGAGTTCAGCGCCGAGGACGCCACCCGGTCGGACATCGACTTTCTCTGCCGGGTATTCGAGGCGGCGATTCAGGCCGGGGCTACGATCATCAACATTCCGGATACGGTGGGATACGCGGTGCCGGAGGAATTCGGCGCACTGGTGCGGTCGCTCCTCGAGCGCGTCCCGGGGATGGACCGCATCACCGTCAGCGTCCACTGCCATAACGACCTGGGTCTTGCCACCGCGAACACGCTGGCGGGGGTACGGGCCGGCGCCCGGCAGGTGGAGGGGACGGTCAATGGGATTGGGGAGCGCGCGGGCAATGTCGCGCTCGAAGAAGTGATCATGGCGCTGGGGACCCGGCGCGACTCGATAGGTCTGACCACCGGCGTTGATACCACGCAGATCTACCCGACGAGCCGGTTGTTGTGCGCCTTTACCGGTATCGATGTCCAGCCCAACAAAGCCATCGTCGGAGCGAACGCCTTCGCCCACGAGGCGGGCATCCACCAGCACGGTGTGCTCGTGGACCGGCGGACCTACGAGATCATGACGCCCGCGTCGATTGGACTTCCCACCAACCGTCTGGTGCTGGGCAAGCACTCCGGCCGGCATGCGTTTGAGAAAGTGCTGCAGGATGCCGGCATCCGGCTGGGGGCCGATGAGCTGGAAGGCGCCTTTGCCCGGTTCAAGGAGGTCTGCGACCGTAAGAAAACCGTGCTGCAGGAAGAGGTCATCGCGCTGGTCGAGGAGCAGTTCGCCCTCTTCCCGCGCATCTGGGAACTGGGACGGTTCTCCGTGACGGCCGGGACCGGTCGCCGGCCCATTGCCACGGTGCGGGTGACCAAGGGGGAGACGGAGGAAGAGCAGACGGCGTCAGGCGATGGACCTATCAACGCCCTGTTCGATGCGATTGCATCGGGCGTGGGTGTACGGCCGGAGCTGGTGGATTATTCGGTACGCGCTGCGGCCGGCGGCGCCGATGCGGTCGGCGAGGCGGTGGTGAAGCTGCGATGGGAAGGCGACCTCTCAGTTGGACGCGCCAGCAGCACGGATGTCCTGGAGGCCAGCGCCCGCGCGTACCTGTCGGCGGTCAACAAGATCCTGGCACGGACGAAGCAATCCATTGAATCTATTGAATCCGTTGAATCTATTGAATCAAGAACGTAAGCTCAAGGCTGGATGAAATGGATTCAATAGATGCAACAGATTCAATAGATTCAACAGATCTGTAGTATGGAGCGGAGTTCGCTATGGGCATGACGATTACCGAGAAGATTCTCGCCTTCCATGCCGGCCGGCCTGAGGTACGCCCCGGCGACCTCATCGACTGCACGGTCGACTTCTTGTTCGCCAACGACATTACCGCGCCGCTGGCGATCAAGGAGTTCGAGAAGATGGGCGTCGGGCAGGTGTTCGATCCCGACCGGCTCGCGTTCGTCTTCGATCACTATGTCCCCAACAAAGACATCGCCTCGGCGCAGCAGTGCAAGATCACCCGCGACTTCGTCGCAGCGCATCATCTGCCCCATTTCTACGATGTCGGTCGTTCCGGAATCGCCCACGTCCTGCTCGCGGAACTGGGCTACGTCGTCCCCGGGGACGTGTTCGTCGGCGCGGACTCCCACACGTGCAACCACGGCGCGCTCGGGGCGTTCTCGACGGGCGTGGGGTCTTCAGATCTCGCCGCGGCGATGGCGCTGGGCCGCTTGTGGCTGCGCGTCCCCGAGTCGATGAAGTTTGTCTTTCACGGCCGGCTGCGGCCGTGGGTGACGGGGAAGGATCTGATCCTCACCGTCATCGGCGAGATCGGCGTGGACGGCGCCCGGTACGGAGCGATGGAGTTTGCCGGCGACGCGCTGACACACCTGACGATGGACGAACGGTTCTCGATCACGAACATGGCCATCGAGGCCGGGGCCAAGAACGGCATCATGGAACCTGATGACCTGGTGCTGGAGTGGATACGACCCCGCGCCCGCCGGCCCCTCACCGTGTACCGCAGCGATCCCGACGCCAGGTATCGGGACGTGCGCGAGTACGATGTCTCCACGCTCGAGCCCGTGGTGTCGGCGCCGGCATCTCCCGGCAATGTGGTGCCGGTGCGGGAGGCTGCCGGTGTCCGGGTGGACCAGTGTTTCATCGGCACCTGCACCAATGGGCGTATCGATGACATGCGTTTGGCGGCAAAGGTTCTGGCCGGACGCACGGTGCATCCGCACACCCGGCTGCTGGTGATCCCGGCGACCCCGGCCGTCTATCGCCAAGCCATGGACGAGGGGTTGGTGAAGATCTTCCTTGATGCGGGCGCGGCCATCAGCACATCTACCTGCGGGCCGTGTATCGGCGGACATATGGGCGTCCTGGCTGATGGGGAAGTGTGCGTCTCGACCAGCAGCCGCAACTTCGTGGGCCGGATGGGGCACCGCGGCAGCAAAGTGTACCTTAGTAACGCCGCTGTGGCGGCCGCCGCGGCGGTTGCGGGGAAGCTCGTGCATCCCGACGAGGTCGTCCGCGAAACGGTGCCGGCGTAACACGGCCATGGCGATTCGAGGACACGCACGGAAGGTGGGGCATCACATCGACACCGACGTCATCATCCCGGCCCGGTACCTGGTGACGACCGACCCGGCGGAGCTGGCCAAATATGTCTTCGAAGATCTCGATCCTTCCCTCCGGCAGCGGATCGGTGTGGGGGACGTGCTGGTGGCCGGGGAGAATTTCGGGCAGGGCAGTTCTCGCGAGCACGCGCCCATCGCCATCAAAGGGGTGGGCATCTCGTGCATCGTCGCGGTGTCCTTCGCCCGCATCTTCTATCGCAACGCGTTCAACGTCGGCCTGCCGGTCGTGGAGTGCCGGGACGCCCACGCCCGCGCGTTGGACGGCGACGAACTGGACGTCGATCTGGCCACCGGCGTAATTCGCAACGTGACGCGGGGCGAGATCTACGAAGGGACGCCGGTCCCGGAATTCATGCAGCGATTGCTGGCGGCCGGCGGGATTGTCGGATATGTGCGCGCCGAACTGGCGGGACGGCAGTAGCGAGTAGGGGGGTCGAGGGGATGGAGTCCGGAGGTCGCGAGCATCTGGAATTCTTATTCAAGGTGCTGGTGGAGACACTCGGGGAACAGCGCCGGCCCGCCGGACTCGCCGGTCCCGCGGGGCAAGATGCTCAGGACACCGATTGGGTAATCGAGCGTATTCAGGACTCATTCGATAGCCGTGCCCGGTGAGTCCCGGGTTGCGCTTCTCCCCGGGGACGGGATCGGCCCTGAGGTCATCCACGAGGCCGTCAAGGTCCTCCAGGCGGTAGCACGCCGGTTTGTTCTCGAACTAGGCTTCACGGAGTTGCCCATCGGGGGCGTGGCCACCGACGCCACAGGGACGCCGCTCCCCGACGTCACCCTGCAGTCATGCCTGCGGGCCGATGCGGTCTTGCTGGGCGCGGTGGGCGGCCCAAAGTGGGACCATCTGCCTGGTCCGGCACGGCCGGAGGCCGGCCTCCTGCAGTTGCGCCGCGAACTCGGTGTCTTCGCCAATCTGCGCCCGGTGCGTCTCTTCCCGTCGGTCAGCGGTGTGTCGCCGTTGCGGGCGGAGGTTGCGGCGGGGACGGATCTGCTGATTGTTCGCGAGTTGATCGGCGGCCTGTACTTCGGCCAGCCCCGCGGCCGGACCGACGACGGCGCCGTCGATACCATGCGTTACTCCGCAGGGGAGATTGCGCGGGTGGCACGTGTAGCCTGTTCGATGGCCCGCGGGCGCCGCCGGAAGGTGACGTCGGTGGACAAGGCCAATGTGCTGGAGACCTCGCGGCTCTGGCGGGAGACCGTGGAGGTCGTGGCGCGCGAGTTTCCCGATGTCACTCTGGAGCATCTGCTGGTCGACACCTGCGCCATGCAGCTCGTCCGCGCCCCTGCGCAGTTCGATGTGATCGTCACGGAGAACATGTTTGGTGACATCCTCAGCGATGAAGCGGGTGCGGTGGCCGGCTCGCTGGGGCTCTTGCCGTCGGCGAGTATCGGAGACGGCCGGCCGTTCTTGTACGAGCCGGTGCACGGTTCGGCGCCGGACATTGCCGGGAAGGGGACGGCGAACCCGATCGGGGCCATCCTTAGTGTCGCGATGTTGCTCCGTCACTCTCTCCATCGCGACGACGCGGCGGCAACGGTCGAGGCTGCGGTGGAACGCGCGCTGGAGGCCGGCGTCCGCACCCCTGATCTCGGCGGACAGGCGACCACCGTCCAGATGGGCGATCGTATTTCCGAGGAAGTCACCGGTGGAGCGGCGGTTGCCGGTCGAGCGGCACCCCGCATCAGTCTTCAAAGGGGTCAGACCCCCAAGTAACGTGTCCAAGGAGACGCCATAATGCCAACGACCCTGCGATCCCGCAGCACCCTCCTGCTGGAGGGCCCGGATCGGGCCGCGGCGCGTTCGTATTTCTATGCCATTGGATTCACCGAGGACGATCTCCGCAAGCCGCTCATTGGCATCGCCAATACCTGGATCGAGATGATGCCCTGTAACTCCCATCTCCGAGGCATCTCCGAGCAGGTGAAGATTGGCGTGCGGGCTGCCGGCGGGACCCCAGTGGAGTTCAACACCATCGCCATCTCCGACGGCATTACCATGGGGACGGAGGGGATGCGGACCTCGCTTGTCAGCCGGGAAATCATCGCCGACTCGATCGAGTTAGTGGCACGCGGGTACCTGCTGGACGGCATCGTGGCCATCTCAGGTTGCGACAAGACGATCCCGGGCACCGTGATGGCGCTGGCGCGGCTCGACCTGCCGTCCCTGATGGTCTACGGTGGATCGATCATGCCCGGCGAGTTCGAAGGCCGCCCGGTCACCATCCAGGATGTCTTCGAGGCGGTTGGTGCGTATCACGCCGGGAAAATTAGCCTGGAGTCCCTTCGACGGCTCGAACACGTCGCCTGTCCCGGGCCGGGCGCCTGCGGCGGGCAGTTTACGGCGAACACGATGGCGATGGCCTTCGAGTTGATGGGCATCTCGCCGATGGGCGCCAACGAGGTGCCAGCGATAGACCCGCGCAAGGCTGCGGCCGTCGAGTCGGCAGGCCGCCTGGTCATGGATCTGCTGCGGCGCGAGCTACGGCCGCGGCAGATCATCACCAAGAAGTCTCTGGAGAACGCCATCACGGCAGTGGCGGCGTCCGGTGGGTCGACGAACGCCGTGCTGCACCTCCTGGCCGTGGCGCGGGAGGCCGGAGTCGATCTCACCCTGGAAGACTTCGACCGGGTCTCGGCGCGCACCCCGATCTTGGCCGACCTCAAACCCGGCGGCCGGTTCGTGGCCGTTGATCTCTACCGGGCTGGGGGGATACGGCTGCTGGCGAAGCGGCTGCTTGACGCCGGCCTCCTGCACGGAGATGCCCTCACCGTGACGGGCCGCACGATTGCTGAAGAAGCGGCGCAGGCGAAGGAGACGCCCCGGCAAGAAGTCGTCAGATCACTTTCGAATCCGTTGAAGAAATGGGGTGGCATCGCCATCCTCAAAGGGAACCTGGCGCCCGAGGGCGGCGTCGTCAAACTCGCGGGCCACGAACGGCTGCTGCACCGCGGCCCGGCGCGTGTATTCGACAGCGAAGAAGACGCCTTCGATGCGGTCCGGCGCAGCGCAATCAAACCCGGCGATGTCATCGTCATCCGGTATGAAGGCCCGATGGGCGGTCCTGGGATGCGCGAGATGCTGGCCGTCACCGCGGCGCTGGTCGGGGCAGGGTTCGGAGAATCGGTGGCGCTGATCACCGACGGCCGGTTCTCTGGAGCCACGCACGGGTTAATGGTCGGTCATGTGGCCCCGGAAGCGGCGAAGGGAGGGCCGATAGCCGCGCTGCGCGACGGCGACACCATTGTCATCGACGCGCAGAACCGCCGTCTGGATGTGGAGCTCAGCGAGCAGGAACTGAAGTCGCGGCTGGCGCGCTGGACGCCGCCGGCGCCGCGTTATGCGACCGGGGCGATGGCCAAATACGCGAAGATGGTGTCCTCGGCATCCACGGGTGCAATTACGGGGTAGAGCGGCGGGGCCGCAACCACTCGGCCCCGCCGCTGCGCTGCAGTCCGCCTACTTGAGCACGGATTTCAGCGTCTCGTACCGGCCCACGAAATAGCTCACATTGTGGAACGCTTCTCTGGCCACGGCCTCGGCGACCGCGCGTGCCTGGGCGCTATCCTTGCCGAAGACGATGATCCGGGTGTTGTGATCTTCCATCGGGAGCCGGCCGTCGTCTTTCGCCTTCTTCACTTCGCCAACGTCCTTGCCAGGCAGGACGAGGCTGGCGGCGATGTTCACGGCGCCAGAGACCGTTGCGGCGGCGAACTCCGCCGGATCGCGCGCGTCAAGGAGGACCGCGGTCTTGTCACCGCGATAGACATACAGCACACCTTCGAGCTCGATCTCGGTCGTCCCCACCAGGGCGCGCCAGACGGGAATCCCGAGCTGGTACCGCCGGATGTTGGTAAATCCCGCGGCCAGCAACTCCTCGGCCAGCCGTTTGCTCTTCCCACAGAACGGCCCGTTGCAATAGAGTACGATCGGCGCGGACTTGTTGCCTCCCAGCCGGCGCCCGATCTCAGCCACATCCGAAACGTACAGTGACATCGGCACGCCCGGCTTCGCGGATACGTTCAGCGCGCCGGGCACGTGGCTGACCGCATATTCTTTGAACGGCCTGGCGTCGAAGACGGTCGCGCTGCCATCGACGAGAATCTTCCTAAACTCCTCGGTCGTAATCTCTGGCGTCTGCTGGTTGGCCTCCATCAGCGTCGCTTGAAGGATGCTGGCAACGGTCTGCGCCGCCGCACCCCCTCGGGTTCCCGTGACAGCGATGATCCCGATTCCGATCACGAGCAGCGTCATCGCCGTCCCACCTGCCACACGACGAACCATCTGCCTCACCTCCCAGACCTGGAATGTCTCTCCGCTCTCGACGTGCTGCACCTCGCCCCACCAACAATGGAGACCGATGCGGAATCTTACCCGCAGGAGGCCTTATCTCCTAGCGGGAATAGGCGACGGCAGGTGAGGGAAACTCGCTTCGCCCTGGAGGTGGCATGCGATGCACAAGCATCTGACGTGTGAGTGCGGGCATGTGATCCACGCAGATTCCGACGAGGAGATGGTCCGCCAGGCTCAAGAGCACATGCGGACCGTTCACCGCAAAAGCATGACTCGCGACGACGTCTTGAAGATGGCAAAAGAGGCCAAACACTAACTGACGCGGTCGCGCTGTCGGGCAGTCGCGCGGTCCCGTAACTCACTCGGTGAGTGGAAATCGAAGGGCCGCCGGTCTCCCGACGGCCCTTGTTTGTTCCTTGTGAATCCGCGACCGCTCAACCGCCCGTTCTAGAAGTCGTCCTCAGGCATGCCACCGCCGGGCATCGGCGCCGCCGCTCTCTTCTTCTCCCGCTTCTCGACGACCACGGCCTCGGTGGTCAACAGCAAACCTGCTACCGACGCGGCGTTCTGCAGGGCCAGGCGCGTCACTTTGGTGGGGTCGACGATACCGACCTTGATCATGTCGGCGAACTCGCCCTTGGCCACGTCGTAGCCCGTCCGCCCGGTCTCCCGCTTTAGCCGTTCCACGATGAGGCTTCCCTCCACACCGGCGTTGGCGGCCAGCTGCCTGGCCGGTTCCTCCAGCGCCCGGCGCACCAGGTTCACCCCAATTGTCTCGTCCCCCTCGGCTTCGACCTTGTCCAGTCCGGGGAGCGCGCGGATGTAGGCGGTGCCGCCGCCAGGGACGATGCCCTCCTCGACTGCGGCCTTGGTCGCGTTGAGCGCGTCCTCGAAGCGGTGCTTCTTCTCTTTCATCTCCGTCTCGGTGGCCGCGCCCACCTTGATCTCCGCGACGCCGCCGGACAGCTTGGCCAGCCGTTCCTGCAGCTTCTCGCGGTCGTAGTCGCTGGTCGTGTCCTCAATTTCCTTTTTGATCTGGGCGATGCGGCCCTGGATGTCCTTGCGGTCGCCCTTCCCGCCGATGATCGTGGTGTCGTCCTTGTCGGCCTTGAGTTTCTCGGCGTGCCCGAGCATATCGATCTCCACCGACTCGAGCTTGATGCCGATGTCGTCGGAGATGACCTTCGCCCCGGTGAGCACCGCCATGTCTCCCAGCATCGCCTTGCGGCGATCACCATAGCCCGGCGCTTTCACCGCTGCGCTGTGCAGCACACCACGCAGCTTGTTCACCACCAGCGTCGCCAGCGCCTCCCCCTCAACGTCCTCGGCGATGACCACCAGCGGCTTCCCGAAGCGGATCACTTTCTCCATGATCGGGACGATGTCGCGCGCCGCGCTGATCTTCTTCTCCGTGAGGAGGATGTAGGGTTCCTCGAGCACACACTCCATCTTGTCGGGGTCGGTGATGAAATACGGCGAGATGTAGCCGCGGTCGAATTGCATGCCCTCCACGACCTCGACCGTGGTCTCGATCCCCTTGCCCTCTTCGATGGTGATGACGCCGTCTTTCCCGACCTTTTCCATCGCGTCGGCGATGATCTCCCCGACGTCCGTATCGTTGGCCGCGATGCCGGCGACGTGGGCGATGTCCTGTTTCCCCTCGATCGTAATGGAGGTCTTCTTCAACTCGTCCACCAATGCGTCGACGGCCTTGTCGATCCCCCGCTTGAGGAGCATCGGGTTGCTCCCGGCCGCCACGTTTCGCAAGCCTTCCCGCACGATTGCCCAGGCCAGCACCGTCGCGGTGGTGGTGCCGTCGCCGGCCGCGTCGTTGGTTTTGCTGGCGACCTCTTTCACGAGCTGCGCCCCCATGTTCTCGTAGGGGTCTTCCAGCTCAATCTCTTTGGCGACCGTGACGCCGTCTTTGGTGATTGTCGGCGAGCCCCACTTCTTCTCAAGCACGACGTTCCGGCCCCTCGGGCCGAGCGTCACCCGCACCGCGCTGGCCACCTTCTCAACGCCGCGCTCGAGCGCCCGGCGGGCTTCCTCGTTGTACAGCAAGATCTTTGCTGGCATTGCTTCACCCTCCCCGCAGATGATATCCCCCGGGTCTTACCATCGCCCCGGGTTTAGCACTCTCCACCTGCAACTGCTAACCCCTATTGTTAAAGGTTAGAGAGGATGAGGCGCCAAATCAAGACCTTTTCTCTACTCCACCCTCGTCTTGGCTGGCTCCCCGTCCTGTACTGAGGGCGCCATGACCGCCCGCCCGCAGGTGCCCCGATGGCAGTGGGCCCTGGCGCTCTTCCTCCTGGTATTGGGGTTGCTGGCCGTCGTGCAGTTTCGCGCCGGCCGGGTGATCCGCCGGCCCTTCGAGCTGCCGACCGTCCGGGTTAGCGACCGCCATATGAGATTCGGGCCATCGGGAACATCAGATCGATGCGGGGACCTCAGCCTGCGGGGCGGATTCGTCGATGGGTTGATGCCGGTGGGCATGGTCGTCGACGTGCTGGAGCGGAGTCGCTCACGTTGCCGCCGTATCGGGGGCCGCTGCGGTTCCGCAACGCCATGCCCATCAGACCATGAAGGACGGGCTGTTATCGGGCGGCAGAGACCAGCGCGTCGTAGATCGTCTGGGCAGGCACCACCGCGGCGATATCCGGGCGCTCATCGAGATAGCCGACGACCATGCCGAGGAGCAGTCCATCGGCGAGGTCGATGATCGGCGAGCCGCTTGTGCCGGGAAAACTGTAGAGCGGGAGGGCTACCGCACCAGGACGATTTTCGAACCGGATCTCCGAGTACACACGCGGAATGTCGACTTCGACCAGCCGCGAGCCGTTGCCGCGTTCGGTCAGCATGTACATCGCCCGGAACGGAGCAACCGGCAGGTGTTTCCACGCCCGCAGCACCGGCAGGTGTCCCTTCGGGATCCACAGCGCCATTAAGTCCAGCGAATCCCACTTGGTGAATCCGTTCGAGACGATGCTCTCGCTCCCGATGGTCACCAGATACTTGGCATCCGGCTGGTAGCAGTGGGCGGCGGTGTAGATGGCGCTCCGCGAGGATTCGGTCCATCCGATCCATCCGGTGCACACGCCGCGGCGCTCGGGCAGGTCGATGTCGATGCGCACGATGACGGACCCGAGAAACTGGCGAAGCTGTTCGACGCTGGGCGCTGCCTGCGTCTGCGGCGCCGCGCCGACCGGCCAGGCCAGCACCAGCGCCACAACGACAACCGTCGCCCATCGCCCTGCGCGCAGCACATCGATGGAATGCCCTGCCGTGCATCCTCCATAGACCTTCCCTTGACAGAGTAGGCGGCGCATGTTACAGCAACGCGCCGTCTCGATGAGGACTGCGGCACCGCCGGGTGCACGCAAAGATCACCGGACCCCGCACCGGGTACAAGGCCTGCGGTTCCTCTAGGGCGGCTGTCAGCGGTTGCGTCAGGCCGAGAGATCCTCGGGTCACTCGGCGGCAGCCGCTGACGCTTTTTCAAGGTACCGGGGAACCCGGGTACCACGGGACCAGGCGAGACGAAATGCAGGCCTGGTCCCATGGTGGCTTGGTCCGCTGGCAACGTGATGGAACCCTTCGCCTCCATGTTGCGTATCGCATGTGGAGGTGAAGTCTGTGCGAACACTCCTCGTCGGTATCACCGTGCTGCTGGTCACCGCGGCGGCCCTGGCGCTTCCCGCGCGGGCCGAAGACCGTGAGTCATCGCTGTTGGGGCGGATGACCGTAGACGGCGTCATCGCCTCGGTCGATTCCGGATCATCGACATTCCTCTTGCGCGTCCTCAGACCCGACCGGGTACGGCGGTCCGGTCTCGACTATCTGCCCGTCTGGGTTCAGCATGGGACGCGCATCGATGACTATGACGACTGGTTCGCTCGTTCCGCGCTACGAGGCATCCATCGCGGCGACCGGGTGACGGTGGAGGGATTCCGCCTGGACGACGGACGGTTGCTGGCGCTGGCGATCGACGTTAAGGACCGCGCCTTCTTCCCGCCGCCGGTCGTCGTGAATGAGATTATCTTCCGCGGGATCGTCGTGGCGCGGCGGCCAAATCTGATCGTCATCCTCGAGGCCGGAGGCGGGACCCGAATCATCCTCATCAGTGCGACGACTCGCTTTCGCGGACTGCGGGCGTCGACCGCGTTGCAGGCCAACGACAGCGTCGTGATCGTCGGGCAGCCCAACGCCGATGGGACGGTGGGCGCGCGCGAGGTCCAGGTGATCGGAGTCTCCCGGTAGGAGGCGAGCAGCGGCCACCCACCAGTCCCGTTCGTCATGGCCGCCGGAGATCGCTCCGGCGGCCTCGTGTTTCTGTGACACTCCTGGGGAGTTGTCGGATTGCGCGGCCCCCGATGGGCATGGTATGATCATGCCACCCCACCCCCCTGGGGAGGGGGAGGTCGGCTGCATCCTGCGGGAGGAACCCCATGGCGGTCTCAAAGGTCCACCTCAAGCATGGAAGCGCGCACGTCCGGGCTCAGGCTGCCACACGGCTGCGGAGCGTGGAAGGACACGTGCGGGGCGTGACACGGATGGTCGAGGATGGAACGTACTGCGTCGACATCATCAAGCAGACCCTGGCCATCCAGCGCGCGTTGGAGAAGGTCAATGCGTTGTTGCTGGAGGACCACCTTCAGACCTGCGCCAGCACCGCGATCCGGTCCGCCGATCAGCGTGAGCGAGAGCGGACAATCCGAGAATTGCTGGATGTGTTTGAGACCTCTGGACGTCTGTGAAAGGACACCTGCCGTCTCAGCGTGGTGAGCGCTCCACCAGCAGGGTCCAGATCCCCGTGCGGGGGATGTCGTGCGCATCGTGCGTCGACAAGGTCGAGCACGCTCTGCGGTCAGTCGACGGCGTGCTGAACGCCTCGGTCAACCTGGCATCGGAGCGGGCCACCGTGGAGATGACGGCCACAACGCCGCTGGCCACATTGCGACGGGCGGTCCGGGACGCGGGCTATGAGCCGCTGGAAGTCGAAGGGGATGGCGCCGAGGATTACGAGCGCGAGGCGCGGCGCCGCGAGCTCGCCACACTGCGCGGCAGGCTCATCGCCGGCGCATTGCTGAGCCTCCCGATTCTGTGGGGCAGCCTCGGACACATGGGCGTGCGGGTGTGGGCGCCTGAACTGTTGACGAACTGGTACGTCCAGCTGATACTGGCCACACCTGTACAGTTCTGGGCCGGATGGCAGTTCTACCGTGGGGCCTGGGCCATGGCCCGGAGGCGCACCACGGACATGAACACGCTCATTGCCGTCGGGACAAGCGCCGCCTACGGGTACAGCCTTGTGGCGACGTTGCTCCCGCAGGTATTTTCCAGCGGCGGACTGGAGCCGCAAGTCTTCTACGAGACCTCGGCCATCATCATCGTCCTGATTCTGATGGGACGGTTCCTTGAGGCTCGGGCCAAGGGACAGACCTCAGAAGCTATCCGCAAACTGGTCGGCCTGCAGGCCAGGACCGCGCGCGTCCTGCGCGACGGCCGCGAGACTGACATTCGCGTGGAAGACGTTCAGGCCGACGATCCGGTCATCGTGCGGCCTGGCGAGAAAGTGCCCGTCGACGGCGTCATTATTGAGGGTCGCTCCGCCTTGGATGAGTCGATGCTCACGGGAGAATCGCTGCCCGTGGACAAGGGTCCCGGGGATCAGGTCGTCGGCGCGACGCTCAACAAGACCGGCGCGTTCACGTTCAGGGCCACGAAGGTCGGACGGGACACGGTGCTGGCGCAGATCATCCAGCTGGTCCAGGAGGCGCAGGGTTCCAAAGCTCCGATCCAGCGGCTCGCCGATCGGGTGGCTAGCTATTTCGTCCCGGCTGTTATGGCGCTGGCCGTCGTAACCTTCCTCACATGGCTCGTGTTTGGTCCCAATCCATCGCTCACCTACGCGCTAGTGACATTCGTAGCGGTGCTGATCATCGCATGCCCTTGCGCCCTCGGCCTGGCCACCCCCACCGCGATCATGGTAGGCACCGGCCGCGGTGCGGAGCAGGGTATCCTGATCAAGAGCGGAGAGGCCCTAGAGACGGCGCACCGCGTCAACACGATCATTCTGGATAAAACCGGGACATTGACCCGGGGCCACCCGTCGGTGACCGATGTGATTCCACTCAACGGGTTTGATGCCACCGACATCTTGCGGCTGGCTGCCTCGGCGGAGCGGGGTTCGGAGCACCCACTCGGCGAGGCCATCGTCAGGCACGCCGGCGAACAGGGGCTGGACCTGGCGCAGCCGAAGCGGTTCGACGCCGTCCCCGGCCATGGCATTGAAGCGGTGGTCGGCGGACAGGCGGTTCTCGTAGGGAATCCGCGGTTGCTACTGGACCGGGGCGTCTCGCTGGACGGCTCCAGGGAGATCCGACTGCGGCTGGCCAACGGGGGAAAGACAGCGATGCACGTGGCGGTCGGCGGGAAGGTGGCGGGGATCATAGCTGTCGCCGACACGGAGAAACCACACTCGAAGGACGTCGTGCAGGCGCTGCGCCGGATGGGACTGGATGTCGTGATGCTAACCGGTGACAATGCGGTTACCGCAAAGGCCATCGCGTCCCAGGTTGGAATCGACCACTTCCTGGCCGAGGTGTTGCCGCAGCATAAGGCCGACGAGGTCGCGAAGTTGCAGGCGATCGGACGCAGGGTCGCCATGGTGGGCGACGGCATCAACGATGCGCCGGCCCTGGCCGAGGCCGACCTGGGCATCGCCATCGGGGCCGGCACCGATGTGGCGATCGAGTCGGCCGACATCGTCCTCATCGGCGAGGACCTGCGGGGGATTCTCACAGCTATTGCGCTGTCGAAGCAGACAATGCGGACGATCAAGCAGAATCTGTTCTGGGCATTCTTCTACAACGTGGTGCTCATCCCGGTTGCTGCCGGCGTGCTGTACCCGTTCTTCGGGATTCTGTTGAACCCGATGGTCGCGGCACTGGCAATGGCGTTCAGTTCGGTGTCTGTCGTCGCCAACAGTCTGCGTTTGAGATTTTTTAGGCCGGCAACGGCCTGAAATCCGGAATGGAGGTGGAGTGATGCAGGCAACGTTGAAGGTTCCTCGGATTCACTGTGACGGGTGTGTCAACACCGTCACCAGTGCGGTGCGGAAGCTGCCCGGTGTTCAGACCGTCCAGGCCAGCGAGGTCACGAAAGAAGTCAGGGTGGAGTTTGATCCCGGACAGGTGAGCGAGCAGAAAATTCGGGCGGCATTGAGCCTGGTTGGCTATCCGCCGGCCTGACAGAAGACTATGGGACCAGGGACCGGACAACCTGATGCCGCGACCCGGTGAAAAACATTCTGATCGACACGCTGCTGAACGTGAGCGGAAGAGGCGAAAAGCCCGATTCGGAATGCGGGTGAGCGGTGCGTCGACGCGACTGCTGGCTCACCTTTCGTTCGCTCGTAAACCGAGCGTGCGCAAGAAACGCTCACGATAGAGTGCTCGACCTGGTCCCGGGTCCCCGGTCCCGGGTCCCGTAGTATAATCAGGCGGGTGCGCCCGTAGCTCAACGGATAGAGCACCAGCCTTCGAAGCTGGGGGTTGGGGGTTCGATTCCCTCCGGGCGCGCCAGGATGTCCACTCAATTCGCATGATGGAGGTGGTGGAGTTGGAGAAGCTCCGGATGCCCATGACGATCACCGCTCTCTATATCCTTCTTAATGGCCTGGTGACGCTTTCGCCCTCGATGGTCAGTTCCGTCTACGGATATGCGGTCCAAGACCGAGGCATCCTCCTCGTGCTCTCGAGCGTCTTTCTGGGACTCGCCGTCTTGGACTGGGGAATCGCCAGCAATACGACCAAGTATGGCGGCCTTGCCATGTACGTCGTCGCCGGGCTTGTGATCGGAATTCTGTGGCTGCTGTGGGGGCTGTCCAGCCATATGTTCACGTTTCGGAACGCCGGCGTCCCCATCGTGATCAATCTTGTCCTTGCGGCCTGGATTTGGTCAGCCCGTCCCAAATCGTAAGGCGATCTCTGACCGTATTCGTGTGAGAGGCTCCCCTCCGAAGGGAGCCTCTCAGGTTACGCCACCACAATCCTCCCGCCGCTCATGTCGGTGACGATGGCCAGCGATTCCACCGGGACCTCGAGCCGGGTCAGGGCCTCGCGTCCTCCTTCAAACGATTTCTCGATGACCGCGCCGACACCGACCACTGCCGCGCCCGCGGCCTGGGCCAGCCGGGCCAGACCGAGGATGGTCTGCCCCGTGGCCAGGAAGTCGTCGACGATGAGCACCCGGTCGTGAGGAAGCAGGTATTCCGGCGAAACGATCAGCTCCACCATCTGCCCTCGCGTATGCGAAGGGGCGACCGTGAGCAGCACCTGATCGGGCATCGTCACAGGCCGGCTGCGGCGAGCGTAGACCAGCGGCACGCGCAGGTGCAGGGCGGTCGTCACCGCGGGGGCGATACCGGAGATTTCTGCGGTCAGCACTTTGGTGGCGCCCACGCGGCGGAAGCGCGACGCCAGTTCGCGTCCACAGTCGTCGATGAGCAGAGGATCAACCTGATGGTTGAGGAAACTGTCGACCTTCAGGATCCCCCGCCCGAGGTTGCGGCCGTCGTGCAGGATGCGCTCTCGCAACGCGTGCACGGCTAGGTTCCCCGCCGAACGATCATCGGATCCCGGCCGCCGCAATGGCCCCCAGCAGCACGGTCTTGGGGGGGAAGTCTTCGCAGTATTGGTAGCGGTGCGTCAAGACGAGCCGTCCCGAGGTCGCGGCGACGAACTCGCCGGGCAACTGCCAGGGATTGTCCACCAACGCGCGCTCGGAACCCCGCCGCGAGGCGAGCATCTTCTCGCCGGTCTCGTGGTCGTGGGGTTTCCAGGCGAAGTCGTGGAGGATTTGCGCGGGTGTTCCTTCCAGCAACCCGTAGAGTTGATATGCGCGGCGGTCCGGATCGCACAGCAGCGGGAAAGGGTATCCTCGCCGCGCCGCCACGGTCGCCGACCGCTCCGGCTCGCCCTGACAGATAGCCACCAACTGCGCGCCGGCCTCAGCGAACGCGGGAATTTCGCCCTTGAGTTGCTCCCAGCGCTCGGCCAGGCAGCTGCATCCGAAGTGGCGTAGGAACAACACCAGGGCCGGCTTCGCCCGCCAGAATTCACCCAGCCGCCGTCTCTTGCCCGACGTGTCCGGGAGTTCGAGATCCGGCGCCGCATCGCCAACCTGCGGCGGAAGCGCAGAGTACCTCGTCCGGGAGGGTCCGGACAACCAGGCCTGCAGCCATTCCTGCTCTGCGGCCG
This sequence comes from Candidatus Segetimicrobium genomatis, assembly GCA_005888595.1. Lineage (GTDB taxonomy): Bacteria > Sysuimicrobiota > Sysuimicrobiia > Sysuimicrobiales > Kaftiobacteriaceae > Telluricultor. Next base: position 45,875 of record VBAL01000113.1, read on the forward strand.
TTTGTTGCTGGTCGATGGCGCCCATGGTGACCCAGTCCTAGTTCCGTCCCCGTTGAGGCATTCCTGGTGGACAGACCCGCGAACGTTGCGGGAACGGCGCGGGCGGAGGCGGCGTCATCTCGTCGTGGTACAGATCTGGGAACTGGTCCTAAAATAGATCCTGGAGGTCGTTATGGCGATCCGGCTGGTCATCCTCGATTGCGACCGTACGCTGTGGGAGCATGAAGATGTCTTCATTGATGGGCAGACGGTGCAGGATGCGCGGGGGGAGCAGGTCCGGCTCGCGCGCGGTGCCCGCGAGCTCCTGGACGCGCTGCGGGAGCGCGGGATTCTGATCTCCGTCTGCAGCTGGAACCGTGCGGATCTGGTTTTTGCCATCTTCGACCTGCTCGGTCTTACCCGGTACTTTGTCCACCCGAAGGTGGAGTTCCATCCCCACAAGGACAGGATGATCGCCGCGCTGCTGGCCGAACTAGCTCGGGAGGGTACCGTCCTGCATGCGGAGGAAGTCCTGTTTGTCGATGACAACCCGATGATGTTGGAGATGGTGCGGCAGGGAGTGGGACCGGTGCGTACGCTGCGGGCCCAGATCGACGTGCTCGATTTGCGTGACGTGCTGAAATACCTGGATCAGCCGGAGCCGACCGAACCGACCTGAACGGCGGGCTTTGGAGGAGGCGCTCCTCGTAGAGGCTGCGAGGCCTGAGCGGCGGTTGGGAATTTGCGAGTGACTCTGTCGTGTGTATAATGTAGCGGTACGGTGGGCCGTTAGCTCAACTGGTAGAGCAGCGGACTCTTAATCCGCTGGTTC
>VBAL01000113.1:46732-49527 GCA_005888595.1 Candidatus Segetimicrobium genomatis
AGCTTGGTAGACCCGAAAATGTTCGGTAAGGGATTGACGCATGTAGACCAGGGAGACCTGGAAGACTTGGTAGACTATTCGCTGATCGGCGTGCGGGCGTGGCGGAACTGGAAGACGCGCAGGGCTTAGGACCCTGTGGGGTCACCCGTGGGGGTTCGACTCCCTCCGCCCGCACCACCAAAGGGAAGAGGGAAAAGGGAAGAAGGAAGAGGGCTTCCTTGCGATGAGGTGGCCACGTGAAGGTTGACGTCCGCAAAGAGGCGCCCAGCCGCGCGGTGCTCGAAGTCGAGCTGCCGCCCGAGACTGTCACTCAGGGGATGGAGCGGGCGCTGGCTCAGTTGAACCGGCGGGTAGAGATTCCCGGATTCCGGCGGGGGAAGGCGCCGAAGACCCTACTGGAGCGCTACGTAGGCAAGGAAGCCATTCATGAGGAGACAGTCAAGCTCCTCGTCCCCGACGCCTACTCCCAGGCCATCCGCGAGTCCGGCGTACACCCCATTGCCCAACCCGAGATCCAGGTCCAGTCGTTCGAAGAGGGAAAGCCGTTGCGGTTTGTGGCCACGGTCGATCTGGTCCCCGACGTGAGGCTCGGCGATTACAAAGCCATCCGGGTGGATCGCACCGCTGTGGTGGTCACCGACGCCGACATCGACGCGGCCATCGAAGACCTTCGCGCCCGGCAAGCCCACCTGGAGAGCCTGGGAGATCAGGCGGCGGCGTCGGGGGACTACGTGCTGGTCCGGATCACCGAAGTCAGCGGGTCGGCGGAACGGTTCCTGGCGGGCAAGGAGTACCTGGGGGAGGTTGGCGGTGGCACATACCCGGCCGAATTTGAATCGGGGCTGGTGGGTGCTGTGGCAGGCCACCATAGTACGGTGACGCTCGCCGGCGGTGCCACGGTGAGCTACGAAGTCATTGACGTGAAGCGCCGCAGGCTGCCCGACCTCACCGACGAGTTCGCGCGAACGGCGGCAGGCGTCGAGAGAGTCGACGCGCTCCGGGAGATGCTGCGGGATCGAACGCAGCGCGAGGCCCAGCAGCGGGCGCAGCAGGAAGACGAACAAAAGGCCGTCGATGCCCTGCTGGTGGGCGCGACAATCGAGTTGCCCGGCAGCCTGGTGGACCATGAAGTACAGCATCTCGTCGCCGATCTCGCCGAGTCGTTGAGCCGCCGCGGGATCACCATGGAGCGCTACCTGCAGGTGCAGGAAAAGACCGAGGATCAGCTCCGGACCGAGCTACGGCCGGCCGCGGAGAAACGCTTGCGCACGCAGCTGGCGCTCGATGAACTAGCGCGCCTGGAAGGGCTGCAGCCATCGCAGGAGGAGATGGAGCGCGAGGTAGAGAACGTTGCCCGCGGGTTGCAGCAAGATCTCACGCGCGTGCGGGAATGGCTGGCCCAGAACGGGCGTTTGGATGTGGTGAGAGGGACGCTGCGGCGGCGGAAAGCGCTGAGTTACCTGCTGCAGTCCGCTCGGGGGGTCATGCTGAGCGAAGTCGAGAGGGTGAGCAAGGATGACGCTGGTCCCCATCGTCGTGGAGTCATCCGCCCGCGGGGAACGGGCGTACGATATCTACTCGCGCCTGCTCAAAGACCGCATCGTGTTTGTGGGCGGACCGATCGACGATGACGTGGCCAACCTGGTCATCGCGCAGCTGCTGTTCCTGGAGGGCGAGGACCCCGACAAAGACATTAACCTCTATGTAAACAGCCCTGGCGGCGTGCTGCAGGCCGGTCTGGCGATTTACGACACGATGCAGTACGTCCGGCCTGACGTCGCCACAATCTGCGTCGGGCTGGCGGCCAGCGTGGCGGCGGTGATCATGGCTGGAGGCGCCAAAGGGAAACGTGTGGCCCTGCCCTACTCGCAGATCCTCATCCACCAACCCTGGGGTGGAGCCCAGGGCACGACCGCCGATATAGATATACAGGCGAAGCAGTTCCTCAAGTTGCGCGCCCTGGTGAACGAAATCCTGGCTAAGCACACCGGACAGCCGATCGACCGCCTGGAGCACGATACCGACCGCGACTTCTGGATGGATGCCCAGGCGGCGAAGGAGTACGGGTTGGTGGATGACATCATGAAGCCCCGCGAAAAGGTCCATATCGCCCGGGACCGGTAGGCGGACGCGAATGGGTGGGGGGACTCACGGATGACGCGCGACCGCATGTTCCGCTTTGGGGACGGGGAGAAGCTGAAGTGCTCTTTCTGCGGCAAATCCCAGGAACAGGTTCGCAAGCTTGTCGCCGGCCCCGGCGTATACATCTGCGACGAGTGCATCGAGCTGTGTACCGAGATCATTGAAGAGGAGCTGTACGGGGAAAGCGAGGCCCCGGCGGCGCCGCGTCACACCCCCAAGCCACGCGAGATTTACGATACGCTCTGCCAGTACGTCATCGGGCAGGACCGGGCCAAGAAAGCCCTGGCGGTTGCCGTCTACAATCACTTCAAACGTATCGGCACCCGGCGGCCCGCCGACGTCGAGCTGCAAAAGGCGAACATCCTGCTCATCGGTCCCACCGGCTGCGGGAAGACGCTCCTGGCTCAGACCCTGGCCAAGGTCCTCGACGTGCCGTTTGCCATTGCCGACGCCACCTCTCTCACCGAGGCCGGCTACGTGGGCGAGGACGTGGAGAACATCCTGCTGCGCCTCATCCAGGCCGCCGATTACGATGTGAAGAAGGCGGAGCGGGGAATCATCTACATCGACGAAACCGACAAGATCGCCCGCAAATCCGAGAACCCGTCTATCACGCGCGACGTCTCGGGGGAGGGCGTGCAGCAGGCGCTGCT
>VBAL01000301.1:0-283 GCA_005888595.1 Candidatus Segetimicrobium genomatis
AGACTGACGGGACGCCTGGCGACGGTACCAAAGGACGTACGCCGCCCCCAAGGCCGCCAGAACCGGCAGCACGATCATCACGGCCCGGCCAGCGTAGTGGCGCGCCTCCTGGTCGAGAGCGCTCCGCAGTAGGTCCTCCTTCTTGCCGATGAACCAGCCGATCCAGGTGAGGATCGTGCACCAGACCGCAGCGCCGAGGCCGGTGAACAGCACGAAGCGCGGCAGCGGCATCCGAGCCAGTCCCGCCGGCAGCGAGATCAGATGCCGCACGACGGGGACCATA
>VBAL01000301.1:319-1693 GCA_005888595.1 Candidatus Segetimicrobium genomatis
GAGCAGGTAGCGGCCGAGCCGGCGCACGAACGCCCGGCCGAGCCAGTGCGCCAGGCCGTAGTTCGCCAGCCCCCCGAGAATCGACCCCAGCACCCCGCAGGCGACCGCGACGAGGAAGTCCATCTCACCCTTGGCCGCGAGGTAACCCGCTGGCGGCATGACCAGCTCGCTCGGTAGCGGCAGGATCGACGACTCGATGGCCATGAGCACGACGATCCCGGGATAGCCGAGGTCGCGGAACCGGTCCAGCAGCCAGGCGATGAGGTGCTCAAGCATCGAAGCCGTACTCCCCGACCAGGGGGACGAAGCGGGCATCGCCGAGGGAGGTTCGCCGTACGCCGTCCGTGGTCCGTTGGATCAGCGTGAGCGCCTGGGCCCCCTTTGCGCCCAGCGGGATCAGCAGACGACCGCCCGGAGCGAGCTGCTCGAGCAGCGGCGACGGGACCTCGGGGCCGCCCGCCGACACCAGAATCGTGTCGTAGGGTGCGTAGGCGCTCCATCCCAGCGTGCCGTCGCCCACGAGGACGGAGACGTTCCGCACCCCGGCGGCGCGCAGAGCGTGCAGGGCCGCCTCCGCGAGGGTGAGGACCCGTTCCACACTGAACACCTGGTCGGCCAGGGCGCCGAGCAGGGCGGTCTCGTAGCCCGACCCGGTCCCGACTTCCAGCACCTTCTCCCGCCCCGTGAGGCGCAGCGCCTCGAGGTAGCGCGCCTGCGTGAACGGCCGGGAGATCGTCTGCCCCGCCCCGATGGGGAGAGCCGCGTCCTCGTAAGCCCGGTGTCGCACCGCCTCCGGGACGAACAGATGACGCGGTGTCTCCGCGAACGCCTTCAGGACGGCCAGGTCGCGTATCCCTTGCGCGCGCAGCGTCTCGGCGAGCCGCACGCGGTAGCCGCCGTAGCTGTCGGTCCCGCGGCCTACGTGCCGAGGTTCCACGAGCGCACCACCTCGATCAGCTTGTAGTTCGTCAGGTCGACGTGGAGCGGCGTCACCGAAACGAAGCCTTCCTGGACCGCCTGGAAGTCCGAATCAGCCCCGCCCGACCAGGTGACGTGCCCTCCGCCGATCCAGTAGATCTCGCGACCCCAGGGGTCCTTCATCCGCGCGATCTCCTCGTGGAAGACGCGGCTCCCCAGATGGGTGATCCGCGCCCCTTTTACCTCATCGCCCGCGATCGGCGGGAGGTTGACGTTCAGCAGCGTCTCGGGGGGAAAGTCGTTCCGCTGCACGATCCGCTCGATGAGACGCCGCAGGCCATCGCGATGACTCTCCAAGTACTCGAGATCGAAGCTGCCGTAGGAGACGGCGATGCTCGGGACGCCGGCCGCCAGGCCTTCCATCGCCGCCGCGACTGTCCCGGAATAGAGCACGTC
>VBAL01000008.1:0-14348 GCA_005888595.1 Candidatus Segetimicrobium genomatis
TCACCTTCAGCGCCGTGGCGATACCCCGGCCCCGGTACTCGCGCTTCACGCCTGTGAGTCCCTGCTGCAGCCAGGCTCCGGTCTGGGGTCTCCACAACGTCGAGACTCCAGCGTACTGCCCCGCAACGGCGGCGATAAAGTACGCCTCCGGAATGAACCAGGGCGCGTCGACGGTATGCTGGCGCCACTGCTGCAGGTCCACCGGGGTAAACGGGTCCGGGTTCGGGACGTCGGCACCCAGTTCCATCTCCATCGCGTGGACGCGCGGCAAGCACGATGGGTCGTTTGCCAGTTCGTCGCCCAGCGTGACAATCGTGACCCCGGCAGCTTCGGCCCGCGCCACGTCCTCCTGGAACCGTGAGAGATCACACGACGCCACGTCCAGATGCGAGTCCCAGGTCCGCATCACCTCGGTAAATCCCCGCGTCCGGACAAACTGCATCGCATGGGCGCGGTCCTCCTTCACGAGGGTCCGCACCGCCAGCGCGCCGCGCGCCTCCAGCGACCGCAGCAGGCGATCCCATAGCCGCGCACCGATCCCTCGGCCCCACAGTTCCGGAGACACGCGGATGGTCATCCCGAACTTCCGCGAATGGAAGTTCAAAGGGAGGTGGCGGATCTCACCGTAGCCGCATGTTCCTCCGGCTTGGCGATCCACCGCGACGTACCGTTCCAGCGCATACTTGGTGCGGTCGAGGTGCGTGTCTTCATAGCGCAACTCATCCGCGGTCCACGGCCGGTCGGGAAAAACGGCGTTGGACACCGCGACGACGGCCTCGTAGTCTCGTTCCTCAAACGGGCGGATCTCAACATCGGCGCTTATCTGCTGTAAGCGATTCATGCTCAGGCTCCTTTTGAACGTAACAAGCAAATATTCACCCGCCCCACCAGAAAATGAAGAGGGCGCAGAGTTCGTTGCACCCTGCGCCCCCTCACGCCGCGTTCTCGCGAATCCTACAGCGTGCGTCCTCGTGCTACTGTGTGATACCCATGGGAGCAGGGCCGGTCCACTCGCGGACCGTTATCAACAACCCCGATGCTCGTCTCTACCGTAACCATTGGGCACCACCTACTTTGGCAAACGCGAAGACAGTAACATACGAAAGATGGAGAAGTCAACTCAAATCGCGGTGTCGCGTGGGCGACCAGGGGACCCGGGAACCAAGCGTGCATGCCGGCCAGCCGGAGTCTCGTCTGAGATGGTCCGTTGGTACCGTGGTCCCCTCGTCCCGCTGTGTTAGGTGAGCAAATCGAGCTCGGCGAGCCGAATCCGCATGGCCTGCTGTGACACCTTGAATTCCCGCGCCAGGTCGGCGATGACGGTGTGCACCGCCTGAGCCCGCTCCTCGCTGCCCAGCGCCCGCAGAATGATCGGCTGCTCGCGCTGAAACACCAGCCGCACTTTCGCCGCCGGCATCAGCAGTTCGGCCGCGAAGGTCTTTGCCTCGCGCTCCCGCACTTGTCGCGCCGGTTCCAGCAGCACCGGCGTCCGGCCGGGATCTTCGCTGGCCACCAGTGTCCCGTGCCCCAGCACCGCGTGGGCGAGTTCTTCCGCCACCGCCCATCGTCGCTCGACGTCAGCGCGGAACGGATAGTCGCGATTCAGGATCAGGACCGGATGGTCGGCGTCGCCGGCGACGGCGCCGCGCGTCGTACGGGGGAGGCTGCGCCAGCTCACGGGATACCCCAGGCGTTCGGCCAGCCCTTCCACATCGACCGGGACATCAGAGCCGAACGTCTCGAGGATCTCTCTGGCCTGCACCGCGGCATGCCCGCGCCACGCGGGTGCGGCGTGCCGCTCTGTCCCCACCTGCGGGGCGATCGTCAGGATGGCTGCTCTTTCTTCGGCAGTAAACGGGCGCCCGCCAGTTTCCAGCTGGAAGAGCCCGCACTCCGGGCACGACCAGGCGACAGGCGCCTCGCACTCGCTCGCGAACTTCGCCAGCATCTCGCTCTCACACACCGGACAGGCGCGCACCCTTGCCACACTCCAACTGCGGGACTGGGGACTTGGGACTAGGGACTGGTACCTGCCAACATACGACTCTGTTTTCCAGATTCCTGTAGCCGGGTCATGGCACTGGCGTCGTTTGAATCTAGCCTCTAGTCCCCAGTCCCGCAGTTTCAGTCTAGACGACGGGGGACCTGAGCAAGCGCAGTCGCGCATCCCTTGCAGCCGTTCGTACATCCGGGAATGGCAACCCTTCCATCTGCATCAACACTTCGGCGGCCTGGAGGATGATGCGCTGCAGGTCTCCCTCCTCGGCCTGGCTTTCCGCGACCAGTGCTGCCCAATCCGCCCCGCGCATCCACGCCATCACCACATCGGCACGCCGGTCCGCCGGTGAGGGAATGCGCCGTCGCGAGTGTGGATCCCACTCCGGCTCGCACTGCTGGACCAGACCGTCAGGCGGCAGCGCGTGCTGGCGCTCGAGCACGTCAAGTTCACGGGCCAGCTTCACCAGCGCGTCTAGCCCCGCCACTCCGCCGCGGTATGGTGCGCGCTCGGTGGCCAGCGCACCGGCGATGGCGGCCCAGCCCGCCGTGGAGCCGCCGATCAAGCTGCGCCGCACGATCTCCGCCAGCACCAGCATCCGGGGATGACGCAGTTCCGAGGCCCACAGACCCTCTGGGGTCAGCCGGTTGTTTTCGTCGAGATAGCCCAGGCGCCGCAGGACCGCCGCGCGCCGGCCAAACTCGTCGGCCAGCGAACCCTCCAGGCTATGCAGCGCCTGACGCAAGGAGGAGCGACGCAGTTCCCGCGACCGCAGGGCCTCGATACTGGCCAGACACCGCTGCTCCACCGGACATGTGGCACAGGGCCAGGCGGTAATCTCAGCAGAGAGCGCGGCGATGTCGGCTTGATTCCCGCGCTGCTTCTGCAGTTTGCGCAGCCGCTCGGCCATCCGTTCATACCGGCCGCGGGTGATCAGCCGATCATCGCACGGCCGCTCGGTCAGGTCATCCGGGGGGATGGAGCCGATGGCCTGCCTGAGGCGCTGAACTTCTCCGCGCCGCTCGTAAGCAGCGAGCGACCGGTTCAGTTCGCGCAGCGCCTCCTCCAGCGACGACCGGCGCAACAGGTTGAGGACCTGCACGTACCCCGGAGAAAACGACGAGGTCACGGGATCAGGCTCGGCGTCGATCAGCGCCAACCCCTCGCGCGCTTCATCGCGTGACGTCGCCGGCAGTACGACCACGCCGATCGTGTCCTTGCCGCGGCGGCCGGCCCGGCCGCTCATCTGATGAAACTCGGTGGCGCTCAGTACGACAGGCCCATCGGGACTGTTGCGAACCAGGGTCGACAGCGCGACGGTGCGCGCCGGCACATCCAATCCGGCGGCCAGCGTCGTCGTGGCGCATACGACTCGGATGAGCCCGCGGGCCAGCAAATCCTCCACGGCCAGCCGCCAGGCCGTCGTGTGGCCGGCGTGGTGGGGAGCGATCCCGGAGTCGGTGATGGCGCTGCGGAACGCATGGGCCCGCAGAAAGGGGAACTCACGCTCCCAACGGGCGAACGCCGCCGCGCGCAGTTCCGGGCCAAACGCCCGCATCGCCGTGAGTTCCCGCGCGGCCTCGTCACACTGCCGGCGCGAGGGATAGAAGAGGATCGCAGGCAGCAGACTGTAATGCTCGAGTTCGCGGATGAGACCCGCCAGCCATCCGGATGCCCGCCCATCAGAACGCATCCGGTGGAATCAGCCGCCCGCGTGCGTCGGCCAGCACGTACCGCAGCGGCACCGGCCGCACCCGCTCAACGATCACCTCCGGCCGCTTTCCCCGCACCTCGGCCAGCCAGCTGGCGATAACCTCGGCGTTGGGAAAGGTCGCCGACAGCAAAAGGAGACGGCTGCGTCCCGGTGCCAGGAGGAGAATCTCCTCCCACGCCGTGCCTCGCTCGCGGTCGGAGAGGTAGTGTGCCTCGTCCAGCACGATCAGCTGCGGGGTGAGCCGGTCGCCATACAGGGCGTTGCGCAGGATCTCGGTGGTCGCGACGATCACAGGCGCCTGGGCGTTGATGCGGCGCTCGCCGGTGAGCAGCCCGACCGACTCCGCGCCGTACAGCCCCGCGAACCGGTGAAACTTTTGGTTGGAAAGCGCCTTTAACGGTGTGGTGTACCAGGCCACTCCACCGCCGGCGAGGATCTCACTGACGGCCTGCTCGGCGATCCACGTCTTTCCGCTGCCGGTCGGTGCGGCCACCAAAACATCGCCGCTGCGCACCGCGGCCAGCGCGGCTTCCTGAAACGGCGCGGGGACAAAGGGGGCCGGTGGAGGCGTGCCAACATCCTGCAGGATCGCGCGGAGCTTACCGGACGTGGGGCGTCGGACAGGCTGCCGCGGGGCGGGTCTGGATGTCGCCATGTGCCGTCTATGATACCCTACGCCCTCCGCGGGCGCCACCGCCGACCATCCTCATCTCGAAAAGTTCATGAAGAATCATCTATCGAGCGTTGCCGGCCTGACGCGGCACGGCGGCGGGAGCGGGCCCCCGGAGGCGCGAATGAGCCGACTTGGAGGCGCCGATGCCGACCGCCGACATCATCGTGCTGGGCCTGGGCGCAATGGGCAGCGCTGCCGCGTACCATCTGGCCCGGCGCGGCGTGCGCGTGCTGGGTATCGAGCAGTACACGCCGGCACACGCCCAGGGCTCCTCGCACGGCCGGTCCCGGGTCATCCGGGAAGCCTACTTTGAGCACCCCGACTACGTACCACTGATTCAACGCGCGTATGAGCTGTGGCGGGGACTCGAGCGGGAAGCCGGAGAACGACTGCTTGTCATGACCGGGGGCCTGATGATCGGGCCGGAATCGGGTGTGCTGGTCCAGGGAGCCCTGACCAGCGCACGCGCCCATCGCCTCCCCCATGAGCTGATCACCGGGGAGGAAGTGCAGCGGCGATTCCCGCCGTTCCGGCTGCAGCCGTCGACGGTGGCCGTACAGGAACCCAACGCGGGAGTGCTGTTCCCCGAAGCCTGCGTCCGGGCCCACCTGGATGGCGCGGCGGCGGCGGGCGCCGCGTTGCACTTCGAGGAGTCTGTGCGGCAGTGGGGGGTGTCTGGCGATCGGGTGGAGGTCACGACGTCCAGAGGGACATACACGGCTGCGCGATTGGTCATCACCGCCGGCCCCTGGGCCCCGCCGGTGCTACGCGACCTCGGCCTCCCGCTTCAGGTGGAGCGCAACGTGATGTATTGGTTCACACCGCTGCGCAATGGAGAGACGTTCGCTCCGGAGCGCTTCCCGATCTACATCTGCGAGTACCGGAAGGACGCGTTCTTCTACGGCTTCCCTGCGCTCCCCGACGGCAGCGTAAAGGTCGCCCACCACCACAGCGGCGAGCTCTGCACCCCGGAGACTATCCGCCGGGACGTGGGCGCCGACGAAGTAGCCCGGATGCGGGCCCTCCTGGCCGCCCTCCTGCCTGATGCCGGCGGGGACCTCCGTCAGACGGCCACATGCATGTACACCAACACCCCGGACGGCCACTTCATCATTGACCGGCACCCGCGATGGAACAACGTCACCATGGCCTGCGGTTTCTCAGGCCACGGGTTCAAGTTCGCGTCTGTGGTGGGGGAGGTGCTGGCGGACCTGGCCCTGGACGGCCACACACGCCACCGCATCGCCCTGTTCAGGCTTGCCAGGTTTGCCTGAAGTCCCCCTGGAGCGAACGCGACGCTCGTGGTAAAATAGGGGCGTGACTCCGACCCGCCGACCCCCGCGACGGGATCCTTATCAACTTTTTCACATCCAGTCCGATTTTGCCGCGGGACTCGCGCCCCATCAGATTGCCGCAAAGCACGGGCTGCCGTTGCCTGCGGTACTGCGCATTATCCGCCGTCGAAAAGATGAACGGCTGCTCAATCCTTTCAACCTCCGGCAGGGCGCGGTGCGGTCGCGGGGAGCCACGCAGCTGTACTGGGTTGGATACATCGCCGCAGCCGGTCGCCTGTTCCTGCAAGGGTCAGTGCCCACGCTGGTGCTGACCGTCGATCGCCGCGACACCGACCACGTGACGACCATGATCGACGATCTCTGCACGGGCCATCCCACCTGCGAGTGGTGTGAGAGCAGCCGGGACGGGTTGCAGGCGTATGTCCGCGACCGCGAACTGGCGCAGATGCTGGCGGAGTGGGGAGCGCCGGGGGCCGATCCCTCGGAGGGCTCCGTCCCCGTCGCCTTGATTCCTTCCTCGCTGCTGTCGCACTTCGTGCGCGGGTATCTGGAGGGAGGACGGGGCATGCCTCCGTTCGGACGGCGGCACGTGCCGCTCTCCCATGCGGCGGTGCGGCACATCGCGCTCGAAGGACCCAAGGAGTTTCTCGCCGGCCTGAACGCCGCGCTCAGCAAACATGCGGGAACCAGCGTAGGCGATATCCGGGCGCGCCGGAACGGCCTGGCCGTCCTCACCTACCGGGGCCGGGCAGCGGCGCGGATCGTCCAGTTTGCGTACCGCGGAGCAGAACGGTCACTTCCACGCACAGCATCGCTGCGGCACCCCGAAGAGCCTTCACGATCACGAAACGGAGCCGGCTCCAGCACCCGCTGATCAATCATCCGGCATCACGCATCGAGAGGAGTCACCAATGGCGTCTAAGAGTCTATATGTAGGAAATCTGCCATATGACGTCACCGAGCAGGATCTGCGTACCTTGTTCGAACCATGGGGCCCGGTGGCCGAGACCCGACTCATCGCCTCGCGCGGGTTCGGGTTCGTGGAGGTGCCGGTAGAGAAATCCGCCGACGCCATCACGGCTATGAACGGCAAGGAGTACAAGGGCCGCGCGCTGGTCGTCAACGAGGCGCGTCCCCGCAGCGAACGATCGCCCTTCCGAGATCGTGACGGCGGGGGCGGGCGGCCCGGCGGTGGAGGTCCCCCGCGAAGCGGGAGCGGGCGGCCCGGCGGTGGAGGTCAACGGAAAGGCCGGCGTGACCGCGGAGACCGCGGGCCGCGTTGGTGATGGCCGGTTCGGTTTGACTTCCGGGCGCAAAAGTGATACACTATTGACGTCGTCATAATGCGTTCTGCGAGGGATGCCAAAGGCGGCGTCCCTCGCGTTGTGTGTCGCGGGCCTTCTTGTGGCGAGTTGGATCCCGGCGAGACACGCGCAGATGCCGGCACCAACTCACGCGGCGACAGCCGCATCCGGTCTGTTGACCGGAATACAAGGAGGCGATTTGTATTTTAACAGCTAGATCCGAGGCGCCGGCCAAGTTCGGCGACCTCACACTTCGCCCGGAAACACTCCGGGCCATCCAGGGGCTGGGCTGGGAACAGCCTACGCCCATTCAGAGCAAGGTTATCCCACTGCTGCGCGACGGCCGCGATCTGGTCGGTCAGGCGCAGACGGGCTCCGGCAAGACCGCTGCATTCGGGATTCCGTTCGTCGAACGGCTTGATCCTGCGCAGCGACTGATCCAAGCGCTCGTGCTGGTTCCAACCCGCGAGTTAGCCATTCAGGTGAGCGACGAGCTTCGCGCCCTCGGCCGGTTCCGGAACCTGGGAGTCGTCACGCTGTATGGCGGGCAGCGCATCGAGCGGCAATTCACCGACCTGCGAAAGCGGCCGCACATCGCGGTCGCCACTCCAGGCCGCCTGCTCGACCACGTCCAGCGGGGGACGATCAGACTAAATTCGGCCACGACGGTCATTCTCGACGAGGCCGACCGCATGCTGGACATGGGCTTCCTGCCCGACGTCTCCCGGATTCTCGCGCTCACGCCGGCCACGCGGCAAACTGCGCTGTTCTCCGCCACGATGCCGCAGGCCGTGCGGGCGATCGCGGACCGCCAGATGCGCAATCCGGTCTGGGTGCGGATCGCGGCGTCCAAACCAACCGTCGAGACCGTGACCCAGTTCTACCTGGAGGTCGCAGAAGAGGACAAGGTAAAGGCGCTGCGCCGGCTGCTGCGCCATGAACCGATTGAGTCGGCACTCGTGTTCCGGCGCACCCAATATCGCGTGGATCGGCTGGCGAAGGCGCTGGGCCGAGACCAGCCCGTAGGCGTGCTGCACGGCGGGATGCGCCAAGGCGCGCGCCTGGCGGCCCTGCGCGCGTTCGAAGAGAGGCGTCCACCGATTCTCATCGCCACGAACGTGGCGTCGCGGGGACTCGATCTGCCGGAGATCTCGCACGTCATCAACTTCGACATGCCGGAAGACGTCGAGACGTACGTGCACCGGGTCGGACGGACTGCCCGGATGGGACGAGCCGGGACGGCAATCACCTTCGTGGGACAGCACGACATTGAGATGTTCGACCAACTGCGTCGCACATTCGGTGCTTCGCTCCAGCGCCATCCGCTGAATATCTACCAATAATCGATCCGTCCCGACATGGGGGCCTGTGGGTTCAACCCGCAGGCCCTTTCATTTCTCCCGCCCTTCACGGTAGGATGGTCGTGAGATGCGTATTGTGTCACTGCTGCCCAGCGCCACGGAGATGGTCGCCGCCCTGGGCCTCACCGACCAGCTGGTAGGAATCTCCCACGACTGCGACTATCCACCCGCGATCCGCGCCAGGCCGGTCCTCAGCGAGGCCATCGTCACCACAGATCTCCCCAGCGGGTTGATCGAAACTCGCATTCGCGGCCAGGTGCATAGAGGCAAGAGTGTGTACCACCTGGACGAGCGGCAACTGACGGAGCTGCGGCCCGACCTCATCCTGACCCAGGAGCTGTGCAGCGTCTGCGCGCCATCGTACACCCTGGTGCAGCAGGCGGCCAAGCTACTCGACAGCGACACAAGAATCGTGTCGCTCGAGCCGCAGGGGTTGCCGGACATCCTCGACAATCTCCTGCTGGTCGGTACCCTCACGGGCCGGACCGTTCAGGCCGAGGCGCTCGTCGGCAGCCTCCGGGCAAGAATCGAACGCGTGCGATCCCGCGCTCAGGGCCTGCCGGCTCCGCGGGTCGCCTGTCTGGAATGGCTGGATCCCATCTATGCCGCCGGCCACTGGGTGCCGGAGATGGTGGAGATTGCCGGCGGTCGGGATATCCTGGGCACGTCGCGTGACCCGTCGTTCGTCATCGCCTGGGAGCAGATCATCACGGCGGATCCCGAGGTCGTTGTCGTTATGCCGTGCGGGTTCGATGTGCCGCGAACGCGGCGGGAGCTTCACGTACTGACGGAACGGCCGGGCTGGAACGATCTACGGGCCGTGCGCAACGGATGCGTCTATCTCACCGATGCGTCGGCATACTTCAACCGTCCCGGCCCTCGAATCGTGGATGGCCTGGAGATCCTGGCGAAGATCCTGCATCCGGAAGCGTTTCATCGCCCTCCGCGTACCGACGCATACGAGCCACTCTAGATGACGCGGACCCTTCTGGGTTCCTGCCGCGACTGCGTGACTGCGCGACTGCCCGACCGTGTCAGTAATCTACCCAGTTCTTCTTCTCGACGCTCCAGTCCGTAGGTCCCACGGCCTTGATGGAGACGTGGCACATCGCCGATGCCTTCGTGGCGCCGTGCCAGTGCCAGATCCCGCCGGGGATCACCGCGATCTCTCCCGCGCGTAGCACGCGCCGCTCGCGCTCTGTGGCGACGATTCCCTCTCCCTCGACGAAATAGAGCACCTGATCGGCCTCATGAATATGAGGAATCGTGCGCGCGCCACGGTCGAAGAACACCCCGATGAGCTCCGCCGTTCCTGGTGCGTCCGGGCGGCGAAGGTTGTGCAGCCGCACGGGACCCGAAAAGTACTCCGGCCGCTCCGGCGGACCGGCCTTGCTGCGGTCTGGCTTAAGAACGTCCATCGCCATCTCCTACTCCCGCGACCTGATCAACTCATCCACTTCGCGACCCACGAGTAGACGGCCCAACTTACGATGGCCGATCTTTAGGTAGTGTGCCTTCCAGACGCGCACCACGTCGGCTTTCGTCTGACAGGCATCGAGTTCAGCCTTGACCTTCATCAAGTACTCGCGCTCTTCTTGGGGCGACGCGAACGCGGGCTCACGGGTGGACATGGGCAACCCCCCATAACTACGGGAATAGGGATTGGGGACTGGGGACTAGTAACTACAGGTTTGCTTCGCTAGTCCCCAGTCCCTATTCCCCAGCCCCGTATTTTCCGCTTGGCAGGCATCGCCTGTGATGGATTCGAAGTAGTCGGCCCATGGCCGCGTTCCGAGAGGCGCCTCCGAAGGAGGCGTTTACGCGCAGCGAGTGGCGGATCATCCGACGCTGCCGCACCCCTGAGCAGGTCCAGCGCTTCCTCCGTTCGCTGCCATATAACTGGGAACGCGGCGGTGATACACTGCGGTCCTTCCGCGAAGTTGCCCGCCGGGGGACCGCTCAATGCCTGGAGGCGGCACTGGTCGCGGCGGTGATCCTGGAGCAGCACGGCTATGCACCCCTGGTGGTCAGCTTCGAGTCGAAGGACGGGATCGACCATGTCATCTACGTCTTCCGCCGCCGTGGCCCTGCACCACATGGCGCCGGGCGTGGGCCGTGGGGTAGCGTGGCCCGCTCGCGGGATGCCGGCTTACACGGTCGAAGGCCGGTGTTCCGTACTATCCGCGAGCTGGTCTGGAGCTATTTTGATCCCTACGTGGACTTCACCGGCCGCATCACCGGGTATCAACTCGTGGATCTCCGGAAGTTAGGACGCTACGACTGGCGATTCTCGCGCCAGAATATGTGGAAGGTGGAAAAGTTCCTTCTCGACATCCCTCACCGCAGACTCCGATCGTCTGACCGCCGCTACAAGACACTCCACGAGCGATACAAGGAGTATCGAAAGCGCGATCCCACCGGACCGGTGATTGACATTTACTCGCACAGAGACACATGGATGGCGCTCGACTAGCGGATGCCAGAACTCCCGGACGTTGAGACGGTTGCCCGCAGGCTTCGCCGGACTGTCGCGGGCCGGCACATCACCGGAGTACGCGTGCTCAGCCCGGCGACGATCCACTCCCCGCATCCACGACGATTCATCCGGGAGTTGTCCGGCCGCACCGTGCACATGGTGGACCGCCGGGGCAAGTACTTGCTGATCCGGCTGAGCGGCGCGCGGACCCTGATCGTCCATCTACGGATGACGGGCGACTTCGAGCTGGTGCCGCACGCCGCACCGGTGCATCCGCACACGCGTGTGATCCTGCGGTTCGGACGAGCCGACCTGCGCTTCACCGATCAGCGGCGATTTGGTCACATGGACCTCGCGCCATCAGAAGCAGAATTCGGGCCGGTGGCAGAATTGGGCCTCGAGCCGCTCGGCGCGTCGTTTACGCCGGGGCGGTGGAGAGCACTCCTGCGCGGCCGCCGCGGGACGATCAAATCCCTGCTGCTGCGGCAAGATCTGATCGCCGGCATCGGCAACATCTATGCGGACGAGATCCTCTGGCAGGCTCGCCTGCACCCGGCCAGACCGGCCCACCGGATGCGACAGGCAGAGGTCGGCCGGCTGTACCGGAGCATTCGCCGCGTCCTGCGCCGCGCGGTCACTCACCTATCGCGCTACGGCCGCCCCGTGGGCCGGTTTCTGGAAGTGCGGGGGGAGCGCGATATCGCGTGTCCTCGCTGCGGCCACCCCATTGCCGTCGCCCGCATCGCTGGCCGCACCACCTATTACTGCCCCAATTGCCAGCGCTGACCATGCGTCCCTAGGAAATTCATCGCTGGGGTGAGAGCAGACGACCCTCGGAAACGGGACCCGAAGTGCGGCGAAGGAGTGACTAAGAGGATGGGCCCCTCCGTCCTTCAGCGTTAGCCTTCACCGCCGGCTGACCGCATTTCAGGGCGCGCAGTTCGTAGCGGGTCAATCCGCGGAGGCGCGCATCCGCGCGTAACTATGGTACACAATGGCGTTAACGGGCAGGATGAGAAACGGGCTGACATACGCCATCAGCGGGCTCCCAAAGGACAGCCCGATCGACAAGAAGAACACGGCGGGAGCCGTGAGGGCTCGAACACCCAGATAGCTAGCCAGCCTGGGAGAGATCTTCTCTCTTACCAGGTTGTTGGTAAGGGCACACCGCCACACCCAGAACTGGCTCAACCCGATCAGCGCGAGATTGATGCTGTACATGATCCAGGCCATTTGTGCGTCGGCTCGGTTGGGGCTGAAGCGACCGAGCAGGCTCGTGGGAAACGGGACAAGGGTAATCAGCGAAAGGAAGAGGAGATTGAGCCACAAGAGTGGACGGTTGTAACGGACAATGAGGTGCAGCATCCGGTGGTGACCGATCCAGAACGCTCCTACGACCGCAAAGGTGAGGCCAAAACTCCAAAACTTGGGCCATAGCAGAAGCAGCATTGGGGCCAGCGGGCCCCCCGCGCCAGACTCCGGCAGCCTGAAATCCAGCACGAGTAGCGTCAAAGCGACGCCAAAGATGCTATCGCTCAACGCGCCGATGCGGGAAGTATCTTCGCCCCGATCTTGAAGCTCGGTCCTGGCGTCCATGAGTGTCTCCTCTGCAGTAGGACGAATTCACGGTGCCTGACACTGTTAAATTCACGGTGCCTGACACTGTGGCTTGGACTAACTAGACCCAATTCGGCTACCGGAGACTGACCCTTCTGGTCCATAGCTTTTCTGACGGATCCAAGATTTAATCGGTGCCAGGCACCGGTGCGGAGGGCCTGGGAAACTATTGCCTTCGATAAATGAGGATGTTATAGTAGGCGGCACACCGCAACGACGGGGACAGTACGAGCAGCGCCTGTGCGAGCGAGCACTGCCTATCGGGTGGAAGGTGGTGCCGCAGGAAGCTCCGATCCCAGCCCCGGAGCGGGCCCACGATGCGCTAGTACGCGGTCGCGCCGTTAGGCAGTCGCGCAGTCGCGGAAATGCAGAAGTGGGCCGGAGCCTGCCGAGATCAGGCGAGAGTGCTGGCAGTTCCGCGACAGCTCGACCGCGTGACTGCCAGAACCGAGGTGGTACCGCGGAAGCCCTTCCGCCCTTGCGGCGGGAGGGCGTTGTGTTTTTTTGGAGGTGAGGTCGGTGAATGAGATGGTCATCGGGATGATCGGCGCAGGCAGCATGGCCGATGCCCTTATCAAAGGTTTGCTCAGCCGCCACGTCCTGCCCCCAGACGCCATCTGGGCAACGAACCGCAGCAACCGGGAGCGGCTGGCCGGGCTGCAAGCGCGGTACGGCGTCCAGATCACGCCGGTCAAATCACCGCTGCTCGAGGCCGCCAGCATTGTCGTTCTCGCGGTGAAACCCAAAGATACCCGGGAGGTCCTGGGCCAGATCACGGGCGTGGTCCGTCGGGAGCAACTCGTCATCTCCGTGATCGCGGGAATTCCCCTTGCGTCGCTGGAACGGGCGTCCGGGCGATGCCCAACACGTCCGCCGCGGTGCTGGCCTCCGCGACAGCGCTCGCCACCGGCCGGCATGCGACCGGTGAGCATCTACGCACAGCGACGCGAATCTTTGAGGCCGTCGGCGACGCTGTGACCGTTCGCGAGGACCTGCTGGACGTCGTGACGGCGCTCTCGGGGAGCGGGCCGGCATACGTGTACCGGCTGATCGAGGCGATGATCCACGCCGGCACTGATCTGGGACTAGACGGCGAGCTGGCCCGGCGTCTGGCGGTACAGACGTTGATCGGTGCGGCACGCATGCTGACCGAGTCGGCAGCGGATCCAGGCGAACTGCGCCGGAAGGTCACGTCGCCAGGCGGGACCACGATGGCCGCCCTCGGCGTGCTGGAGAACCGCGGATTTGCAGAGATCGTGCGCGAGGCGATCAGCCGCGCCGCTGAACGGGCGCGGGAGATGGCCGGCGAGTTCGCGGTTCCGGATGGTCAGCAGGTCAGGCCGGAGGTTTGATCGCGCGAACCGTCGCGCTAAAAACCTGACCTGGCCTTCCCGGCGTTGAGGCGACGGTCTCGACGCGCTCGAATCCCGCCGCACGGATCAGGGCGAGGTACTCGTCAAGATCCACGGCGCCGGCGATGCAGGCCGCCCACGCCGCCGGATCAGCGCGAACGGATGGTGGCAATGAACCCGCTGTTACCATGTCGGAGACCACGAGGCGGCCGCCCGGACGCAGGGCGCGGAATGCCTCGGAAAAGACGAGTGCCTTATCGGGCACCAAGTTGATCACACAGTTGCTGACGATGGCGTCGGCCGACGCCTCTGACAGTGGGAGGTGCTCGATCTCGCCCAGCCGGAACTCCGCGTTGGTGACGTCAAGCCGCCGCGCGTTCTGGCGCGCCTTCCAGATCATCTCCGGAGTCATGTCCACCCCAATGGCGCGTCCAGAAGACCCTACACGCTGCGCGGCGCGTAGCACATCCCCGCCGGCGCCAGAACCGAGATCGACCACCGTTTCCCCGGATTGCAGCGCCGCGTAGGCTAACGGGCTGCCGCACCCCAGCGATGGCCCG
>VBAL01000008.1:14355-14995 GCA_005888595.1 Candidatus Segetimicrobium genomatis
CCGTCGCAGCAGTTGGTGTCTGCGCAACACCCCGTCGCAGTCCTGCCGGCATAGTGCTCGCGGACGACCTGTCTGATCTCGTCGCCTCGAATCATCTTCATCCCCCCAGCGCCAGTCGCATTGCCACCGCAGTGGCACAGCAGCTGTCGCCAAACTCCGCCGAAGTGGTAACAGCGGGGTCGACCGCTTCGCGCGGCAGCGTTTCAAACCCCATGCGCCGGAAGTACTGCTGCGCAGTCGTCGTCAGCAAGTACACGGCGCGCACGCCCTGTGACCGTGCCTGCTTCATCAGTTGATTGATCATGGCACGGGCCAGTCCTCGATTCCTGTAGTCTTGCTGCACCGCCACCGATCGCAGCAGCGCGGCAGTGCCATGGAGTTCAAGACCAGCCGACGCCACGATCTGGCCGGCATCCTCGAGCACGAGGTAACCGGGCAGGTGCTGAGCCAGGCCCCCCGTCGGCAGGTTACATGACTTCAGCAACGCCTCGACGGCGGGCAGATCCTGCTGCTGCGCCGCCCGGACCGCTCCCAGCACCGGATCACCACCGTGCATCGATATCCATCGATAAGCAGACCCTACAAGACTTCGAGCAGCCCGCGCGTCAGCAGTTTGACTGCGTCTCTGCGCAAGGAGTAG
>VBAL01000302.1:0-1208 GCA_005888595.1 Candidatus Segetimicrobium genomatis
CCGTGTCGCGACCGCGCGTCGTCTTGTCGAGCCCGCGCGAGTGCACTTCGGCGCCCACGAGCAGAATGCGCTGGTACTGGCCCGTCCGGATCCAGGCATCGGCGATCGAGAGACCGTAAATGAACCCGCTGCACTGGTTGCGGACGTCGACGGCCGGAATGTCGGTGATGCCGAGGTCGCGTTGCAGGAACACGCCGTTGCCGGGCTCGAAGTGATCGGGGGTGCAGGTGCAGTAGACGATGCAGTCGAGGTCGGCGGGGGTGAGGTCCGCCTTGGCCAGCGCTTTCAGCGAGGCTTCCTTCGCCAGGCTGGCGCCCGTGTCGCCGTTCGCCACCCAGTACCGCGTCTGGATGCCGCTGCGCTGGACGATCCACTCGTCCGAGGTGTCCATCATCCGCGCGAGATCGTCGTTGCTGACGACGCGGGCCGGCACGTGGAAGCCGGTGGCGATGAACTCGGTGCGGGGCATCAGGGCCTTTCGGACGAGTCGGATTCCGCCGGACCGCGGTTGCGGGATCGGGGGAACGGGAGAAGATTTCGCCCCGGCACCGCCAAAGCAAGGGAGTCATGGATCTCGCGATCACCCGCCCGCAGTTCGACGCCATCGGCCGCGCCCAGCACCTCCCGGACGTCCTCAAGGCGGTGCTCGATCGCGCGAAGATGTCGGGCGACGGCGTCGTGCTCCACCTCACGTACGAGGAGGCGACCGCCCTCCAGGAGCTGTGCGCCTGGAACGTCCATATGGACGCGGCGGGCAACGTGACGGCGGGCTCGCGGATCTACGACGAGCTCGTGCGCGCCATTCTCACACATCCCGAATACTGACAGACGGTCGGACGGTCGGACCGAAAGGCGAAACATGAATCGTACGTCGGTGTGGACGGCGCTCGTCGCCATACCCCTTTCCCTATTCCCCATTCCCCACCTCTCGGCGCAGAAGCGGGCCATCACCTTCGATGACCTCATCGCGCTGAAGACCGTGAACGATCCTCAGCTCTCGCCCGACGGCAAGTGGGTGGCCTACGCCGTCACCACGAATTCGCTGCAGGACAATCGCGGCGTCGCGCGCATCTGGCTGGCGGAGGTCGCCACCGGGCAGAGCCGCCAAGTCACGCAAGGCCCAGGCTCGGACCGCTCGCCGCGCTGGTCGCCCGACGGCCAGACGCTGGCGTTCCTCTCGACCCGCCAGAACGGCTCGCAGATCTGGG
>VBAL01000302.1:1254-2688 GCA_005888595.1 Candidatus Segetimicrobium genomatis
GGGGGTTCCTGGCCGTGAGCGACATCAAATGGCCGGCCGACCAGGAGATCGACAAGCGGAACGGGGACTTCCCCACCGAAGCGCGGCTGTGGACGGGCCTGTTCTGGCGCCACTGGGACGACTGGCGCGCCGGCCACCGCCAGCACGTGTTCCGGGTGGACCTGTCGAGCGGGCAGGCCACCGACCTCACGCTCGTGGACCACGACGTGCCCACCATCGCGACGAGCGGCGACGGGGACGTGGCGGTCGCGCCGGACGGCAAGGAGATCGCGCTCGCCTTCCATGGCGACTCGACCGTGGCCGACAACACGAACGTGGACGTGTACCTGATGGGGCCGGACGGCGGTGGGTCGCGCGCGTTCACGACCGGCAAAGGCGCCGACAATACGCCGCGCTTCTCCCCGGACGGGAAGTGGCTCTCGTGGCTGTCCATGGAGCGGGCGGGGTTTGAGGCGGACCGGCAGCGCCTGATGCTCGCCGGTCGGTCGGACGGTCGGACCGTCGGACAACCCGTGGAGGCGACCGCTGGGTGGACGCTCTCGGTGAGCGCCTACACGTGGTGTCCCGATTCGAAGTGCGTCTATGCGGTCATCGAGGAGCGCGGGAGGGATAACGTTTACCGAATTGACGTTCCATCCTTCCATCGTTCCGTCGCCGTCTCGGGCGGCGGCCTCAACACCAACGTCAACGTCGGGCCCGACGGCAAGACGCTCGTGTATCTGCACCAGAGCGACATCCAACCACCCGAGGTGTGGGCCAACGGGAAGCCGCTCTCACATGTGAACGACCAGGCGCTCGCGGCGCTCGACCTGCCGCCCCTGGAAGCGTACGGCTTCGTCGGCGCGCTCGGCGACTCGGTGTTCGGCTGGCTCCAGAAGCCACCCGGGTTCGACCCGGCCAAGCATTATCCGGTGATCTACCTGATCCACGGCGGGCCGCAGGGCGCGTGGGCCGACTACTGGGGGAGCCGCTGGAACTATCAGCTGTTCGCATCGCGCGGCTACATCGTCGCGGCGGTGAACTTTCACGGCTCGACCGGCTACGGCCAGAAGTTCACCGACGCCATCTCGCAACACTGGGGAGACTATCCTTACGCAGACTTGATGAGGGGGCTGGACGTGGTGGCGCGGCTCCCCTACGTGGACTCGACGCGCCTGGGCGCGGCGGGCGCCTCGTACGGGGGCTATATGATCTACTGGATCGCGGGCCACACCAACCGATTCAAGGTGCTCGTGGCCCACGACGGCGTGTTCAACCCGGTGAGCATGTTCGGCACGACGGAGGAGCTGTGGTTCGTGAGCTGGGAGTACGGCGGCACCCCCTACGCCAACCGCCCGCTGTACGAGAAATGGTCGCCGCTCGATTTCGTGAGCAACTGGAAGACCCCCATGCTGATCGTCCACTCGCAGCTCGACTACCGGGTCGACCTGTCGG
>VBAL01000303.1:0-1449 GCA_005888595.1 Candidatus Segetimicrobium genomatis
CTCTCCAGCTCGAACTCGGCGTTGGCAGCGGTCGAGCCGTCCGTTACCGTTTCCGCTGGCCAGAGCAACGCTAGCTTCACCGTGTGGACGAACGTCGGCTATCGCCGCTACAGTGGGCTCTCCTTCGCGCCCGTCATCTCGGCCTCCGCCAACGGCAGCGCGCAATCGGCCACGCTCACAGTGACCGCGCAGCGCCTTCCGGCGGACGTCCAGAACGACACGGCGGACCGCCATGGCACCGTCTGTGGCGGGAGCTTCCCCGCCACGAACGGCGACAAGGGCATCCTTTACACGTGCTTCGCCGGGCCCAACATCGGCACCGCCGGCACGTGCACGTTCAATCAGGAGTGCCTCGTCGCCGGCTGCATCACCCAACCCTCCGTCGACTTTCTGTTCAGCGACAAATGTGGAAGCGGAGCGCCCTACCCGATCAGCGACAACCCGTCGGTCGTCGTGGGCGCGAGCAGCGCGTCCGGCACGGCAACGAGCTTCCAGCCCGCCCCCAAGGGAGGCGGCACCGCGAAGATTACCAGCGGCTTCTCCTGCGTGACGGTCCCGTTCAGCGTGACCATCCCGGAAAATATGACCTCGGCGAGTTTCACGATCAGCAATACCGACACCACCGTGGGACACTTCGCTTTCCTCGACGCGGCCATCGCCGCGGGGGACGTGTTTACTCCCCCCGACCAGCTCGGCCGGGGCTGGTACGTCGTGCTCCCTTCGGGAACTTGCAAGCCCGACACATGCGCCGCACACGGTCATAACTGCGGCGTCTTCTCCGACGGTTGTTGCGGCACGATCGACTGCGGCACCTGCAGCTCGCCGAATTCGTGCGGTGGAGGCGGCACCGTGGGTGTGTGCGGTTGCACGCCGATGACCTGCGCCTCGCAGGGATTCAGCTGCGGTTCGGTCCCCGACGGTTGCGGCGGCACTCTCAATTGCGGCACCTGCCCCAGCGGGCAAGTCTGCAACATCTACAACCAGTGCGGCGCCCCATGCACGCCGAGTACCTGCGCCCAGGTCGGCGCGAACTGCGGCCAGACGGGCGACGGCTGCGGCGGCATCATCGACTGCGGCACCTGTCCCGCGGGCCAGACGTGCAACAGCATCATCTGTGTTCCCAGCTGCACGCCAGCAACGTGCCAGTCGTTGGGCTTCAACTGTGGCACCGCCTCCGACGGCTGCGGCGGGACCCTGAAGTGTGGGAATTGCAGCCACCATCAGAGCTGCATCAACAACGTGTGTGGCGGCCGCTAATCATTCGATTGAGTGTCGGTTGAACAGGAGAACGCTCACGGGACCCGTCTTGTGACGGCCAAAACTGGAGCTGGTCGCCGTCACGCTCGGCCCTTAGTAACAAGGAGGATCCCCATGAGAAGGATGCTGGTGTTCACCGTAACCCTGGCTCTGTCCCTCGTCACCATGGCTTCAACTGCAACTGCGGCTGGG
>VBAL01000303.1:1464-1857 GCA_005888595.1 Candidatus Segetimicrobium genomatis
GTTGATGGGTCCTTCGTCGGCCATAACCCCATCCGCGGTGTTCTGGGAGACGAGCTGCCTTGGGAGATTGGAAGCGTCAGGGGATCGCTGACGACTGACGGTCACCTGCAGGTGAGCGTAAGAGGCCTCGTTTTCGCCAACGTTCCCACGGTGCCCGCGAATCTGCGCGGCATCAATGACGAGTCGCAATTCCGCGCACTCGTGAGCTGCCTGAGTGACGACGGGAGGGGGAAGGTTGCGACCGAGAACTTCACCACGGTCGGCTTCCCGGCGACCACTTCGGGGGACTCCGTCATAGATACATTTGTCAGCCTGCCCAAGCAGTGTGTCGCTCCGATCGTCTTCATCCTCAGTGGCTCGGAGGACTTGTGGTTCGCCGGGACGGGCTCAGAG
>VBAL01000045.1:0-835 GCA_005888595.1 Candidatus Segetimicrobium genomatis
CTTCGCCGCGGCTTCCATCTTGGCCGGCCTGCTGGCCTCATTGATGCCGGCTCAGTTTATGCTGCTCGGATTCAGCTGGACGGGGATTCATATCCTGCTGCTGGTTTCTGCGCTGGCCCGTGCAGCCGCCGCGTTGCTGGCCGTGCGGATCCAGGAGCGCGACGCGCGCGGTGTTCCTGAATTGCTTCGCACGCTGGCCAGCGACCTACCGAAGACGGTGTCGGTGAAGCATTTGCCCTTGCCGAAGCCGTGGGCGGTCTTCCAGACGACGATCAGCAACACGGCATCGCGGGGCCGTCGCCGACCGCCGGCGTCGGTCCCGGCGCCGTAAGCGCCTCCATCCTTCTCCTCATCGGTCACCAAGCCGCCATGCGTTCACGGCGCACGACCGCAAAGCGCGCGATCACGTGGCTCGGACGGCTGAGCGGTCAACCACACGCGGTGCTCCCCAGTCTCGGCCGAGGTTCGCCCGCCCACGCGCCGAATCAGCATCATCGGTCCCCCTCCTCACTCTTTTGCAACGCCTCCCACGCCGTCGCGCGCCACGGCGTGCGCTCCCATCCGGTGCACGTCGCGCTCGTTGGCGAGTGTTCCACCCTGGTCGTGTAGAAGGTCGCGCGCCAGCCTCGGTCATCGTACTGAGTCAATTGCAGGTCGTAGCCCTGGCGGGCCATCCCCACGGCCAACCGTCCAATCCCCGCCCATGAGTCGAGGTACAAGCGGAGGGCGTGGAGGGCTCGGTCGTACGAGGGCATGGAGCACGTGGCGAATCCGACTGCTGCCCGGAGGAGCTGGCCGCGTGGGTTGGGCACAGCGTTACTCGAGAGTGCTGGCC
>VBAL01000045.1:855-7123 GCA_005888595.1 Candidatus Segetimicrobium genomatis
TCCTGAACTATCGGCAGCGCGTGGGCTCCAGCGTCCGGCTGATAGACCGCCCGATACCAGCACGCCCGATGAGCGTGACGATCTGGCGAGCCGACGTCGCGCAAACTGTCCGCCGAGGAGCCCACGTGGTATTCCGGAACTGTCTCAAGTGCTCATCGCTCCTCGTCTTCGACATCTGGCATACCCGATGCTGCACGGGCTTACGAGTGACATCGGAGATGTTGGCACGCTCGGTATTCCGATCCCGCCCCGGGATCAAGCAAGTGATCGGGGTCGTTGCACGCGCAGCGTTCACGGTGGCGCTTCTGATGCCGTGGCTCGCCATTCTTGCGTTGCTGTACTTGCGAGTGCGTCGGCAGGCATGTCCCTCGCGGTAGTGATTGATCATCGCCCGCCCCACGCACTCGAAGCAGGAGGAGATCCCTATGACCGCTCGGCTTTACGGCCTCTGGGTCCTGAGTGTGGTCTTGGCGCTCATGCTTGAGTTTCTTACATCGGGGATGCGCACACTACTCCCTGTGCCCTGGTAGAGACGCCCTGTTGACAGCTCGGACCGCCGGTGCGCGGCACGCGTGGTGATCATGCCCGACATCAATCAACTCATCGCGGACTGGGGCAACGCGGGGATCTTCCTAGTGGTCATTCTCGGGAATATCGGACTGCCAGTCCCCGAGGAAACCGTGTTAGCGGGCGCCGGCTATCTGGTGTGGTCGGGCCGGCTTCAGCTTATTCCGGTGCTTATCGTGAGCATCGTCAGCGCCGTCGCCGGAGACAACTTTGGCTACTGGCTCGGACGCCGCTACGGACGAGCGGCGGTCGAACGCTACGCCCGTTGGCTGCTGACGCCCGCTCGCGTGGTGGTGGCGGAGTCTTTCATCAGCCGGTATGGTGCTCTCGCGGTCTGCATCGCGCGATTCGTCGGGGGGTTTCGCTTTCTGGCCGGGCCGTTGGCCGGAGCAGCCGGCCTTCCATTCCGTTCATTCTTGCGCGGGAACTTGCTCGGGGCGGTGCTTTTCGTACCCTACGCGGTCGGGATCGGCTACGCGATCGGCTACGGTCTGGGTCCGTACATGGCCCGTGTCCCGCACGCGCTAGGAGGCATCGGCCATGTGATGCTGCCCTTGGCGATCATCGTGGTCGTCGTCCTGGTCGCGTGGCGCGCGATCATCAGGATCGTCAGGCTTGGCGTGATGCGCGCGAGTGGAACGCGTGGTGTGACGACGCCATAACCACTCTATCTAGACTCGCAGGCTCCGTGGCGTCGGCGGTCAGGCCGCGGGAGCGGTGGTCGTGGACGAAGTCATGAAGGTCGGCGAGGAGGTTCACTGGGTTCACGAGATGAGTTCGTCAGTATCGACCACAGCCCAACCGAGCTTCCTCAAGGAGGGCTCGAGACGATGCATCGCTCCACTCCTCATTTTCCAGGATGGTCGAGGAGCCGCTCAACGGCCGCGACAAAGTCTTTCACCTTGAGTGGCTTGCTCTGGTACGCGTCGAACCCAGCGTCCGTGATCCTCCGGCGATCCTCGGTCATCACCGACGCGGTCATGGCCATGATGGGAATCCCTCGAGTGGCCTGCTCGGCTCGTAGTCGCCGGAGCGCCTCGATCCCGTCGATCCCGGGGAGCCGAATGTCCATCAGGACCAGTCTCGGATGGCGCTCTTGGGCGAGCCGGACGCACTCTTCCCCAGTCTCGGCCTCAATGATCTCGTAGCCCTTGAACGTCAACACGTCCCGAACGAGCTTGCGATTCTTGTCGTTGTCCTCGACGACGAGAATTAGCTCATTCGCCACAGCGCACCGGGATCGTGAACGTGAACGTCGAGCCCACGCCCAGCTCACTCTTGACCCAGATCCTTCCGCCGTGGAGTTCGATGAACTTCCGGCACAAGGTGAGCCCCAGCCCGGTCCCCTCCGCCTTCTTCTCCGCAGTCCCCACCTGGCGGAACTCCTCGAACACCGCCTCCTGATGCTCCGGGGCAATGCCGACGCCGGTGTCGCTGACTGATACCTCCACGAACCCATCCTTTGGTACTGCCCCGACCTCGATCCGGCCTCCTTCAGGGGTGAACTTGATCGCATTCGACAAGAGGTTCAGGACCACTTGCCGAATCTTCCGCTCGTCTGCCCGAACCTCACCCAGCCGCTCATCGACGCTCATCTCCAAGGTGATGCTCCGGCGGCCCGCCCGCTCGCGGACGAGGGTCAAGGCGTTGTCGAGCGCCTGAGGAAGATCGAAGTCCGTCAGCTCGAGCTCCATCCGCCCCGCTTCGATCTTCGACAGGTCGAGGATGTCGTTGATCAGGGAGAGGAGATGTCGTCCGGACGCGACGATGTCCTGGACATACTCGGCTTGCTTGTCATTGAGCTCGCCGAACATCCGCTCGTGTAGCACCTCCGAGAAGCCGATGATGGCGTTGAGCGGTGTCCGGAGCTCGTGCGACATGTTCGCGAGGAATTCCGACTTGTGGCGGCTTGCGGCCTCGAGCTGCTGATAGAGTCGCCCCAGCTCGCGATTCATCCGGTTGAGATTGGCCGCGAGCACGCCCAGCTCGTCGCGGTTGACGATCTGGAGCTGCCCGCCGAAATCGCCAGCGGCGATGTCCCGGAGTCGCGCGTCCATCTGCCGGACCGGCCCGATGACGGACCAGGAGATGGCATAGCCGAGGACGAGCGCCAGCCCGATGCTCCCCACCGCGAACCCGATGATCACCGATCGGGAGAACGTGTACGATTTCTCGGTCGCCTCGATGCCCGCCACCATGTCGGCCTCGGCCTTGTTGACGAGCTCGTTGGTGAGCCGCTCGAGGCGATCGGCGAGCGGCCCGGCCTGGCTCTGCTGCAGCTCGCGGCCCTCGGCCGCCTTCCCGGCACGGATCAGTTCGATCACCCGCGTGACGACCTTGATGAACTGGTCGTAATCCTCACGCACCTGGCCCAGCAGCTCCACTTCGTCCCTGGCGACGAACTGCAGCCGGTCAAGATCGTAGCCGAACTGGTTGAGCCGGCGGAGCGTGGCCTCGAGGGTGCGCTCGTCGGGCACCAGGAGGGTGGAGGCCACCGCATAGAGCTGACCGGTGGTGTCGTGCTGGAGCTGGCGATAGGCGGCGATCTTTCGCTGGAGCTTGACCATGTCCTCGGCGCGACGATTGACGTCGCTCAGCGCTCGAAGGCCTACCGCGCCCACGATGAGCAGCAGCACGACGATAGCCAGGAAGGAGGCGAGCAGCTTGGCGTGCACCGTAGCCGGCACTCGCGCGACCAACCGCGTTAGCCAGTCCATCATCCCTGTCGTGCCTCGCGGACCAGCGACTGCAGGTCTCGGAGGAACTCCTCCGGATCGAAGCGCACGCCGAGGTACTGGACGCGCAGGATCCCGTTCTGATCCACCAGTGAGGTGAGGAACGTGTGATCGACATCGCCGCGCGGCGTCTTGCGGTAGTAGACGCCGTAGCGCCGCGCCACCTCGCCGATCTCGGCCCGCGTCCCCGTCAGGAACGCCCAGGCCACCCGCGCGCCGTGCTCTGCGGCGTAGCGTTTGAGCACAGGGGGCGTGTCTCGTTCCGGATCCACGGTGATCCCGACGAACGCCACCCGCGACCCCAGGTCAGCGCCGAGGCCGGGGCCGAGCCCCACCAGCTTGGCGGTGAGCAAGGGACAGATGTCGGCACAGCTCGTGTAGATGAAGGTAACGACCACGATCTTGCCGCGCAGATCGTGAAGCGACAGGCGCTTACCCTCGTGGGTGGTCAGCGTGAAGTCGGACGCGAGGCCTATCTGCGGCAGCCGGTCATACTTCCCGCCAGCGCCTGCGGCTCCGACTTGGTCAAGCGCCAACAAGAGAAGGACGATGATGCCCCACTCGGTCCAGCGCTTCACCGGCCTATTCCTGTAGCTCCTCCTTGAGCCTCGTGACTGACCGTCATCCCTTCAGCTCCTTCTTGAGCTCATTCAGGAATCGCCAATCGGTGCCCTGGGCGATGAGCTTCTGAGGCGTGGATTTGAGCATCCCCGCTTCGCGCAGGCGCAGCGCGTGAAAACGCAGCGTGTCTTCGGGGTTTGCCTCGCGCCAGCGAGTGTATAGGCTGCCTTTCATGACTTCGAGCCCGATCGGATAGCGCGTCTCGTAACGCATGTCGGACAGGAATCGGGCCACCCGCTCGGGTTCGCTGGCGCAGATGTCCGCGGCCTTGAGGATTGACCGCAGCACCCGCTTGGTGGCCACAGGGTGGCGCTGCACGAAGTCCCGGTTCGCCACAACCATGCAGCAGAAATACTGAGACCAGGGGCGATCCAGGGAGGTCTGGAGGATCACGTGCCCGACCTTCTTGGCCCGCAACTCTGCGGGCTCCTGCGCGAAGGCCACAAAAGCATCCGCCTCGCCGTCCGCGAACACGTCCATTGCGTTGCGGGCTCCTCGACCGGTGATCCAGTTGACCTCCTGCGCGGGGTTGACTCCCACATACGCCAGCATCGACGACAGCAGCACGTGATCGCCTCCCCCGAAGTAGTGGACGGCCGCGGTCTTCCCCTTGAGATCCCGGATCGCCTTCACCCGGTCAGCGGCGAACAGCTGGTAGCAGCCCGCATGCACCCCGGCCAGCAGCACGAGTGGCTTGCCGGCATCCAGTAAAGGAATGGCGCTATGGATGTCCCACATGCTGATGTCTGCTCGACCGTCGGCCACGGCCTCAACGCCCGCCCTCGATCCCAGCGGCAGGTACTCCCATTCGGAAAACCCCTCCTGACGAAAGAACTCCTCGGCCAGATACTGAGGCGCCAGGCAGATATAGGGAGTATGTGGGAGGCGAATCCTCGTGGTCTCCGGTGGCGGCTCGGCGGCCATGGCCCGGTCGGGCTGGCCCAGCAGACTCCCTAGCCCAAGCACCGAGGCCCGGGCCAGAAACTCCCGCCTGTCGAGCTGACGCGTTCCGGCCGCGTCCCCGCTCACCGCTCGGCCCTTCACTTGCTTTTTCTCCGCTGCGTGCTCAGCTCCTCGAGGAACCCCCGGATCGATTCCCCAAGAATCCGGGTCGCTTGCGGATCGGCGTTGCAGCAGATCCAGTGCCCACCGGGCGAGTCGATCGGCAGGGCGCGGGCTTGGGGGATGGCCTTCGCCTGGGCTTCTACGTGCATTGGCAGGTAGAACTCGTCCCGTGGGCTGTAGAGGAACAGCGTCTTCGCCTTGATCGAGCCCAGCGCCTTGTTGAGGTCCTCGTCGAACCCGGGAGTATCGCCGACCCGGCCTCGCGCGTTGGCCACGATTCGGTAATAGAGATCGCGAGTATCCTGGACGTCTATGAAGTAGTCGCCCCAGGTGTTCCGCCACTTGGTGTAGGCCTCGGGCGTATCGAGATTCTGGTTCCACCATTCCTGCGAATAGAAGTCTCGAACCCACACGGAGACCGCATTGGCCGCGCACTGATTCGGATTCACGTCGTAGTTGCCGCCGCTCCATCCCTGGCACGATTCGATGATTGACAACCCCAACCGGCCGCGGAAGCGTGCCTGAGTGCCCCAAAGAGCCCCTCCCACGATCGGGATGATCCCGTCCATGAACTGCGGGTAACTCACGGCGAACTGCACGCTATGATCCCCGCCGGATGAAAACCCGGTAACGGCCAGCAGGCGAGGAATGCGGAGGAATTCGGTGACGAGCCGGTACTGGGCCCCGACCATGTCGCGCCCATTGTAAAAGGGGAACTTCATCTTGAGCCCGCTGTTGGTGGGGCTGGTGGTGTGTTCGAAGTCGGTCTGGGTGGCGCCCAGCGCGTCCGGGCAGATGATGAAGTACTTGTCGGTGTCCAGGGGCCGGCCAGGCCCGATCATGTGGTCGAACTGGTGGTGATTGCCCGCGAAGCCGTGCTGGAACAGGATGGCGTTGTCTTTGGCGGCGTTCAGCTTGCCGTGGGTGACGTACGACATCCTGAAGTTGTGGATGATCCCGCCCCCCTCGAGCTGCAGTTCGCTGAGCTGGGCCATCTGGTGCGGCGGTTGACCCGGCCAATGGGCATGCGCCGAAGGGATTGATGCGGCGAGGACCACCGTCCACACCGCGCACGCAGCCAGCGTGGTCCTCATCCCTTCAGCTCCCTCTTCAGTTCGTTGAGGAAGCGCCAGTCGGTGCCCTGAGCGATGATCTTCTGCGGCCCAGACTTGATCATGCCCGCCTCGTTTAGTCGGAGCGCGAAGAAGCGGACGGTGTCCTGGGCATCGTATTGGCGCCAGCGTCCATACGGAATCTCCTTCAGCACACGCCCGGCGAGG
>VBAL01000045.1:7151-7552 GCA_005888595.1 Candidatus Segetimicrobium genomatis
CACCTGCGACACACGCGCGGGCTCGAGGGCACACACCGCGTCCGCCTTGAGAATCGCGCGTAACGCCCGCTTGGTGGCCACCGGGTGCTTACGAACGAAATCACGGCTGGAGATGACCATGCAACAAAAGTATTGAGACCACGGCCGGTCGGTTGTGGTGCTAACCAGCACCTGGCCGATTTTCTTGGCGCGGAGCTCTTGGGGCTCGGGCGGGAACCCCATGAACCCGTCGACCTTACCTTCGGCGAAGAGACGCATCGCCTCAGGGCCGGGATGCACCTGCCAGTCGAGGTCGGTGCGCGGATCGAGGCCGACATATGCCGCGATCATTGCCGCGAAAGCGTGTTGGTTGGAGTCAAGGCCAGGGATTGCGACCGCCTTGCCCCTCATTTCACGGATCG
>VBAL01000046.1:0-7316 GCA_005888595.1 Candidatus Segetimicrobium genomatis
AAGCGATCGTGCATCCCATCCATGTTATTGCCGACGCCATCGAGCGCAAAGACGCGCAGTTTCTGCGCCGCCTGCCGGGTATCGGCGAGCGCACGGCAGAGAAAGTGATCGCGACCTTGCACGGGAAGATGGGGAAGTACGCGTTGCTTCGCGGGACCGAGGCGCAGGTTGAGCCACTCACAGAGGATTTCAAGGCGGAAGTGCTCGAGGTCCTCACCCAGCAACTCGGTCACCGGCCCGCCGAGGCCCGCCGCATGGTCGAAGAGGCCCTGCGCCGCCAGCCCGGAATCTCGTCGGCGGAGGAGCTGTTCGAGGAAGTGTACCGCGTGGAACAGGACAGCGGAACACGAGAACGCGAGATCCCCCACAACGAATCCACCGGCTCGGGGCGGAGCGCCGGGACGCGGAGCTAGGCGAGATTCATGACCAAGGCGGACGGAGTGCCAACCCACAAGCAACCGGTCGCCGATCCGGCGGCAGACGAACAGTTTATCCGCAGCCTACGCCCGAAGACGCTGGACGAATGCATCGGCCAGGCCAAGGTCGTTGAAGGCCTGCGGATCAGCATCCAGGCCGCCAAAGAGCGCGCCGAGTCGCTCGACCACGTCCTGCTGCACGGGCCCCCCGGGTTGGGCAAGACCACGCTGGCGAACGTGATCGCTCACGAGATGGGCGCGAACATCGTCACGACCTCCGGGCCGGCGCTGGAGCGCGGCGGCGACCTGATGGGCGTCCTGACCAACCTGCAGTCCGGTGACGTACTGTTCATCGATGAGATCCATCGGCTGTCGCGGGCTGTTGAGGAGTTCTTGTATCCGGCGATGGAGGACTTCTGCGTCAACTTCGTGATCGAAAAGGGTGCGCACGCCCGCACCCTTCGATACCAGCTCCGGCCGTTTACCATGGTCGGCGCGACGACGCGGGCGGGGTTGCTGTCGTCCCCGCTGCGCGAACGTTTTGGGATCTTCCACCATCTGGACTTTTTCTCAGTAGGTGATCTGGTCATGGTGGTGCGGCGCTCGGCCTCGATCCTGGGCATCTCCATCACGGAGGAGGGCGCGGCGACGATTGCGCGCCGGGCGCGCGGCACCCCTCGCATCGCCAACCGGCTGCTGCGGCGCGTGCGCGACTACGCTCAGGTGCGGGCGGATGGGATGATCGCCGAAGGAGTGGCGGCCGAGGCCCTCGCGTTTGAAGGCGTGGACGATCATGGGCTCGATGCCCTGGATCGGGATCTTCTGCGGACGATCGCGACGGTCTACGGGGGCGGCCCGGTCGGCATCGAGGCCCTGGCCGCGACGCTGAATGAAGAGGCGCAGACGCTGGAGGAAGTGGTGGAGCCGTATCTGCTGAAAATCGGGTTCCTCACGCGAACGCCCGCGGGCCGGCGTGTCACCTCCGCAGCCCTCGATCATCTGGAGCTTGCCGCGTCGGAGCACCACCGTGCGCAAAATCAGGGGGAGCTATTCGAGGAGAGGGACGGAAACGCGGAAACGGGGAAACGCGGAAACGCGATGACATGATGTGGGATAAATCACCAGTCACTGGTCACCATGAATGAGTTCGCGCCGGTCGGCCGTATGCTCATGGTGTTCGGGGTGATGATCGGCGCGTTGCTGACGGTGATCGGCAAGGTCCCCCGGCTGCCGGGTGACATCCTCATCCGGCGGGATACGGTGGTCGTGTATATCCCCCTGGCCACCAGCCTCGTCCTGAGCGTCGTCCTGACCCTCGTCTTCAGCCTGCTGGCGCGTCGCTAGACGTGAATAGCCTGAGGTGCGGGGCTCAAACGTGAGACCGCCTGCGGCGGTGTGCGCCGCTGTCTTACTGCTCGTCCTGTGGCCGGCAGCCCCTGTGCCGGTCAGAGCGTCGACGAGCATCCGTGTCGGGGTAGTGCGTGAAGCGGACCGAGTCAGCATCGTGTTCGACCGGCCGGTTGGGCTGATCGCGGGCCCGCTGGTGAGCCTGCGGCTGGAGCCTGGAGCCTATGACTTCGTGGCCAGAGCCGCCGGTATCGAGGTTGCCGGTGCGGGCACCCGGTTCGAGAACACTATTCGGCTGTCGCCGACCGAAGGCGGCCGCCTGTATATCGGCATCCGTCCCTACCGTGGACTGCTGGAGCTTCGCCGCACGGCGTCGGGCCGCCTCACGGTCATCAACGAGGTGGATCTGGAAGAATACCTCTACGGTGTGCTCAAAATGGAGGTCGACCCTGAGTGGCCGGCGGATGCGCTGAAGGCTCAGGCTGTCGCGGCGCGCACCCTCGCGCTGCAGAGCATGGGCCGGTTTGCGTCCGAAGGTTATGATGTGCGGGCCACTACTGATACTCAGGTGTACGGCGGCATCTCGGCCGAGGATCCCAGGACCACAGCGGCCGTGGAAGACACTCGCGGCGAGATCATGACGTATGAAGGTCGGCCGATTTTCGCCGCGTACCATTCAGACTCCGGTGGATATACGGAAAGCAGCGAACTCGTGTGGGGCGGCCGGTACCCCTATTTGCAGGCCGTGCCTGATCCATACAGCACCGGTGCGCCCAACCACGAGTGGATCGTGCGCATGGATCTGCCGGCGTTCGAGGAACGCCTACGCAGGGCCGGGCGGTCTGCGAACGGCATCACGGGAATCGAGGTTGTCGAGACCACTCCGTCAGGCCGGGTCGGTCTCGTGCGGATCACCGGGGCCCAAGGGGTGGCGACGGTCAAAGGGACCGACCTGCGTGCGATCATGGGCGCTACTCTGTTGCGCAGCACATTGTTCATTGTGCGGATCACGCCGGACGAACAACCTCTCGTGGAGTTCCTCGGCCGCGGGTCTGGTCACGGTGTCGGCCTCAGCCAGTGGGGCGCGCGTGGGATGGCGGCCGCGGGCCGGAACTATGCGGAAATCCTCAAGTACTATTACACTGGAATCTCGCTGGAGACACACTAACCCGCACAGGCGGGACTAGGGACTGGGGACTGGAAACTGTTCGGGCGGCTTTGGAGTTACTAGTCCCTAGTCCCCGTTGCCTAGTCCCGCAGTGTCTTGTATGAAACTCTCCGACTTCGACTACACTCTACCGCCTGAACTCATCGCCCAACATCCAGTCGAGCCACGCGACGCGGCGAGGCTCCTGGTGGTCGATCGGCCCAGCGGCCGGTTTGAGCACCGCGTCTTTCGCGACCTACCCGAGTACCTGCGGCCGGCAGATGTGCTCGCCGTCAACGACACACGGGTCATTCCGGCGCGGCTGCGCGCGCGTAAGAACACCGGCGGAGCGGTGGAAGTACTGCTCCTGCGGCCTGCCGGGGATGGCGCCGCGTCCGGCCAGGGCGAGGTATGGGAGGTTCTCCTGCGGCCGGGCGGTCGGGTGCGGATCGGTACACGCCTGGTGCTGTCTCCGCAGCTCGCCGGCGAGGTCATCGCGCGCCGGGCGGAAGGGGTCCGCCTGATCCGATTTGCCAGCGACCGCCCAGTGCTTGAGGTGGCCCGCGAGATCGGCGAGATGCCCGTTCCGCCGTACGTGCGTGAACCGCTGCGCCGTCCCGAGGATTATCAGACGGTTTACGCGTCCGCGGACGGCGCGGTGGCCGCACCGACGGCTGGCCTGCACTTCACACCTGCGCTCCTGGCGCGCATCGAGGGCGGGGGGGTGCGCATCGCCGCCCTGACCCTGCACATCGGCCTCGGGACGTTCCGGCCGGTCACTGTGGAGGACGTGCGGCGCCATCGGATGGACCCCGAGTGGTACGAGGTCAGTGCTGCGGCGGCAGACTTACTCACGGCAGCGCGGAGGGGACCGGTCGACGGTGCGCAGAACAGGGGCCGAATCGTGGCTGTGGGAACCTCAGCGGTGCGTACGCTGGAGACCGTAACGGTGGATGACGGCTCGGCGAGTCCCGGCCGTGGTTGGAGCGAGTTGTTTATCTATCCTGGCTACCGCTTCAAAGCGACGGATGCGCTGATCACAAACTTTCATCTGCCCAAGACGACGCTGCTGATGTTGGTGTGCGCGTTCGCAGGGCGCGATCTGATTCTGCGGGCCTATCAGGAAGCGATCAGGGCGGGTTATCGGTTTTACAGTTTCGGAGATGCGATGTTGATCTTGTAAAAGACGCAGTCGCGCAGTCAGGCTGTCGCGCGGTCCCGGGACGGGGTCTCGCGACTGCCCGACTGCGTGACCGCTTGACTGCGTAAGTCAGTATTCGACCTTCGACCATCCTCCCCAATATGGGTCCCACTTGCTCAGCGGCACGCTGCCATACTGATCTTCTTCGATCTCGTAGCCGGCCTGTGTGAGGCGGCGCTTCGCCTCATCATAGTACCGGTAGTCGAGTTGCCAGATGCCGGGATTGAGGGGGTTCTGGTAGGCGCCGAGCCCGCCCAGCAACTTGCGGAGGTTCTCGTCCTCCGCCTTGTCGGCGGCGATCTCGACGCCCTGGGTCACCGTGGCCAGCGCCCGGATCTTCGGACTGACCGGTTTGGCGGCCGGCCGCCCGGCTGCGTTGACCGCGGAGACCGGAGTTTCAAGGGTGGCGGACGGAGCCGCGGCCTTCGGGGAGGGCTCCCCTGTGACCGCCGTGGCCCGCTGCGCGCGGATGGCGTCGGCCTTGGCCTTGATGGCGGCCAGAATTTCCTCGCGGCTTTTCTGCTGTTGGTCCATACGCGCCCCCTTACAAGTTCCGACGCCATCTTCCGCGGCGCGGTCGGATGATCAGACGTACAGGGCGCCGCGCGCGCCCTGTACGTGCTTTCGGTCAGTGAGCTTCCGTTTCCTCGATGGCGAATTCGAGGCGTTCTGCTTTGGGTCCGATGTTCGAGATTTCGTTGCTTATGACGTTCGGATGTAAATGTTGCCTCCACCACCAGAGTGATTGAAGTTGATTATCCCGGGGACGTCGAGTGTCACACCCTCCTCTACCGCATTTGGCGGGTTAGGACCCACGACGCAGAATACCGTAAGAATCCCGTCGAACGATCCGATCGAAGTCGTGAGCAATATTCGCAGCTTCAGCATTCCACCACAGAAGTTCGACGGTAGAGGTGTTCCGAACACGACGCCGCATCCATAGCTGACGAACTCCAAGAGATCTGTGGCCGTCCAGGTTCCGCTTCCCCGGAGAGTACCCGCGCTGTCCTCATGTGTGAACGTACCACTTGCAGTTACAGACTTTGGATGGATCGAGAATGTTCCATTACCGAACACTCTGGCGATGTCTCCGTTTGCTGCAACCCCCACGTTCCCCGTCGGCGCAAACAGAACCAGATCATAGGTAGCAGCTCCGCTGTCGGCAGCAGCAGGCACCGGCGCTAGGGTTACCAGTGCGACGCTCAAGCTCGCGGCAAAGCGCCTGGAGCACGAGCACAGTGCCGAGGTCAGCAATACTGCGTCAGAGCCAAGAAATGGCAAGGCAGAAACGCACCTCTGACGTGAAATACAGGCTCAGATGAGGCGCCTTCGATGATATCGAGAGGGGTTCCTGCCGTCCCATGCTATACTCATGCGCGATATGGACGGGTTTCGGTTTGAAGTGCTGTCCGGTTCGGCCACCGGTCCGCGCCTGGGCCGCCTGCACACCCCGCGTGGAATCGTGCGCACGCCTGCCTTCATGCCGGTCGGCACGCAGGCCACCGTGAAAGGGTTGACCTCCGAAGAAGTCCAGCAAATCGGCGCCGAGATGATCCTGGCCAACACGTTCCATCTGTATCTGCGGCCGGGCGCCGACGTCATCGAGCGCGCCGGGGGCCTGCATCGGTTCATGCGCTGGGAGGGTCCCATTCTGACCGATAGCGGCGGATTTCAAATCTTCAGCCTGGCCAGGCTGCGGCGCTTGACTGACGAAGGGGTGACATTCCGTTCCCCGCTGGATGGCGCCGAGCATCTGTTAACCCTGGAGCGGGTGCTGGAGATTCAGCGGCAACTCGGGAGTGACCTCGTCATGCCGCTGGACGTGTGCCTGGGCTACCCAACAGACGATGAGAAAGCCAAAGAGGCGCTGCGCCTGACCCTGCAGTGGGCAAGGCGATCTCGGGCCCACGCAGCCGCCGACGGTCAGATGCTGTTTGGTATCGTCCAGGGTGGGTTCTCACCCGAGCTGCGCCGCGAAGCAACCGCGCGCACGGTCGAGATGGCGTTCGACGGGTACGCGATCGGCGGGCTGAGCGTGGGGGAACCGCGAGAGGCGACCGCACAGCTGGTCGAACAGACTTGCGCCGGCCTGCCCGCCGACCATCCCCGCTATCTGATGGGGGTGGGCGCGCCTCCCGATCTGCTGGATGCCGTGGCGCTGGGCGTGGATTTGTTTGACTGTGTCCTGCCGACGCGCGTGGCCCGGACCGGCACCATCTTCACCCGGCGAGGGCGGGTGAACGTCCGCAACGCAGCCTTTCGTGAAGACGCGGGGCCACCGGATGAAGGCTGCCGGTGTGCGGTGTGCGCACGGTATACGCGCTCCTATCTTCGCCACCTCTTCAATGCGGACGAGATGTTGGGACCACGGCTGGCCACATATCATAACCTGTCCTTCCTGGCCCAACTCATGGAGGATGCCCGCACCGCCATCGCAGGCAACCGGTTCGACGCGTGGCGCAGCGAGGTCCTGGGGGCGTATGTCACGCCCTGGTAATCGCAGTGGCACGGCGGCGGGTGCTGCTGTAGGATAGAGAAGCAGATTTTCGGTGCGCCAGGTGCGCCATAGGATCGGCTGTGGCGGGGGGGTGTGCGGTGGTTGTTCTTCAGGCTGCGCAACGGTTTCCGGTCAGTACGATTGTCTTCATGGTGGCGCTGTATGCGGTCGTCTACCTGCTGTTCTTCCGACCCCAGCAGAACCAGCAGCGCAAGCGTCGAGAGATGCTCGGCAAGCTCAAAAAGGGAGATCGGATCGTCACCATCGGGGGGCTGCACGCGATCATTCTGGACGTTGACGGCGACGTGCTGAGTCTCGAGCTGGCGCCCAACCTGCGCGTCAAAGCCGACCGCGGCGCGGTCAGTTACCTGCGGAACAAGAAGCGCGAGGAGCAGCCCGCGCAGCTTTCCACGACACCTCCGGCGACGGCCCCCACGCCACCATCCGGCTAGGCGACAACGCGAGTACGCGGCACCGCGACTTCGCTCGTAACCAGGAGTGAGATCACGCATGGCTGAGACAACGACAGGCATCACCAGCGCCAAACAGGTCACACTCGAGGACGTGAAGCGGGACCCCGAGGTGGAGGCCTATATCGACAAAGCCAACGAGTACACAGGGGCGATTGGGTACACCGAACACGGCTCCCGGCACGCCAACCTCACGGCGAGCATCGCCTACAATACGCTCAAACGGCTGGGAAATCTG
>VBAL01000046.1:7444-17989 GCA_005888595.1 Candidatus Segetimicrobium genomatis
GGGGAGCCGGTCAGTCCGGTCGGCGCCGCGGTGATTCTGGCCGACAAGTCCGACGTGCACCGCTCGCGCGTGCGCAATCCTGATCCGACAACGTATGACATCCACGACCGGGTGAACTACGCGGTCGAGCACTCGTTCCTGCGAGTAGACGAGAAGATCCGCACGATCACGCTGGAACTGGGGATCGATACGAAACTGTCGCAGGTGATGGAGTATTTTGAGATCTTCCTCACTCGGATGGTCATGTGCCGGCGTGCGGCGAAGTTTCTCAGTTGTGAGTTCAAGCTGCAGATCAACGGCGCCAAGCTACTCTAACTACCGGGAACGGGGAAGCGGGGAACGCGGGAACCACTACCATTACTTTCGGTCAGGGCTTTCAGCGTTCCCTGGCTTCCGCGATCCCGCGTTCCCGTTAGTTCACGCAGCAGGAGTCCCTCGCCGCGAATTAGAAGCAATTACATAGGATTCCATAGATTTTCTCAAGCCTTAGGCCTGCCGGATGCACCTTTCTGTTGTCGATCTCAGCCATAAGACCGCCCTGCTGGATATCCGGGAGCGTCTGGCCTCCCCACAGGACACCGGCCATGCACTGCCGGCGCCTCGTGCCGGCCGGTGGCAGCCGCCCGCCGGGCATTTGACGAAACCCGATGAATGAGACCGTCGCGCGGGATTTTGTAATTGGGACCCGTGGGAGCCGGCTGGCCCTACGGCAGACCGAACTCGTGCTCCAGTCGCTCCGCGATGCGCACCCGGAAGTCCGCTTCACCGTCCGCACTATTCGCACGGTGGCGGACCGGAACCCCGACCGCCCGCTGGATCGTCTGCCGGACGTCGGTTTTTTTGTCAAAGAGCTGGAGGTCGCTCTCCTGGCCGCAGAAATCGACGCCGTCGTCCACAGCATGAAAGACCTGCCGTCCGCGGCAACTCCCGGACTCGCCATCGCGGCCATCGCGAAGCGGGAGGATGCGCGCGATGTGATCGTCAGCCGCGACCACCTGACGCTGGAGGCCCTCCCGTTGGGGGCGCGCCTGGGGACCAGCAGTCCCCGCCGTGCTGCGTTCCTGCGGGTGTACCGGCCCGACCTGGAGATTGTCCCGATTCGCGGCAACGTTGAGACACGCATCGGAAAGGTCGATGCCGGAGATGTCGATGCCGTATGCCTGGCCGGGGCAGGGTTGTGCCGGCTGGGTTTGGAATCGCGGATCACCCAGTGGCTCCCGTTTGACATCGTTCCGCCCGCACCGGCGCAGGGCGCACTGGGTGTGCAGGTGCGCACCGGTGATCGCCGGGCCGCGGTCCTGGCGGGTGCCGCGGATCACGCGCCGACCCGCCACGCCGTCACCGCAGAACGCGCCGTGCTCACCCGGCTGGCCGGGGGATGCCGTCTCCCGGTCGCCGCATTTGCGCGAGTCGAGGGTGCGCAGTTGAGTTTGGAGGCCGCAATTGCCGCGCCGGACGGCCGCCGGATCGAGACCGCCGCCGGCAAAGGTCTGGTCACCGATGCCGAGTCTCTCGGAAAGTCGCTGGCCGAAGACCTTCTGGGTCGCGCCGCTGATCTGATCCGTGGGGCGCAGGAGCGATAATGCGGAAACCGCGCGTGCTGGTCCTGAGGCCCGTGGATCATGCGGGAGTATTGGCCGCCCGCCTGCAGACGATCGGGATGGACCCCGTCGTGGTTCCCGCCGTCGCCATCCACCCCCCCTCTTCGTGGGAGGACGTCGACGCTGCGCTTGGCCGTCTGGCGTCCTACGACTGGGTGCTCTTCACGAGCGCCAGCGGTGTGAGCATGTTCTTTGCGCGCCGGCGGGCGCAGGAGATCGCAGGGCCTCTGCCGGCGGCAGCGCGATGGGCAGCGATTGGACCGGGGACCGCCGCCGCGCTTCTCGCGGAGGGGGTTGACGATCCATGGGTGCCGTCGCGGTATCTGGGCGAGACTGCCGGTACCGAGCTCCCGGCATCACCCGGGCAGCGCGTGCTCCGGATCTGCGGTGAGACCGCATCGCCGGTCGCCACAGTCCGATTGCGCGGAAGAGGCATCGTGGTGGACGAGGTCGTCGCGTACCGCACGGTCGAGGCGCCGCCGGAATCGGACAGTCTGCTGCGGCACGCCTGGAGCGAAGGCATCGACGCGGTGGTGTTCACCAGCGCGTCCACGGTGCGCGGATTTGTTCGTCTCGCACAGCGAGTGCGTATCGACGATAAGATCGGCGGTGTGCTCATCGTGGCGATTGGCCCGGTGACAGCCGACGCGGTCCGGGAGATGGGCTGGCAGGTCGACGCCGTCGCCCCACAGCACAGCGTGGACGGCATCATCCAGGTGATCGAGGAGAGGAGGACGACACTTGCAGGTCACGCAACGTCCTGAGCGGGCCGTCCGGCTGAGACGGCTGCGGCGGACCGATGCAATCCGGGAGCTGGTCCGCGAGACGCGGCTGCACCCGCATCAATTCGTCTATCCGATGTTTGTGCGCGGCGGGCGGCGCGTCCGCGAGCCGATCCCCTCCATGCCCGGCCAATTCCGGCTCTCTGTCGATGAACTCGTCTCCGATGTGAGTGCGATACGCGGACTGGGGATCGATGCCGTTCTCCTCTTCGGGCTCCCCGACGCGAAAGATCCGGCCGGCAGCGGGGCCTATGCCGACGATGGGATCGTCCAGCAAGCCGTGCGGACGCTGCGGGCCGCGCATCCTGATCTGATCGTGATGACCGACGTGTGTCTGTGCGAGTACACGACCCACGGCCACTGTGGTCTAGTGCGGGACGACGACGTGGACAACGACGCGACCCTGGAGCTGTTGGCCAGGACGGCGGTATCACAGGCAGTGGCCGGCGCCGACGTCGTGGCGCCGAGCGCGATGATGGATGGACAGGTGGCGGCGATCCGCCGCGCGATGGATGAGACAGGGTGCCAGCATGTGGCGATCATGGGCTACTCGGCCAAGTACGCCTCGGCCTTCTACGGGCCGTTCCGCGAAGCAGCCGGCTCGGCTCCGCAGTTCGGCGACCGCCGTGGGTATCAGATGGATCCTTCCAATGCGCGGGAGGCCGAGCGCGAAGTCGCTGTGGACCTGGCGGAAGGCGCCGACATCGTCATGGTGAAACCGGCGCTGCCGTTTCTGGACGTGCTCTCCCGCATCCGGCGAACGGTGACGGCGCCCCTGGCTGCGTACAACGTCAGCGGCGAGTACGCGATGGTCAAGGCGGCGGCGGAACACGGCTGGCTCGATGAGCCCCGGGCGGTCCTGGAGGTGCTCACGGCGATCGCCCGGGCGGGCGCCGACCTCATTATCACCTACCATGCAAAGGAGGCTGCCGCGTGGCTGAGCCGCCGATGAACGCCCCAGAGGTGGTCCAGGTGCTGGCCCTGCAGGTGGACCTGGCCTGGCGCCGGCTGCCCCAGGCGCAGCGGGAAGAGGACCTCGACGCGTTTCGCCAACTGGTCAACAAGACCGCGGGCGAGGTCCATACTCTCGCGTACGCCACGTCCGGCCTGCGCGCCGATGCGCACCTGGTGTTGATCCGGTTCGCCGGATCGCTCGCCGCGCTCCAGGAATCCAACAGCGCGCTGCTGTGTACCGGGGTGGGCCGCGCCATGCGGGTGGCGCACTCGTTTGTCGGCCTGCTGCGATCCTCGCGGTATGTGAAGCGAGCGGGAAGTCAGGAGCAGGGGCTGCTGGCCGGCGAGCGCGCCGCGTATCTGATCGTCTACCCGTTCACCAAGACCCACGACTGGTATCGCCTCAGCGGTGACGCCCGTCAAGGGATGATGAATGAGCACA
Source organism: Candidatus Segetimicrobium genomatis (assembly GCA_005888595.1). Classification (GTDB taxonomy): domain Bacteria; phylum Sysuimicrobiota; class Sysuimicrobiia; order Sysuimicrobiales; family Kaftiobacteriaceae; genus Telluricultor. Next base: position 11,224 of record VBAL01000046.1, read on the forward strand.
TCCGAATCGGTCACGACTTTCCGCAGGTCCGGCAACTGCTCGCCTACTCCACCGGACTGGACGACCAGGAGTTCATCGTCGCCTACGAGACCGATGACCTGGCCGCGTTCCAGGATCTGGTAACGGCGCTGCGGGAGACAGAGGCGCGCCGGTACACGCTGCGCGACCAGCCGATTCTCACCGCGATCTACCGGCCGCTGGACGAAGCGCTACAACAGCTGGGATGATGTCTATCGCGTCACGTCGCGTCTATTGCGTCATCGCGACCAAAAACAGGTGATGGCGCTGGAGACGCAATGGACGCGATAGACGCAACAGACGCAATAGACGAATGAGTAACACGGCTGTGACGGCTACGACTGAGCGATTCTTGAAGGCGTGCCGCCGAGAGGCGGTCGATCGCACGCCGGTTTGGTTCATGCGCCAGGCCGGCAGATCGCAGCCGCAGTACCGGGCGCTGCGCGAGCAGTATTCGCTCCCCGAAATCGTGCGCCATCCTGAGCTAGGTGCAGAGGTGACGTTGCGACCGGTCGCTGAGCTCGGCGTCGATGCCGCCGTGCTGTTCGCCGATATCATGCTACCGCTGCAAAGCATGGGGGTCGCGTTTGAGCTACTGGACGGCGGGCCCTCAATCGCGCGGCCGGTTCGGACTACCGAGGACCTGGAGCGCCTCCGGCCGTTCGAGCTGGACGACACGACCGCCGCGGTTCTCCAGACCATCCGGCTGATCCGCAGCTCATCGCCTGTGCCGCTGATTGGCTTCTCCGGCGCGCCGTTCACCCTGGCCAGTTACGTGATTGAAGGCGGAGCTTCCCGGGACTACCTTGTGACGAAGGCGGTCATGCATCAGGATCCGGTCGTCTGGGCGCGGCTTATGGAGCTGCTCACCGACATGGTCATCCGCTACCTCGGGGCCCAGGTCGCAGCCGGCGTCCAGGCTGTCCAGCTGTTTGACAGCTGGGTGGGTTGCCTTGGTGCGACGGATTATGCGCAGCACGTGGCGCCGTACAGTCGGGCCATCGCTGCGGCGTTGCGTCCGGCCGGCACGCCCATGATCCACTTCGGAACATGTACTGCCGGGTTGCTGCCGGAGATGGCGGCCGCCGGCGGCGAGGTGATCGGCGTGGACTGGCGGATTCCCCTGGCCGAGGCATGGGCCCGGATCGGTTACGACCGTGGCATCCAGGGGAACCTCGATCCGGCGGTGCTGCTGGCACCCCGCGACATCGTCCGCCGGCGCACCCTGGAGATCCTGCGGCAGGCCCCCGGCCGGCCCGGGCACATCTTCAACCTGGGTCACGGCGTGCTTCCGCAAACGCCGCGGGAGCACTTGCGCTTTGTCGTCGAAATCGTCCACGAGTTTGAGGTAGGCGACCGGGAGCGCATGGGATGAGCCGTCTCTTCGGCGTGCTCCTGATGGCGTATGGGAGCCCGGCCACGCTCCACGACGTCGAGGCGTACTACACGCACATCCGGGGCGGGCGCGTCCCGCCGGCGGAACGGGTGGCCGAATTGCGGGCCCGCTACGAGCGTATCGGCGGGCGGTCCCCGCTGCTGGAGATCACACAGCGCCAGGCCGCCGGCGTCGTACGGGCCTTGGCGCAGGCAGGCCTGCCGGCCCGCGCCTATGTCGGGATGAAGCACGCGCCGCCGTTCATCGCGGAGGCGGTGGCCGAGGCGGCTCGTGAGGGTATGCGCACGCTGCTTGGCCTTGCGTTGGCGCCGCACTATTCGCGCATGAGCGTCGGTGCCTATCGTGCCGAGGCTGAAGAAGCCGCCGGCCCGCACGGAGTGACAGTGTCCTGCGTGGAAAGCTGGCATCTGCATCCGGGCCTGATCTCGGCGCTCGCGTCCCGCGTCGGCGAGGCGCAGCGAGAGTGCGCCGGCGGCACGGACGCCCTTGTGGTCTTCACGGCCCACAGCCTGCCGGCTCGGATCCTGGAGTGGAATGATCCGTACCCCGAGCAGCTACGTCAGACCTGCGCGCAGGTGGCCGCCGCGGCAGGTGTGCGGCGGTGGCAGTTTGCGTATCAGAGCGCGAGTGCAACCGGCGAGCCGTGGCTGGGCCCGGATCTGCTGGACGTCGTGCGGGCGATTCACCGGGAAGGCCATACCGAGTGCATCGTGTGCCCGGTAGGATTCGTGGCCGACCACCTGGAGGTGTTGTACGATATCGATGTCGAGGCGAAAGATCTGGCCGATGCCTTGGGCCTGCGATTGATCCGCGCCCGATCACTGAACGACGATTTCGATTTCGTCTCCGCGGTGGCCGACGTCATCCGCACGCACCTCCCCGAAGGGGCTCTGGCATGAGCGTACTACGGCGCGCGCCCCGCCCGCCGGTGACACAAGTCCGCGGTTACCGCGTCCTGGTGCTGGGTACGCTTGTAGTGCTCGCGCTGGCGACCGCGCTGATTTTGGTGGTGGCAATCGGCGTGCTGGTGGGGGGATGCCGCGCTGTCCGCGCACGGGCTGTCGCTGGCCTCGTCATTGGTCATCGGTGTGTTCGCCGTGTCGGTAGTCCGCCGCTATCTGCAGCGGGGCGGCACGCACCTGCTCCTGTGGGGGACGGGGCTGGTGATGTTTGGCATCGTCGGCGTCACCGAGCTGATCTCGACGTTTGGATGGTATCCCACAGTATTCCGGTTGTGGTATTTGTTTGGCGCTCTGTATACTGCCGCGTGGCTGGGACAAGGGACCGTGTATCTGCTAAGCCGCCGCAGACGGCTCGCGGTGGGGACGATGCTCGTCCTGCTCGGGGCGAGTCTGGGCGCCGCGTACCTGGTGTTTGCCGAGCCGCTCAACGCCAGCGCGTTCGATCCCCGCACGCCGCTCGGTGTCCAGTTTCGCGCCGTCCTGCCTGAGGGCTCTACCGTGCGGAAGCTGACACCCGTGTTCAATATCTACGGGACCGTCACTCTGGTGGGGGGCGCGCTGTACTCGGCCTGGCTGTTGTGGCGCAAGGAGATCGCGCCGGGTCGCGTGGTCGGTAACCTCCTGATCGCAGCGGGGGGACTCTCCCTGGCGCTGGTGAGCACCCTGGCGCGGTTTGGGGCGGGCGCGCTGCTCTCGCTCGCCGAGTTGATTGCCGCTGCGCTGATGTTTGCGGGATTCCTTCTGGCCACCGCCCGGCCGGTTTCTGCGGCGCTGGCGAGGAGGGTGGCTCCATGACGGCCGGATCGCCCGGTGGCGTCGTGCCGGCGTGGCTGGCGCTGGGCGAAGCCAGCAAGGTGCTCGGCGTGGATGCGTCGACGCTGCGCGCGTGGACGGACGCGGGGCGGATTCGCGCGTATCGCACCCCCGGGGGGCATCGCCGCTACCGGCAGGACGACCTGGCGGCGTTCCTGCGCGGGCACCAGCAAGAACGCGCGGGCAAACTCTCCGACCTCATCGGTCCGCACGGCGCGCGGCTGATGCCGGGCGCGGCGCGGCGGGAGATTCGCCGCCAGCAGTGGTACGCGAGCGTGGGGCCCCAGATGGCTGAGACGATGCGGCTGACCTGCCGGAGACTGATGGATGCCCTGGCCGGATATCTCTCCGGCGGCCGGGGACAGCCCGCGGCGGTGCAGGCCGGGGAGGAGGCGGGCCGCGAGTTAGGCCAGCAGGTCGCCGCCCTGCGCCTGTCGCCGGCTGAAGCCACCCGCGCCTTCCTGTTCTTCAAGGAGTCGATCACGCAGGCTGTATCTTCACATCTCCCGCTGCCGTCGCATCGCAAAGTACATTCCATCCGCCGGATCGAGTTATTCCTGGATCGCGTCCTGCTGCAGATGATGGCGGCCTACGAACGGGGAACCTCGATCCCGGACTCCCGATCCTAGATCCTGCATCCAGGATCTCCGGATTCCGGCAGTTGTGAACCCGGATTATTGCGACATCCCCGGCCCGTTCCTATACTGAGTGGGGTAATGTCAGGTGTAATGTGCGTTCGCTGATCATCATCCCGGTCTACAACGAAGAGGCCGCGTTACAACGCGTGCTGGGGGAAGTCCGGCGCGCTGCGCCGCAGAGCGACCTCGTCGTGGTCGACGATGGCTCGACCGACCGGTCCACCGAGCTCGCCTCCCAGCATTCGGGTGTGGAGATCGTCCGTCATGATGTCAACCGAGGTTACGGCCAGTCGCTGATCACCGGGTTTGGACAGGCCGTCGCCGGAGGGTACGATGTCGCCATTACCATCGATTGCGATGAGCAGCACGAGCCTCAGCGCATCCCCGATTTCCTGCGGGCGATCGGCGGCGCGGACATTGTCTCCGGCAGCCGGTACCTGGATCCTGCGATGCCGGGAGATCCGCCGCCCCCAGATCGCCTCCGCCTGAACCAGGAATTTGTAGCCAAGTTGCGCGCCATCACGGGTTATCCGATCACCGACGCCTGGTGTGGCTTCAAAGCTTACCGTGTGGAGGCGCTGCGCAAGCTCGTCCTGACCGAGCCCAGCTACGGGATGCCGCTGCAGGTGTGGGTGCAGGCCGCCTATCATCGCCTGCGCGTGATCGAGCTACCTGTGGCCCGCATTTACAAGAATCCTTCCCGCAGGTTCTGGGGCGGTCTCGATGACCCCCAGACCCGCCGCGCGTACTACCTGCGAGTGCTGGAGGCGGAGGTCGCGCGCTGGCTGCCCGACCGGCTGAGCCTTGTCCAGGGGGCACGATCATGAAACAAGGAAGAAGGAAGAAGGAAGAGGGAAGAGGGGGCACAGGCAGGTCCCCCTTCCTTCTTCCATCTTCCCTCTTCCTTTCGGCAGAAATCTAATGAGGATTCTGGCGATTGGGCCCCATCCCGACGACGTGGAGATCGGCATGGGAGGGACGATCCTGGCGCTGCGGACCCGGGGCCACGACGTGACGATCTGCGATCTCACCAATGGCGAGCCAACGCCCATCGGTACGCCGGAGCGCCGCGCCCGCGAAGCAGCCGAAGCCGCGCGCATCCTGGGCGTCCCCCGGATCACGCTGGAGATGCCGAATCGCTACCTTACCGATTCGGTAGAAAACCGGATGCGCGTGGCAGAAGTGATCCGCCGGGTGCGGCCGGAGATCTTGTTCGTCCCATATTGGGTGGACGCCCACCCCGACCATGTCGCTGCGGCGGCACTCGCCGAAGCCTCGCGCTTCTACGCCAAACTGACCAAAACGACCATCCCGGGTGAGCCGTTTCTCCCGCCGCGAGTGCTCCACTTCCTTACCACACACTACCGGCTCATGCCCGAGGTCGCGTTCATCTTCGACATCTCAGATCATCTCGACCGGAAAATCGAGGCCATCCGGGCCTACTCGTCGCAGTTCGGCCCGGAGCGCGGTAACGAGCAGTTCTTTGACCAGCTGCGCACCTGGAACCGGTATTACGGCGATCTCATCGGTCGCAAATACGGCGAGCCGTTCGCCTGCCGCGAAGAAATCGGATTGAGTGGGCTCGATCAGTTCGTGTGACACACCTGCCGACGGACGTTGAGTTCGAAATTCCACAGAAGTCAGGTGAGGCATTGTGTCTGCCTCCCGCCCGGCAGTTCGCTGCGCTGGCACGGCGCAACGCCGCTCTGCTGACCGATGCGCCGCTGACCATCGCCGGCGTGCGGCTCGCTGACGTCCGCCGTCGCGCGCGGACCGAAGTCCTGCAGGCCGCAAAAACGTATGCGCTGTCCCTGGACCTCACCGCGTCCACGTTCGCGCCGTCCGACCTCCTCCTGGTGACCGGCCACCAGCCATTTCTCTTCCACCCCGGGATCTGGCTGAAGCATCTACTGATCGACCGCCTGGTAGGCAGTGGGATGGGGGCGTTGAGCATGCCGGTGGACAATGATGTCGCCGAGGATGTCGGTGCGGACGTCCCGCACCTGGAGGCGACGGGTCTACGCCTGGCACACGAGACATTGGTGCGGGCGGGCCCGGACGTGCCGTACGAAGCCGTGCCGGCGCCGCCGCTGCGGGAGTGGCGGGAATTCGTCGACCGTCTGCAGGCGCATCTGCAGACGGTCCCCCTGCCGGACGCACAGGCGTCACTGGCGCAATTTGCCAGGGCCGCAGCAGGAATCCGCGCGGACAACATTGGCATGTTTCTGACGGCAGCCCGTCGCCGCTACGAGGGCGAGCGCCGGTATGCCGAACTCCCGGTGTCGAAGATGAGTGCCGGCGTGGAGTTCAAGCGGTTCGTCCTGCACCTGCTGCGTGATGCCGAACGATTCGCCGCTGTGTATAACCATCATCTTGACGCCTATCGCGAGCGGTACAACATCCGCACTGCGGCTCAGCCGTTCCCTAACCTCCAGCAAGAGGGCGATCGGCAAGAGCTGCCGTTTTGGATCATCCGGGACGGCCGGCGTGCGCCGCTGTCCGTGCAGCGCACGGGTTCCGGCATCCGGCTGGTCGCCGCCGGTGAATCCACGGGGGAGGTCCCCGGCGGGTCCGGGCCGGAGGCGCTGGCCGGTCTCCCGATCAGGCCCCGCGCGCTGACGTTGACGGCGTTTACGCGCCTGTGTCTGGCGGATCTCTTCGTGCACGGGGTCGGGGGCGGCCGCTATGATCGTGTGACCGACGCCGTGATCCGGGAGTACTTCGGGCTCGAGCCGCCCGCGTATGCGGTGACGACCGCGACGATGCACCTTCCCCTCCAGGGGTACGATGCGGGGGAGGAGCGGCAGGCGCTTCGCCGCCGGCTGCTCGAACTGCAGCACAACCCCGACCGGGTGCTCGCCGATCCGACGCCACAAGAGCGGGCGCTGATCAGCGAGAAGTGGCGGCTGATTGCCGCGCTGGACGGCGGAACCTTAGCG
>VBAL01000299.1:0-1419 GCA_005888595.1 Candidatus Segetimicrobium genomatis
GACTTCGCACCGGTGGCCGCCCTCCGCTCCACCGACGTGGAAGGGGCAGCCTATCTCGATCCAGTGACCTATCAGATCCGGTACACCACCGTTCGGCTCACCCGCCCGGAGCGAGGAATCCCGGGAGTGGCCGCGATGGTCGCGACCATCCATTTCAGCGAGATCGCACCCGGCATCCTGTTGCACGATCACGTGCGGTCGGTCGAGACCTTCGCGTGGTCACACACGCCCGCGGAGCGGATCGAGGAGCAGCGCCTTCTCGGGGTGCATTTTCTGCGCGCCCTGATTCACCCGCAATAACTCCTCCAGCCGGTGCAGAGTGCGCATCGGCCCGTTACCCGCCCGCCACTCGTCGCTCTTCATATAGGACGCCGCAATCGAGTAGGACGCCGCAATCGAGTCGGCGTCGTGCCCATCGCTTGGGGCCTGGCCGTGTTGACGAACGCCGCGCCGGGCACCAGAATTGGCCGGTTGCCGTTTCCCGCCTCAACGTCGACGTCGACGAGCCGATCCGTCGCGGGGCGTGGTACCGCGTGCTGCAGCTGACCCCCCGCGAAGTGACCGTCGACGTCAAGGGCCGGCAAATCCCCATCCCGCGCGACCACCTCGAGGTGGTCGCCCAGCCGGCGCTGCGCTGGGCCGTCGTGCCGCGCCCCCGCAAGTCCCCGCGGCTGCCGCTGGGGTGGGGCCCGGAGTACGGGGTGTGTCCGGGGTGCCGCGAGCGCGCGCAGCTGATCAACCACCCGCAGTCGCTGCGCTGCCCCAAGTGCAACGGGTTCTTCGAGGTGGGTTGGAGCGACCCCTACCTCTCACGCCAGGTCAGCTAGCGCGTCTCGTCCTATCTGTAGAACGCCCCGTAGGCCGCCAAGGCCCGCGCCACCCCTTTATCGATTTCTCCAGCAATGTACGCCGGCAGCTGGCCGACCTTGTCCCGGACTCTGGAGGCGCCCCCGGGCGTCTGGCCCGGCTTCAGGCCCCGATACGCGTCGGTGAGACCTGCGCGCAGAGCCTCGAGCACCCACGGCTTGGTCTCCACGGTCGCCTTGGTGATTTCGACTCCGCGGACCGCTCCGGCCGGGTCGAAGCCGACCGCGACCTCGATCGGGCCATGCGGTGTATCGACCCGTACGAACAGGAACGCGCTTACCACGTTTGCGCCGCGCTTGCCGGTGTAGAACGTGAGCAGTCCGTCCTCGGGGCTCCAGTCGACCGCTTCGTGGAGCTTGTGGGCGTCGGGGTCGCTGAGGTGCACCTCACGGGCGAAGAACGCATCCGCCCCGGGGGCGAGGCGCGTCGCCGCCTCGGGGCGCTTTTCGAGAATCACCGTCGGGGTGATATGCAGGAGCGCACCGGCGACGGCGGCGCGAATGAGCCAGCTCATGCCGTGCCTCCTCTCTTTCGCGGCCACATTTGCCACAT
>VBAL01000299.1:1611-3036 GCA_005888595.1 Candidatus Segetimicrobium genomatis
ACGTGCACGTGGGTGTCCTGGATCAACAGATTTTCGTCTACTTGGTGCACGTCCGATTCGCCGAAGGCGCTCATGGTCATAGGATGCTCCACCACCAACGTCGATTCCGGCGGCATGGGCATTGCCATTTCCGGACCGGCGTACGTCGCGGCCACCTTCCCAGGCGTGAACCCGGCGTAGAGCCCGACCATCCATCCGCCGAACAGGTAGGCGACGCCGAAAGTGGCGAGCAGGCAGGTGACCAGCCACTTCACCGACACGTTCGCCCGCCGCAGATCGTAGAGCATCTTCGCTCCTTAGAAGAGGTATACCAACTCGATCACCGCGCGGGTGTTGGTGCGCTGGAGTGAGGCTCCAGAGTCTTTGAAGAAGGGGGAGCGCGCGTCGTCGAGCCGCACGGCCGCCCGGATCCCCACCTGGGGCAGATGAAACGTGGTGTGCTCGATGTTGCTGAAGATTCCCTCCTGCGCACTGCGGAAGAACCACATCGGGCCCATCGTGAGCGACTGCAAGATGGTCCCGGCGCCGAGAGCGCCATGGCGATCATCGAGGTACTCGTAGCGTGCGGTGAGACCCCACTGCCGGCCCAGGCGCGCGAACCCGGTGGCCGCCGCCCCCGTCCACGAGAGGTCGACTCCCGGCACTGCGCCCTCCCGGCCGAGGTTCAACTCGGTGCCGACGATGACACGGCCGATCTCCAAGGTGACATCGTTCGAGAGCAGCGCCCGCAGATGCCCGCTCGTGCTGTCCCGCTCGGGGCCGTATACGCCCGTCACGGCCACTGTGAGGCCCGGCCGTGAGATCCACTGCGCGCGGAGCAGGCCGGTCTTGTTGCGATTGTTGTCCACGGCGACGTTCCAGCCGTTGGCCACAGCGGCGACGAGCTCGACCGTGGGCGAGGCGGTGAAGCGCATGATGGCGCCGGTCAGCTTGGACGGCCGGGCAAGCTCGAAGTTGAAGGAAGAAGTCGGGACGAAGTTGAGCGGCTCGTCGTCCCGCTCGAAGCCGATCGGCGCGTCGAACCGACCGAACGCGGCGGTCCAGCGCGTCGCCGTGTGGGGCGTCCAGCTCACGATGAGGTTGTCGATCTCCGTCGAGGACACCCCGTCTTGGAGGGCGGTGGTGAGCTGCCCGAACACGTAGGCATCCCCGACCGGTTTGAAGAAGCTCACGGCCAGCTTACCGGCCGAGAACGAGCTGCTGCGGGCGGCGCGGTCCAAGTCCGCGCGGCCCACGGCGAAGCCGGTGATCGTGACCGGCTGGGGCTCTTCGAACGTCACCTGGCGCTCCTGCGACGCGGCTGTCGCCGCAATGGCGCAGGACAGCGCGCACACCAGCGCACTGTGCATAAGGACTCCTCCGAACGGTTGTGGGAACTGTGAGCGGCGTCGCGCCCGTCAGGCGAGCGGGTTCGGAGGGGGTGGA
>VBAL01000299.1:3078-3927 GCA_005888595.1 Candidatus Segetimicrobium genomatis
CAGCGATCACCGCCTCGGTGATCGGTGCGACCACCGTCGGAGCCGGCAGGGCGGGTGCCAGCAGCGCGTCACCGCCGCCGGTCATCTCGTCGCACCAGCACGGCGTGCCGGGCGGCAACTCGGTATGGTGCCCGGCGTGCGATGCGTGCGCGGCGGCGTGGTGCCGGCAGGCGGCGATCGCCCGCAGCGTCACGCCGCCCGGCCCGGCGGCGAGCCAGGTGCCCGCGGCCAGTACGAGAGTCGGCAACAGCGATCCGCGTCGCATCGGGCCTCAAGTGTACGCGTACACCCGCGGCTGGCGCAACCCGCCCCGGGCTAGGTAGACTGCACCGTCTAGAGCATTTACCTCAACTTCGAATTGGTGTTCCCGACCTATGCCCACCGCTGCTGAAACCGCGCTGTCCCGGGGCCTGGAAGGGGTCGTAGCCAACGAGTCGGCCATTTGTTACGTGTTCGGCGAGGAAGGCCGGCTCATCTACCGCGGCTACGACATCCACGACCTGGCCGACCACTCGACCTTCGAGGAGACGGCCTATCTGCTCCTCAAGGGCGACCTGCCGACGCGCGAGCAGCTCAAAACATTCGCGGCCCAGCTCAAAGCGGCCCAGAAGCTGGACAAGGTCGTGCAGCGTGTCATCAAAGACGCGCCGCTCAGCGCGAATCCGATGAACGTGCTGCGGACCGCGGTGAGCGCCTCGGTGTTCGGGGACCCGGATCGCCACGACAACTCGGCCGCCGCCGAGTACCGCAAGGCGGTGCGGCTGATCGCGCAGTTGCCGACGATGGTGGCCATGTTCCACCGGCTGCGGAACGGCCAGAAGCCGCTCGCGCCGCGTCGTGGGCTCTCCC
>VBAL01000300.1 GCA_005888595.1 Candidatus Segetimicrobium genomatis
AGACCCCCGCTCTGTACGAATTCCTTCCACTCGTAGATGGTGGGTATCCGGCTCATCGCGGCTCGGTCGATGATCTGCTTGCGCTGCACGTTGAACATCGGGCTCACGAGGACGATCAGGCCTTCAGCCTGTTCTGACGCTATCGCTGAAAAAGCAGCGTCGAAGTCGCCGACAACTCGCGCCTCAACAACCTTCACACTCACTCCCATGGGCCGGGCTTCGGCTTCCGTTTCCGTGAGTGTCTGCTTCAACGTCTCGTCACGAAGGCTCCCTGGTTGCCAGAGAATGACGACCCGCCTCAGCGAAGGCGCAATCTCTTTCAGGAGCGCGAGCCGCTTACCAGTGAGTTGAGGCGCGACTTCGGTCAGGCCGGTGATGTTACCGGCGGTGGCTCCAAACGCGCCGGGGTCGGCACCGAGGGTCATAATGATCGGGATACTTGTTGTCGCCTGCTTGGCGGCGAGTAGCGCAGGTGCCGGCCCCGCCACGATTACGTCGGCCTGTGCGCGGACGAGTGCCGTCGCGAGTTCCGGCAGCACCTCGTTCTTGCCATCAGTGTACTGGGTGTCGAGGCTGAAGCTCTGCCCTTCGACGTACCCCAGGTCTCGCATTGAGCCCGTCCACATCCACCCTACTCGGGGGACTCGGGTCACCTGCTGAGCGTCAGAGCCGACCGGTAAGAAGAGCAGCGTGAAGAAAAGGGCGGCGACGATGTTCATGTCAGCCTCCAGCACGAAGATGGCCGCTGCAGTGGCGTCCGCTTCCTGTAGAAAATGATCGGTGCGGCCGTCGGGGTCGTCAGTGGGTGGGGTGATTCCCAAAAACCCTACGCGGTGGACCTTCTCCACCTGTTGTTGCGCCTCGGCGGCGAGGGACGCAAGAATTACGCTGACCGCGAGAACGACCGCGAACCCGATCCGCCGCATGGGCACCTCGGTGAGGATGTCTGGCGGGAGTCTAGCAGACGTGAACCATCAGCCGCCGGTGGAGAAGGCGGCATGGAAGGCGACCTGGACGAGTGGAAGTGATGCGTCGAACGGGAGCACGTGAAAATGCTCGGCCGGATAGCCCGGCGGGGCGACCGACGGCGCGGGAGAGAATCCAAAGCGGTGGTAGTAGCGATGATCGCCAACGAGCACACAGCCCTTTGCGCCGCGCGCTCGCAAATCTTGAAGGCCCGCCTCGACCAGCTGCTTGCCGACCCCACGCCGCTGAAACGAGGGCTCCACGGAGATCGGACCAAGCGCAAACCAACCCCGCAGCACATTGGGTCCAACCTTGGAGAATGCGATGTGGCCAACAATCTGCTCGTCGACCACGGCGACGAGCGACAAGGCGAGCGCCTTGGCCTCGCGCAACGAGTCGATGACTCGCGGTTCGGTTCCGTCGCTGAAAGAAAGACCGGCAAACGCCCGCGTGGTCAGAGAGCGAATGGCGGCGAGGTCGGCGGGAGATTCTGGGCGAATGAGAACAGCTACGCGCGCCCGGTCGCTCAAGGACCGCTCAATTCAGCCCGCCGTCCGGAGCAGATCCGGCTCGGCATCTCTGGGGCGTGACCCAAATTGGCTCACTCTCCCCGATGACCGGAATCGTGAACGTGAACGTCGAACCCTGGCCCACCTGACTCTGGACCCAGATCTGCCCGCCGTGGAGTTCGATGAACTTGCCGCACAGAGTGAGCCCCAACCCGGTCCTCGCTGACGGATACCTCCTCGAGCCCATCCATCGGCACCGCCCGCACCTCGATCCGGCCGCTCTCCGGCGTTAACTTGATCGCCCTCGACAGCAGGGTTCAGAACGACCTGTCGGGTCTTCTGCTCGTCCGCCCGAATCTCGCCAAGCCAGCGTCGAAATCGCGCATGTATCAGTCCAGCTGCACCTCGACCGGCTTGCTGAGCTCGACAAGCGCGCGCCCCTCGGCCTCCGTGGTGCGGTCCAGGCCCCTCGGGCTCGTCCGGAAATAATAATTCCCTCCCGGTTCGGCGCGGAGGGCTTGGGTCAGGTGCACGCCGTCTCGTGATTTCATGCCGA
>VBAL01000304.1:0-808 GCA_005888595.1 Candidatus Segetimicrobium genomatis
CTGCCGGGGAGGGGCCGCCCCGACGGTGCGCGCGCCTGAAAGACGAGAGGCTCCGGGAGGCTCCAGCCCGCGAGGCCGCGTCGCCCGCCGCCAACTATGAATCCGCTCCTCGCCCTCGAGAGGGGGCCGGTGAGAAAGGCCTCGATCGAGCCCAGCAGTTGCCCGCGCACGCGAACGGCGATCCGCCCGGGCCGTCGCAGCGCCGCCGACGGGATAGTGAAGGTCGTCCGCCCAGCGAATCGGTGGAGCGTGTGTCCGGGGCGACACCCATGTTGGCGCTTTGGGGCTGCAGCTCTACAGGTTCGTGCGTGACCGGGTTCCCGAAGGAGTCCCGGACCGCCACTTGAACTGCGAACGGCCCCTCCTCCCGACCGAGGTCAAGCCGCAGCGGCTGGACGTCGGCCCCGGTAGGAGCGGCAGCGACCACGGTGAGTGTGATCACCGGCCGCCCCGGCAGCAGTTCACTCCCACCGGTGAGCACCTCCAGCCGGTATGTCTGCGCCTCCCGCCCGGCCGACGCTCGAAATACCGCGAGACCGCTGTCACTCGTAACCGCCTCGATACTGCGAGCCAACCCGCCCGCGGCCCCTGAGCCGCCCCGGAGGACGAGCCTCACACCGCCCTCCGGCGTGTCACCTCGACGTGCTTGGACCCGAAGGACCGCCTCGCTCCCCGCCGGCACGGTCACGAGGCTGGCCAGTGGGACCGCCTCAAGGCCGGCTGGGGCAAGGCGTGGTGGAGACGCACTGGGTGGTCCAGTCGTTGGGCCAGGGCGGGGCGGCGCCGCCCGCGCCGTGCAGCCGCCGAC
>VBAL01000304.1:853-2257 GCA_005888595.1 Candidatus Segetimicrobium genomatis
CGGCCCAATCTCGCTCAGTCGGGCGAAAGGCGAGACAGTTCCGGCGGATCAGGTCCGCGATCTCTCCCTTGGCGATCAGCACGCTCGAGAGCAGACGAACGAGGTCCGTCTTGCGCAACGGTTCCGAGCCTTGTGCGGTGAGGCGGCTCGGCAGCCCAAGCACGAGCAGGCAGAGGACGAGCCGCTTCACGGCCGCGGGCACGTCGAGCGCTCGAACTTGCGCTCCACCGCGTCAACATCGGCGTACAACGACTGGTCTCGGGCGCCGCGCGCGGAATCCCTGGACACCGGAGCACCCCGGTGCACCATGTTGTAGGCCATCCAGCGCTGTTCTACGTCTGTCAGACCGCGGGCCAGGTCGGAGCAGGCCATCCGGCGGCTTTGGAATAGGCGTGCACGGAGGTCGAAGGCGGCCGTGGCGAGGGCGACGGTATCGGCCAGGGGGTCGAGCCGGTCGGATGCTCCGAGCTGCGCCGCCGGTTGCGCCGCCGGTTCAGCTGTCGGCGAGCGGCCGTGGGACGATTCGGCGCCGCGCGCGAGGTACAATCCGAACAGCCCCAGGGCAGGCACCAAACCTGCGAGCCCGTACAAGCCGTACCGCGCCACGCGCCGGAATCGGTGAAGCTGCTGCGGCGATGTCGGGACTGGCTCCTCATCGAACTCGTCGGGAAAGAGGACCCGTGTCTGCGTCCCCTGCCCAGCGACCAGCGCCACATCGCTCGCGGCGATCACCTCTTCCTCGGTGCGGTAATTCCTCCAAGACACGACTGTGGTCTTCGGTGTGTCCGGTGGGGGTGCCTCGCCGTCTAACACCTCGTAAAATGGAAGATGCTCGCTCGCCCACTCTTGGCTCGTGGTGCGGCAGAAGAACCCCCCTGTGGGATCATCTCCGGCCACGACCAACGCGACGTGCCAGGGACGATCGAAAAACGTCAGGTGCGCATCCGCATCGCCGCGCGACAGCGTGGTGCCTGCGGCCGGATGGCCATTGTACCACCCCACCAGGTGGCGCCTCGTGGCCCGCAGCTCCTCATCGGCCAGCGACCAGCCTTGCGCGATCAGCCTTTTCGCGTCATGGCCCACGTTCAGCCCAGGGAGCCAGATGGTGGAATCGATGAGAACGTAGGGCTGCTCAGCCTCTGGGCAATGCAACAGGCCACCGGTCAGGAAGCCGCACCTGGTCGGCCCTGCGACCAGGTGATCGTGCACCGCCACGAGCGCCCGTTGTGTGATGAAGATGCTGAACGGTGGGTCCCCTCGCGCCGCCTCGCCAGTCGGCGTCCAGCGGATGGACGAGGCGAGGGGCATTGGGCGCTCGACATACCCCGAGCGGCCTCGGGGTCCCTGGTGGCTGTCTACCAGAAGCCCCGGGGACGCGCGATGGCTCGTGGTCCCGTTTCGGAC
>VBAL01000305.1 GCA_005888595.1 Candidatus Segetimicrobium genomatis
ATCGCGAATCTGGGCTTCTTCTCAATGAACGTTCGAGGGTTCATCAAGTGGACCCCAAGCTAGACTGCCCGGAGCCGTCCGGCGAATCGATGTGCCCATGCGGCTGATCAGCCTCGCGATCATCGTCGCTGTCGGTCTCACGCTCGAGTCGTGTGCCGCCAAGGCGCCGGGAGGGCTTCGGGATAGCCGCGTGGCGCGGGATGGCCGCGTGGCGATTGTCGACACGCACGCTCATCCGCTGCGCAGCCTGCGCCGCAGGGGTGCGGTCGTCTCGGCATCCGGACTCCTGCAACTAATGGACGAGTTCGCGGTCGAGCAGATGGTGTTACTACCGCCACCGTTTCCCGACGGGCATTCCGGCATCTACGGTCGCCGCGAGATCAAGGGCATGCTCCGCGACGGCGGGGGCCGGCTGGCCATGGTCGCCGGCGGCGAGTCCTTGAACCCGATGATTCAGGGCACATCGCCTGACAACGTCGGGGCTAGCGTCATTCGCGACTTTCGCAAAGAGGCGGAGGCGATCGCGGGCGACGGCGCCGTGGGCTTCGGGGAAATCGCCATCGAGCACTTCTCGTCGGGACGTGGTCAGCATCCCTACGAGTCGACTCGCCCNNNNGGCTGACATCGCGGCGGAGCGCGGGATGGTCATCGACATCCATATGGAGGCGGTGCCCGTGGACATGCCGATGCCGCCCGCGAGACTCGGACCAAGCCCCGCGGAGCTTCACGCCAACATCGCGGCGTTCGAGCGTTTGCTCGACCACAACCGGGAGGCGAAGGTCGTCTGGGCGCACGCCGGCTGGGATCTCACGGGCGAACGCAGGGTCCCGCTCATGCGGAGCCTGCTCGACCGGCACCCTAACCTGTCCATGAGCATCAAGATTGACTCGGCAGGATTCCCTGGCACAAAGCCGATGGGCCAGGGCGCCGTGCGGCCCGGCTGGCTCGCGATGCTTCGGGCGTTCCCCGACCGCTTCGTCATCGGAAGCGACCAGTTCTTCGGAGAGAACACCGAACGGCTGGAACGAGCGCGGGAGTTCATCGATGCGCTACCGGCCGACCTTGCGCAACTCGTCGGACGCGAGAACGCGCTTCGCCTCTACCGCCTCCCGGCGCACACACCCTGACCGCATGCTCGACCCACGCGGCCAACTCCTCCGCGCAGCAGTCGTCGTCTGCTAGACTCCCCGCCGGCCATCCTCCACCGAGACATCCCATGAGATGTCAAGACCCAATCGTCGCCGGCGCGACGAGGAGACGTGAGGGGTTGTAGGGCTGCCGGTGGCGCAGCAGGCGCAGCGAGTCTACAGGATCGGTTTCCTTGGCCAGACGAGCCCGTCGGACTATTCCAGCCAGATCGCGGCGCTGAGACAAGGACTCCGTGATGCTGGATACCAGGAGGGTGCGAATCTCTTTATCGAATACCGCTGGGCCGAGGGGCGATTAGGCCGTCTACCAAGTCTGGCCACCGATCTCGTCCGCCTCAAAGTCGATCTAATTGTCACCCATGGCACGGCCGGATCGCGAGCGGCGAAACAGGCAACCGCCACGATTCCCCTCGTCTTTGCGACAGCGGGTGACCCGGTGCGGGGCGGGATCGTGACGAGCCTCTCACGCCCCGGTGGCAATATGACCGGCCTTTCCATCCAGCCGGCCGACCTGATGACGAAGCAATTGGACCTGCTCAAGCAGGTCGCGCCGACGGTGTCCCGGATTGTCCAGTTGCGGGCTGCTAGCAGCGGGCCGGAGGATGTCGATGAGTCTTTAGAGCAAGAACAGACCGCCGCCGCGCGCTCGCTCGGGCTCGAACTCAAGAAATTCGTGGTGGAGCCTAAGGATCCCACCCACGCGTTCTTGCACGTGGCCCAGCATGGTGCGCACGCGATCGTGGTGGAGAACACGCCGGCGCTCAGGGCTCATGCCGCTGCGATTGCTGCCCTCGCAGTTGAGCACCGGCTACCCACGATCGGCGCACCGTGGTTCGCAGAGGCGGGACTTCTACTCGGCTACGGGCCCAGCGTTGAGGACATGTACCGCCGCGCTGCCTACTTCGTCGACAAGATCCTCAAGGGCGCGAAGCCCAGCGATCTTCCCGTCGAGCAGCCCACCAAGTTCGAGCTGGTCATCAACCTCAAGACCGCGAAGGCCCTCGGGCTGACCATCCCCCAGTCACTCCTCGTGCGATCCGACGAGATCATCCAATAGTGATGAACCCCTAATCCGGCGAACGTGCCGCTTTGGAGGGAAGCGCAGGACGCCGCCCGTGCATTGGCAGTGACCCTTCAATCCCAGGCAGTGCGAGGCCCAACAGACTTCGAGCGCGTTTTTGCTGCGATGGCCCGAGAGCGTCCGGCCGGGCTTCTCTTAATCGAGGATGGTCTGACCATTCAGCATGGAAAGCAGATCGTGGACTTCGTCACACAGAACGAATACCGAGCATCCTCGTCTCCGAACCGGCTCTGGCCGGCGGCATGATGAGTTATGGGCCGAACACAGTGGATCTGTGGCCGCGCGGAGCCGTCTTGGTCGACAAGATCCTCAAGGGCGCCAAGCCCGCCGACCTGCCCATCGAGCAGCCCACGAAGTTCGAGCTGGTGATCAACATGAAGACCGCGAAGGCGCTCGGCCTGAGGATCCCACAGACGCTGTTGCAGCGAGCGGACC
>VBAL01000307.1 GCA_005888595.1 Candidatus Segetimicrobium genomatis
GGTTGGTACAAACAAGAGTTCGCCTTCGAGATTACCCCGATTGGTGGGAATTGAAGGCCAGAGTCAGGAGAGAGGAAACCGGGAGTTAGAAAGAGTTAGGGTCAGGTCTTGAAACATCACTTTAGGCTCATGTACGAACCCTGTGCTCCATTCTTCATCACCGACGATCCGCTCGTGCGCCAGTCTGAGTGGGGGGTAGGGTCAAGTCTTGAAATATTAGCGGGATTAGGGTCAGGTCTTGAAACATCACTTTTTATTGAGCGCGCCAACACCAAGAGCGATTAGGCGTAGGCCCCACACCTCGGTCCGCAGGAGTAAGGAAAAACGTATCACTTTAGTTGGGTAGACAAAGCTCTCCATTTGTGATTGGTACTTTCTGATCATGGACGCTCGTACCCGCATCCAGGAGCTGGAGCGCGAAAATGTCCAGCTGCGCGAACGTCTCCAGCAGCAGGAGGACGCCAACGCCCAGTTGCACAGGCAGGTGGAGCAGTTGCAGCGCGAGCTGGAGGAGTGGAAGCGCGGCCACCGGGTGCGCCCGCGCCGGGCCCGCCGGGGAGGCAAGGGCGCGAGCAACACGCAGCCCGGGCGCAAGCGGGGGCATGGCGGCAGCGGCCGCCCCTATCCGGTGAGGTGCATCACAGCCTGCGGCACTGTCCGGGGTGCAGCCAGCCCGTCGTTCCTACCGGGGTCGTCAAGACCCACTATGTCGAGGAGGTAGTGCCTGCGCGGCGCCGCGTGGTGGCCCATCGGCGGTACGGGTACTTCTGTCCGGGCTGCGCCCGTGAGGGGGTCGCCCCCTTGCCGGCGGAGTTGGGGCCCGCGCCCAAGCTGGACATCGGGGTGCATGCCTTGGTGGTCTCGCTGCACTACGAGTATGGGCTGAGCTACGGGCAGATTGCGGCCTACCTGGCCCAGCACTGCGAGTTTCCCTTGAGTACCGGCGCGATCGCGCAGATCTGCACCCGCACGGCCCAGCGCACGGCGGGGGCGGAGCAGGAACTGCAGGCCATGGCCCAGCAAAGCCCCGTGCTGCATATGGACGAAACGACGTGGTGGACTGAGGGGGTGCTGCACTATGTGTGGCTGGTGGCAACCGCGGCCTTCTCGTGGTTTCGGGTCGATGCCCGCCGCTCCCATCAGGTGATCGTAGAGATGTTGGGCCAGGAGACCCGCATCGTGGTGAGCGACTTCTACAGCGCCTACCGAGCCTGCACCTGGCTCCTCCACCAATGGTGCTGGGCGCATCTGATCCGCGACGCGAAACGGGTGGCGGAGGTCGCTCCCAGTGCCGCGCGCGCGGAGTTTCGGGACCGCCTGGTAGCGATTTATAAGGCTGCGATAGAGGCCCAAAGTCGTGCGGGCCCCCAAGGGCCCCAGGCCCGGCGGGTCATCTGTCAGCGGCTGGGGCGGTTGATGCGCTGTCCCCGCTATACGGAGGACACGGAGCTCAAACGGCTGCAGACGCGGTTGCAGCAGGAGTTTGCGGCCTACCTCACGTTTCTGGACCACCCTGAGGTCGCGCCTGACAACAATCGGGCCGAACGCGATTTGCGCCCGGCCGTGCTGCTGCGTAAGCGCAGTTTGCAGACCCGCTCGGAGGTGGGCGAGGTGGCTTTCGCTCATTGGATGAGCCTCACGCAAACGCTGCGCAAGCAGGGGCTAGAGTTAGAGCCCTGGCTGCGCCAAGCGCTCGCCGCATATTGGCACGGCACTCCCTTGCCCTCCCTATTCACGCCAGAGACTGCTGCTCACGTCCCCT
>VBAL01000308.1:0-1246 GCA_005888595.1 Candidatus Segetimicrobium genomatis
CGTCGTCTTCAAGTTCCCTTTCGTGTCGTAAGTGAATGCCGTCGCCTGATTGAGGGCGTCCGTGAGCTTCGTCAGACGGTTGATGCCGAGGTCGTACTCGAACAGGGTAAAGTTGCCTTGCGGGTCTTTGATCGAGGTCGTGTTGCCATTGGCATCGTAGGTGAACCGGGTGGCCCGCCCCAGAACATCCGTCGTCGCCGCAAGCTGGTTCGTCGCCAGGGTTCGGGTGAAGGTGGTAGGCTGTCCCAGCGCGTCGGTGGCGCGGAGCGGGAAGCTGGACCCATTGAACCGATAGGTGGTGGTGTTCCCTCTGGGATCGGTGACCGTGGCATTCGTGACGAAGGTTCCGGCCACCTGGTAGGCGAACGTAAAGACGCCCCCGTCGGCTTGCGTCTGCTTCGTGACTCTTCCGTTGGCGTCATACTCGTTTGTCAAGAAGAGGATGCCGCGTGCGTCCGTGATCGTCAGCATCCGATTTGCGGCGTCATAGGAGTACTGGGTCACACCCCCCGCCGGATCGGTCACGCTGGCCAAGCGGCCGCTGCCGTCGTAGCTATAAGACACCGTCCGCCCGATCGAATCCTGGATCGTGGCAATGCGCGGGGAGCCGTCGCTGTAACTCACCGTCAGCTTTCGCCCTGTCGGCTCGGTCAACTGAGTCACACGTCCCTGACTGTCTCGGGCGATGGTGACAGTATTCCCATTGCGGTCGGTCTGGCTGATCAACCGCCCGATCTGGCTGGTCAACAGCACGTTACTGGAGTTGAAGGTCCATCTCGTCTTGTCTCTGAACGTGAGCACTCGCGTGCTGCCGCTCGTTGTAACGACGGCGCCCTGTAAGGCCGGCGAGGCGGCGGTCGTAAAGGTCCCATCCGGCTGCCGGGAGAACAGGTCCTGGTGGTTGCCCGGCGTAAATAGCACCAGAGCGTCAGCAGAGCCGTTGGGCGGCGGTAGAAGAAAGATGTCGTAGGACGAGCTTGTCCCGACACCGAATGGACCAACACCCGTAAGATTGGTCCGATAGGTCCGATTCACTTGCAACGGGACGAGCCCCGGCAACACGAGATCTGTCTTGGTCAGTCCAAAGAACCCCGTCGCCACGTCCACCGGCTCGCCGCCCGGTTGGCCCGCGCCGGTCGGCCCACTGGGAGGCCCTGTAACAGGAGGCGCCGTTGGCACATTCCGCCGCCCCCCGCAACAGAATCGCGGCATGCCGTACTGCTTGCCTGTCGCCGGGTTGATGTCC
>VBAL01000308.1:1287-2558 GCA_005888595.1 Candidatus Segetimicrobium genomatis
CCGTACTTCTCCCACTGGTTGGGCGCAGTCCCATCCGGCGCTTCGTTGAAGAAGTACAGATCGATCTTATCGCCGGGCAGCCCGCCGACGTCGTTCGGCGTGTCCACCGGGACGTTGCCCGTGGGCAGCCCGCCGCCCAGCTTGCCGAAGGAGAAGAGGTAGATCACTCGCGAGGTCTGACCAGCCGGGATCGGCGGTAGCGACGAGCGGTCCACGGCCATCGCCGTCACGCCGACCCGCGTGTTGGGCTGCCCGTCCCAGCCGATGATCTGGACCCCGGCCGGAATGGTCATCTTGAAGCCGGGCAGGTCCGGATTGGTCAGCACGGTGGTCTGCCCCGCCGTGATAGGCATCAACTTGGAGGTCGGCGTCGGGTGGAGAAAAGGCGTGAACCCCAACGTATTTACCACGCCCGACTGAATCGTCAATGTCAGCGGGACCGAGGGATAGGTGAACTCGGCCGTGTTCGCCGTCGAGCCGTCAACTAGGACCACGTGCGTGCCTGTCGGCATGTTTGGAACGAAGAAATTCCCGGCGGCGTCTGTCACACCGAGCGTCGTCAGCGTGCTGCCGCCGAGTTTGATGCTGACCCCCGCCAGCGGCTTTTCCTCGTCATCCAGCACCTGCCCTACCAGCACCGTCTGACCCGACGCCTGCACGTTGAGACCCACCGCGGCTGTCCGGGTGACGGTGACCCCTTCGCGCGTCGCAGTCGCGAGAACTTCCAGCGTCCTTGAGCCCACCGGCGTCGCGGCCGTCGTCGTGACCGTCAGCAAGGCCGAGCCGTTCGGGCTGATATAGGGCGGGGTGAACACGGCGCTGGCGCCGGGGGGAAGATTCGTCACGCTCAGCGCCGCCAGTTGGCTGAAGGTCCCTTGAGGAACGAGGGTGACGCTGTATGCGACGCTGCTCCCCGGGAGCGAGAGTACGCTGGAGGGCGTCGCGGTCACGGTGAAGTCTTGGCTCGGGGTGACGGTAAACGACGCGCTGCTGGTCGCCGTGGCTATCGGGGTCGTGACCGTGATAGGCCCGGTCGTGGCGCCTTGCGGGACCGTGGTGGTGATCGACGTGGTCGTGGCGGAGGCGATGACAGCCGCGACCCCGTTGAAGCGGACTTGATTGTTAGCAGGCACCGCATCGAAGTTTTGCCCGGTGATCGTCACGGTGGTGCCGACCGGACCTTGCGCCGGCGTAAATCCGGTGATGCTCGGACCGATCACCGTCAGCGTGCTGCTCGCAGACAGGCGAATGGGCGCGGAGGCGGTGAGCGT
>VBAL01000047.1 GCA_005888595.1 Candidatus Segetimicrobium genomatis
ATACCCGCGTCCGTCCGCCATCTCCAACGGATCGATCCCCGTGCCTAGCGACTTGCTCATCCGGCGGCCCTCTAGCGTCAGGACCGTCGGAGCCACATACACGTCGGTGAACGGGATGTCGTCCATGAAGTGCAGCCCCAACATGATCATGCGGGCGATCCACAGGAAGAGGATCTCGTTCGCCGTGACCAGCGCGTGGCCCGGGTAGAAGTAGCGCAGATCGGGCGTCTCCCGGGGCCAGC
Source organism: Candidatus Segetimicrobium genomatis (assembly GCA_005888595.1). Classification (GTDB taxonomy): domain Bacteria; phylum Sysuimicrobiota; class Sysuimicrobiia; order Sysuimicrobiales; family Kaftiobacteriaceae; genus Telluricultor. The sequence goes on from VBAL01000047.1 coordinate 243, forward strand.
CCAAAGTCGAAAACGGCCAGAGGCCCGAGCTAAACCACGTGTCCAGCACGTCGGGATCTTGGGTCAGGGCCTTGCCGCCACAGGTTGGGCAGCGCTGGGGGGCGGACTGAGAGGCCACGCGCGCCGCGCAGGCATCGCACTGCCACACCGGGATGCGATGCCCCCACCACAACTGTCGAGAGATCGTCCAGGGCCGGATATTGTCGAGGAAGTGCAACACGACTTTTGCCCACCGCTCGTGGTGGAAGCGCACCCGCCCGGAGCGGATCGCGGCTGCCGCCCGCCCCGCCATCTGCGCCATCTCGCAGAACCACTGATCGCTGATGTATGGTTCGATCACGGCTTGGCAGCGGTCGTAATGACCGATGCTGGTCCGGTCCCATGAGGTCTTCGCCCATCAGCTGTCGCGCGGCGAAGCGATCCATCCCCGCGTACTTCCCGGTGTCTGGCGTAAGCCGGCCCTTCGGATCGAGGACGACCAGCACCGGCAGACGATGGTCGGCGCCGATCTCGTGGTCCAGAGGGTCGTGCCCGGGCGTGATCTTCAAAGCGCCCGTGCCGAACTCTGCATCCACCCGGCGGTCGGCGATGATGGGGACCCGCCGGTTCGCGAGCGGCACCATCACATGCGTGCCCACCAGCCGGCGATACCGGTCATCGTCCGGATGCACCGCGACGGCCACGTCGGCGAGAATCGTCTCCGGCCGCTGGGTGGCGATGGTGATACCGGGACCCCCATCTGCGCCGGGGTACCGCACGTACCACAATTGCGTCTCCACCTCCTCGTACTCCACCTCCAGGTCGGAGATGGCGCTGCCGTCTCGCGGACACCAGTTCACCATGCGCTTGCCGCGGTAGATGAGTCCTTGGTTGTACAGGCGCACGAAGGCTTCAATGACCGCGCCGGAATAGGAGGGATCCAGCGTGAAGACGAAGCGGTCCCAGTCACAGGAAAATCCCATACGTTTGAGTTGCTCGACAATGATGTCGCCGTATTGGTCTTTCCACCGCCACACCCGCTGCTCGAACTTCTCGCGCCCCAGCTGCTGCAGCGTTAGCCCGTCCTTGGCAATCTCTCGCTCCACGACGTTCTGGGTCGCGATGCCGGCGTGATCGGTGCCGGGCTGCCACAGTGCGTTCCGGCCTTGCATGCGTCGCCACCGAATCAGCACATCCTGGATGGAGAAGGTCGAGGCATGGCCGATGTGCAACTCGCCGGTGACATTGGGCAGCGGGAGCATGATGACGAACGGCTGCCGCGACGGATCGACCGCGGCGTGAAAGTACCCGGCGGCCATCCACATTTTGTAACGCGCCATCTCGATCTGGCGCGGATCGTATGTGGTGGGCAGAGTCTTGGTCACCATGATTCGCCTCGTTGCTGAGTCTGCAGTCGGCAGTCACCAGTCGGCAGTCACACCAAACAAATAACCCCGTCCTCGTCAGGACGGGGCTTGCGCTCCGTGGTACCACCCGCATTCCGCCTTCAGAAGTTGAAAAGTCCGAGAGCTGGAAAGTTGGATCCAACTCTCCAACGTTCCAACTTTTCAACTCGCCTGGAGCGGCTCCTCGTTTGCGCTATCTCGGGCGCAGCCCTAACAACCTTGCAATCGCACGCTCAAGCAATCACGTCTATCGACGCTTCCGATCCGCGACTGCGCGACCGCTTCAGTTGCTCGCTCGAGGGCGACCTTCCCCGCGACGCCGCATCAGGAGATCTTCCAACCGCTGAATCTCCCTCGCTGGGAGGGCGAGCGGGTACTCCTCCCCCTCATTGCTTCGCGCGTATTATAGCAAGGTTCAGAGAACTGTCAAAGAGGCTCCAGCAGTATCCCGCCACGGTCTCCGTGGACTGCGCCGGGGGAATCCTACAGATACGGCTGGTTGTGGCCCTCGCGCTGAGGGCCTTGGAGCGGCGAACTGCATGGATCAGCCACAGCGGCAACTCCTGGAGAAGGTGCTTCGCCGGGTGCACTCCGGCTTGAAAACCTTTCAACTATACTCCGCGACGCACGCCTCCGCGCAAGTGACGGTGCAGGATGTCGCCGGCACCTTACGCGGGTACCTGCAGCGCTATGGGGCCGTCGCGCTGCAGGTGAACAAGGACAGACTCCTTGTCGACGGGATCCCCCTGTCCGAAGGGAGCATGAATACGCTGGCATTCTTCCTCTACGTCCGGAACCTGGCATCCATCGCGGTCCTCCCCGGCGTGACCGATCGCGAGGTCGGGGCGCTGTTGAGCATTCTGGCGCAGGATCGACAGGTCATTGAATCCGCTGGCGGTGTGGAGCGCTTGGCCCTGAGCCAGGATCTTCCGCACATCACGATCAAAGCCATGGCTCTCAGTGAGAGCGCGGATGCACTCTCTGAAGCCGGTATCGTGGATGCCCTCATCCGAACGCGCCGCCTTTCACCAGAGCAACGGGACGTGGTGTTCTCGATGCTTCGCGACGGACCCGCGGCCACCGCCGCGTTGCTGGTCAGCGTGCAAAAGGCCGCCGGCGGAACGTCGACCGATGGGAAGCTGATTGACGTGGAGCACCTCCTCATTGCGCTGGAAACGTTGGACCGGGCGATTCTTGACGAACCCGTTGAGGATCAAGAAATCCTCCTTCAGAGTCTGGCCCAGGGCGTGTTGCAACAGGATGCAGGCGTCCGCGCCGCGCTGGCGCCAGAACTGCTCTCCCAGGCGGTAGAAGGAGGCAGCGGAAGAGCGATCTTGGGTGAGTTGACGGGGCAGGAAATCGCCCTGATTGTCCTGGGTCCGGTTGGTCAGGGCGACGTGGCCGCCCGGTTGACAAAGTTTCTAACCAGCCTTCGCCTCCGGGAAGGCGAGGCCGCCGAAGTCACGGCCTTCCTCGGGACCGCGCTGAACGCTGGAGGCACAAAGCTGGGATCGTTCGCAGCTTCGCCAGGCGGTGTGCAGCTCCAGCCCGCAGGACCTGAAAAGGACGTATGGGCCGCGGTCGATCCGTCGCTGCTCGCGTTTGGTCCCCGCGACGAAGCGGCGCTCGGGGTCCTCCGAAATGAGGCATCCGAGCGCGCCGTCACGCTCGAGGCGATCAAAGGCCAGATCAACCTCCTCGGACTCCAGGAGAGGCCGGAAGAGATCATGGAAACGGCCAAAGCGCTGGCCGGGCACCTGACGTTTCTGGCGGATAATCAGCAGATGGACATGCTGACCATCACGCTGCCGATGTTGCAGGAGGCGCGCGGACGGGCGGATGTACACCGGGGCGCAATTGACGCCGAACTCGCGCGCGTCCTCAATGCGGGTCTGCTGGACCGCCTGGTTCGTGATGCACTCCAGACCCACGCCGATGGGTCTGACGACCTGCTCCAGGCGCTGGTGGCCGTGCGCGACCACACCGTCCCGCATCTCATCCGGATGCTGGAACGCAGGCCCGCGGACGCGCAACGCGTCGAGTTGTGCAACCTCATGACCAAGATCTGCGCCGGGCAGGCAGGCCTGATCGGATCTCGCCTCCCGGGTGCCTCGCCCCATCTGGCGCGCGACCTGGTCTTCGGTCTAGGGGAGCTGCGCGATCCCGCCGCGGCGGGCTATCTCGCGCGACTGGCCGCCCATCCCGAATACCTCGTCCGGCGGGAGGCGATCGATGCGCTCCGAAAGATGCCATCCGATCAAAGCCGGGGCGCCCTGGTCGAGTTTTTCCGTGATCCGGACCCCCGGATTCAGTACAGCCTGATCGAAGGAGCCGAGGTCGCGCACGACGAGCGGATCATGACATGGATGCAGGACGCCATACGCTCGCCTGACTGGACTCCCGGCGCCATTGCGGTAAAGGTTGCGGCGATGAAGGCCCTGGCGCGGATGCGCGCGGATGGTGCGCTGCCTCTGCTGCGCCGCATCGCCCGGACTCGATGGGTCTTTGGTCAGGGCCGGAGGACGGTACGCCAGGCTGCCCGCCGGATCGTCGAGGACTGGGAGAGGAGCCGTCAGCGTCCCGCATGACTGCGTCCCCCGATCCCCCGATGGCCGGGTCGTTTGGGCATCCGCGTGCGCAGGCCGCTCTGGCTGAGCGTCCGGGCGCGCTGCTGCGTCTGCTGGAGGCCGCCCGGAAAAACCTCCTGTTGTACCTGCCGGGCCACCCGCAGGTCGCCGCGTCGCTCCACGAATTCCATGCCGGATTGGGTGTGATCCTGAAGTCGCGAGGGTCCGTGCGATTCGATATCTATGAGGACGCCTTCTTTCTCGGCAATCGCATCTTATTGGAAGAGAGCCTCCAGACCCCCGGACTTCTCGAAGAACTGATGACCAACCACGTGGGCAGCGTCGAATTTCTGCAGGGGGCGCCGCTCCAAGAGGCGACGAGGTTCGTGGAGTTGCTGGCTGCCGCGGGGAGGCAGTCTCATCTCGGGGACGCCGTGGCCGCTGCCGGCCTGCAGTTCATCAAGACCGGCCCTCCTAAAGAACTGGGGAAAGGCGAACAGAAAGCCACCGGCCTTGCCCCGCGTGAATTATATCGCATCGGCCTGCGGACGATGGACGCCTTGAACTATCAGGCCGTGCAGGGTGCTCCGCTGAACCTGCGCAACGCGCGGCTGCTGGGAAACTCGATGGTGAACGTCATCCTGCATGACCGGCACGCCCTCCTGGGAGTCGCCGCCCTGTACCAGCATGATGAGGATACCTGTCACCACAGCGTTGACGTCGCCGTCCTGTCGTTGATGCTCGGGTTGCGCATCGGCCTGGATGAGCCGGGGCTGCTGGCCCTGGGGACTGCCGCCCTGCTCCACGACATCGGTAAGATGAGCATCCCCCGGTCGCTGCTCGGCAAGCCCGGCGGGGTCACCGCGACCGAACGGTCGGTGATCGAGCGCCACACCGTCCATGGCGCAGGAATGGTCCAACACCTGCAGGGACTCGCCCAGACCGCGATGCTCGTGGCCCTGGAGCACCATCTCAACTACGATTTGTCGGGGTATCCCCGGCTGCCGTGGGCAAAGAAACAACACCTCTTCACCCGCATCGTGGCGATCGGGGACTTCTTCGATGCCAGCACGTCCGCCCGGCGGACCTACCGCAAGCCCCTGCTGCCTGACCAAGCCATGCACGCGATCGTCACCGGCGCCGGTAAACTGTTTGATCCCACATTGGCCGCGCTCTTCCTGAACACGGTGGGAGGCTTCCCGGTAGGATCCGTGGTGCGGCTGTCGTCTGGTGAGGTGGGCGTGGTGTACCGTCCCACCGAGGGGAAAGCCCTGCAGCCTCAGCTGAAGGTCATCCGCGATGCGCAGGGGGCGGTGCTGGAACCGGTCCTCGTGGATATGGCCCAGGACCAGCGGCGCGTCTTGCATTGCATCGACCCGATCAGGGCCGGCATCGATCTGACCGCGTATCTCTAGCGGATCACTACGGCGGTCGTGTAGTCGCGCGGTCGCGGAACCCGCTGGCTGGCACCACTGCTAGACCGCCCGACTGCGCGACAGCGCGACTGCATCAGTTCTATTCTTCGAGATAGATCACGCGTCGCAGTTCCTCGACGGTCGTGGTGCCGTCAAGGACCCGGGTCTTCGCCGCTTCCTGAATGGTCGTCATCCCGCTGGCGACGGCGGCATCCCGCAGGGCCGTGGCAGGCTTGTGGGCCAGCACCAGGTCGCGAATCGTGTCAGTCATCCGGAAAATCTCCATCACGGACATCCGGCCCCGGTAGCCGGTATGATCGCACTCCGAGCACCCCACCGGCTTATACAGCTTGGCGGAGGCGCCCTTGGCGAGACCGAGTTCTGTCGTCAGCTCCTTCGTAATTTGGAAGGACTGCTTGCACGCCGGGCAGAGCCGCCGCATCAACCGCTGACCGACCGCCGCGATGAGCGAAGAGGTGATGAAGTAGGGTTCGATGCCCATGTCGACCAGCCGCACCACCGAACCGGCGGCATCGTTGGTGTGCAGGGTGGAAAAGACGAGGTGGCCGGTGAGCGCCGCGTGCACCGAGATTTTCGCCGTCTCGGCGTCACGAATTTCTCCCACCATCACGATGTCGGGGTCCTGGCGCAGGATGCTGCGGAGCCCCGTGGCAAAAGTCACGCCGGCGCGGGGCCGGACGGGGATTTGGGAAATCCCCTCCAGGTAATATTCGATGGGATCTTCGATCGTGATGATGTTGTGCGCCGGATCATTGATGGATTGCAGACACGAGTACAGGGTCGTGGTCTTCCCGCTCCCGGTCGGCCCTGTGACCAGAATCATGCCATGGGGCTTGCGGATCAGCGACTGGATGATCTGCTCCTGTTCCGCCGGAACCCCCAGGCGATCCAGCCCCAGCATCACGTTGCTCTTGTCCAACAGCCGCATGACGACGCGTTCGCCGAACGCCGTGCTGGTGATGCCCACGCGGACGTCGTATTCGCGTTCCTTCAGCCGCATGGAGATACGCCCGTCCTGCGGCTTGCTGTGCTCGGCGATGTCCAGCGAGGCCAGGATTTTGACCCGGCTCACCACGGCCGACCGGGGAATGGATGCCTTGTCGTAGAGCATCCCGTCCACGCGGAAACGCACGCGGGCGTTCTGGATGTGGGGTTCCAAGTGGATATCCGTGGTCCGCGAGAGAATGGCGCCCTGAAGGATCGAGTCTACCATCTGGATGACCGGCGGGGAAGACTCGTTGCCGAGGACCACCACGCTCTCCTCGCCGCCCGTGCCGGTATCCGCGCCGTCCCCGTTCCCGTTGATCCTCGTTGCTCCGAACTCGATAGGATCTCCCGAGGTTGCTGCGTTGGCCGCCTTGGTCACCTTGCCGCTGACGTCGAAAAGT
>VBAL01000048.1:0-5390 GCA_005888595.1 Candidatus Segetimicrobium genomatis
AGATGGTAGGGCTGGATGAATTCGTCCGACGGTTGAAGTCGGACGAGTTCGGCGAGTTCCCCACCGACGACGTCATCAGCTTCCTGCGCGAGATCGAGGCGAACATGCTCCAAAACATCCAGGTGAAGACCATGGAACATCAGTCCTACGCGGAGATGGCTGATCAGGTCTCGGAAGAAACGCAGAAGATGTTTGATGAACTGATTGAAGATCTGCGAAGATCGTAACTACCGGAAACGGGTAGCGGGAAACAGGAAACGAAATTAAATGAGAAAATGCCCGTTCCGGTAGATGACCTCCCCGTTCGCGTTCACCTCGGAACCGGCCCGCAGGTCGCAGATCATGTCCCAGTGCAGCCCGGACGTGTTCTTCGAGCCGGTCTCCGGATATCCGATGCCCAGAGCCATGTGCATCGTCCCGCCAATCTTCTCGTCGAACAGAATGTTGCGAGTAAATTTGGGGATCCGGTAGTTCAAGCCAAACGCCAGTTCTCCCAGGTAACGCGCGCCGGCGTCAGTGTCCAGCATGGCGTGGAGGAAGTCCTCCCCCTTGGCGGCCCGCGCCTGGACGACTTTGCCGCGCTCGAAGGTAAGCTCCACCCCATCCACCTCGCGGCCCTGGAAGATCGCCGGGAACGAGAACCGCACCCTGCCGCTGGCGGAATCCTCGACCGGTCCGGTGAACACCTCGCCGTCTGGAAAGTTCTTCTCCCCTGCGGCGTTGATCCAGGTCCGGCCGGCCACGGAAACCGTCAGATCGACGTCCGGACCTCGAAACGACATGCTGGTGCACCGGCCGAGGAATGCGGCGATGCGCGCCTGCTCCGCCCGTACCCGTTCCCAGGCCGCCACGGGGTCGCTCTCCTGCAACAGACCCGCGGTAAAAACGAAGTCCTCATACTCCACTAGCGACATCTCAGCATCCTGCGCTTCGGCGTGGGTCGGATACTGCGTGCCGCACCAGCGCAGTTCATCTTTGGCCGCCCGTTCCAGAAAACGCCGCTGCAGTCCGCTCACCGCCTCCCGCCGGCTCGCCAGACGCTGCGGTTGCACGCCGGTGAGATCGCGCGTATTCCACCGGCCGCCGATCGCCAGCGTGGCGTCCACCTGCTCGATTTCCGCGCGGTCCAGCTCGGACACAAACCGTAACTGCTCGTCGGCGGCCTTCCGGTAGAAAATCTCTTCCAACCCCTCCACAGAAACCCGCACGTAGGGATTGGCGCCCGCCGCCAGCGCCTCCGTATACGCAGCGCGGATCAGCGGCGTCGCCAGCGACGGCCCGGCAATACGGAAGAGATCGTTGCGGCGGATCTGCAGAGAATAGTGCACCAGCACACTGGCGAGTTTTTCGATCCGTGGATCGAGCATGCCGTTCCTCCTCCTCAAAACGCACCGTACTGTTCTCTGGGGTTTCTAAGGTCTCCTGGTGTGAGCATTGAATCCCGGCCCGCATACCCTTGGGGACGTTCGCGTTTCCGGAAGGCTTCTCTGTCGCAGATGGGGAAAGATGAGAACCTCGGAGGGGCGCATGAGACGTAAGGACGCTATCAGGCGGGACGTGTTTGGGAAGCTGCGCGCAGTCGCCCTCCCCGACAGCCGGTTCGACTACGACTTCGACAACTTTATCCCCGATTTCGCGATGAGCCCACGGGCTCTTGAACGGCTCCTCAACCTCAAGCTGTACGCGGGGCTCAAACTGATCTTCACCACGCCGGACAACAGTCTGGAAGGGTTTCGAGCCAGAGCGCTGCGAGACGGCATCCGTCAGGTCATCTCGACGTACGGCATCCGCCGCGGCATGATCTTGCTGGAGCCTACCGGCGAGGTGAAGCGTCAGGAAGCGGTTGCCGCCACCCTCGACGGGATGGAGCGCCTGGCGCAGCAGGGAGTGGTGCGGTATCTGGCGCTGCGGGAGGTGCAACGGCTTGGCCAGTTTGACCTGCTCGTCACCGGTGCCTCGGCCGTCTGCACCAACGGGGTCCGCGTCGGGAAGGGTCACGGCTACTTCGACCTGGAATGGGCCATGCTACGCATGCTCGGTGTCATCCAGGAAGATACTCCGGTCATCGCCGTGGTCCACGACGTTCAGGTGGTGGACGAAGACTTGGCTCCGGAGCCTGTCGACACCATCGTCGATATCATCGTCACACCAACACGCACGATCCAGGTCTCGCGACGCTATCCCCGGCCCGAGCGAATCTACTGGGACAAGCTCGAGCCAGGCATGCTGGACGCGATTCCGTATCTTACTGACCTCAAGCAGTTTGTGGCGAAGGAGGTGGTGCGCTAGAAGGAACCGGCAGCAGGCCGTGACTGCGACCTCAGAATGGGGGTGTGAGAGTGTCGACTCAGGCTGAATACATTCGCGAACGCGACCCTTCGCTACGGGTTATTACAGCGGTCATGATCGCCGTCTTTATCACGCTCATCGGCTACGTGGCGATGACCGTCGGCTCATCACCGACCGTGAAAGGCGCCAGCTTCATCTGGCTCCCCGCCGCGCTGCAGCTGGTCGCCGGGGTCTGGCTGGGGCCGTGGTTGGGGCTGCTGGCCGGCGGGCTGGGCGCCTACGCAGCCGGGATCCTGGCCTACGGCGGGTGGGGCATCGTCGACATCATCATGAATCCGATCGCCGGCGGCGTCGCCAACGCCATGCTGCCCGCGATACTGTTTCGGATGTATCGGGTTGATCCGACTCTCGGCGCGCAGCGTCCGGCCGATGTGCTCTCAGGCGTCGTCAAAGCCGTCGTGCTGGCGATCATTGTGCTGGCGGCAGGCTACCTGAATCGATTCCTCCAATGGTCGGGGCAGTGGGGATTCATCTTGCCGCTCATTGCGCTCTTTGTCGGGGCGCGGGTCCTTCTGGGGGGCCTCGCCCTCAACAAGGCCAGTTTCCTCGCCGCGGTCGGCATCGCGGTTGTGTCCTGTGCCGCCAGCGCGCTGATCGGCGCGATCGGGGCGACGGTCGGCGGCAAGCCGTTCGCGGCCGCGCTCGTTGACCCGGGAATCGGCTGGTTCATCGGCGACACCATCTCGGCATTCCTCGGGCTGTACCTCCTGGCGATGTTCACTCAGCGCGTCCGCGCTGCGGGAATTGTCGCGTCCTAGCTAAGCAAAATTACGCGCGGGGCAGGCGTGACGTTCCTGCCCCGCCGTCATTCTATGACCCCCACGGAGCGCAGACGCGGGAAAGGATTGGGACTCGGTCTCTTCCCCCCGGAACTCAGACTGGCTGTTGTCTTTGCCGCGGGCGTCCTCTTTATCTTCATCAACACGCGCCCCGCCGCGCTGCTGTTGCTCCTGGTGGGATTGAGCCTCTTCCTCGCCAACGACACGCGTGATTGGAAACTCGCGGCGAGCGCTCCGCTCTCCGCAGGGCTGATGCTCTTCTACAACACCATTCTCTCCCCCGCGTCCGCCGGCGGGTACCGGTGGTGGATTTTCACCGTGAACGCGGCCGGATTCGAGCGGGGATTGGTGACCGGCCTGCGGCTGGCGGGCGTCATGCTGTTGTCATTTGCGTGGCTGGGTTCCACTCCGCTGCCCGAGATCTACCGGAGCCTCGCCTGGTTCAAGCCGGGCGAGACCTGGACGCTTGGCATTCTGCGCGGCGTGCAGATCATCAAGCGCGAGGTGGTGGCGCTGACGCAGTCTCTCCTCATCCGTGGGCTGCGGTGGGACTCGGTCATCGCCAACATTCGGAATCTCGTTCCGCTAGGCGTGGCGATCATCCCCCGCATCATCGACAACGCGCAGAAAGCCACCTTCGCCAGCCAGTCGCACCGGCGATCTGCGCCAAAGGAAGACGGAACCATTGCCGTCAGCGACCTTTACGTTCGCTACGGCGCCGACTTTCCGGACGTGCTACAGGGAATCAACCTCGCCGTCCCTTCGGGCGAATTTCTCTATCTGGCCGGCAAGAGTGCCGCGGGGAAGACGACGCTGCTGCGGACCCTGGGGGGTGTCATCCCGCGCGTCATGGGTGAATTTCGAGGACGCGTGGTTGTCTCGGGCATGGCCACCCACGAGGTGCCACTCGCGGTCCTCACCGCCAGCGCCCGCTACGTGGCCCCCGACCCATTTGCATCGATCCACGGCCTCACCGTCGGTCAGGAGATTTCATTCCTGGCGCCAGACGAGAGCGCCGCCCACGAAGCCCTGGGGGTCATGGGACTTGCCGATCTGTGGAACCGGGAAACGACCAAGCTTTCTGGGGGTCAACAGGTTCGGCTCGTGCTCGCCGGGGCCCTGGCCTCGGAGGCAAGAATTTTCCTGCTGGATGCGCCGATGCAGGAGCTGGATCCGGAAGGGCGGGTGGCGTTCATGGAGGCTCTGGCCATCCTCCGGTCCAGGCGACCGTGTACCATCGTCGTTGCCGACCCGTTCTGGCGGGATCTGGCCTCCTACACAAATCGGGTGATTGTATTAGAAGGAGGACGGCTGCTCGCCCCGCTCGCACCTCCGGACTTCTTCGCGGAAACCTGGCTGGCCCGGTGTCATCTCCAAAGCAGAGAGGGCGCGGCAGCGCTTGAGACGGCCGGCGGATCGATTCCTGATGGTCCGCTGGGCGAAGTGGTCGCGACGCTGGAGGGGGTGCATGTTGCGTTGGAGGGCACCCAGATCCTGCATGGCGTCGACTTTGCCGCGCGGCAGGGAGAACTGGTGGCTGTCATGGGCCCCAACGGCTCGGGGAAGACGACGGCCATGCTCACGCTTGCCGGAGCCATCAAACCGCACAAGGGCGCCGTCAGGACACGCGGCCGCGTGGGGTACGTCTTCCAGCACGCTCAGCTACAAACGGTCGCGATGACGGTTGAAGAAGAGCTGGTGTTCGGCCCAAGGGTCCTGCGATGGCCCGAACCGGCGGCGAAAGCCTTCGTGATGGAGGGCGTGGCCTGGACCGGACTTGGGAGGGATACGAGCCCGATCGATCTCCACCCCGCCGACGTCCGGATGCTGATGATTGCGGCCTGTAACACGGATCTCTCCACACTGATCCTCGACGAGCCCACGATTGGACTGGACGGTGCGGGGATCGAGAAAGTGATGCAACTCGTGAAAGAGCTTCTCCTCCACGGCAAGGCGGTCGTCATCATAACTCACGACCAGGAGATCGCCGGGCAGGCCCACCGGGTCGTGACCATCCGCGATGGGCTTGTGGAGCGCGTCCGGGAGCGGAGCAACTCGCAAGAGTTTCTCCCGGCCAGGTAAGGAAGAACGGGATCAACTTGCGGAAGGGGTTTTCTGGAGGGCCGAGTCGATTCGACGGCTCGCCGCACTCGGCCCCCCGAACGTGATTTTCGGAGAGTTAGGACAGGCTTGCTGCGATCCGCCGCAGCATCTTAACTGCATCGTCTATCCGGTGGTCAGCGCCCGTGACCAGGCCGCGGA
>VBAL01000048.1:5411-11173 GCA_005888595.1 Candidatus Segetimicrobium genomatis
GAGCACGCGCCTCCCCGATGAGCCGCTCGATCTGCGCCAACTGCTCTTTGGAGGGCTTGGTCGATCCCAAAGCCCGGACCATGGCAAGCGCGCTCTCGATCTTTCGCTCGGCCTCTCGCGTGAGCCGCATCGCCCGGTCCACCGCCTGGTCCTTTGCGGCCATCTGCTTCTTCTCGACAAGCTCATCAGCCGCGGCGAGGTTCCGGCGGGCTCGATCCAGGAGTTGGTCCACTTGCTGCAACGCCTTGGCGAGATTGACCGGCGTGGTCGCGGCGTGCACGGTGAGAGCGGGGACGCTGGCAATCCCCACAATTAGTACGAGAAGCAATGTGACCTTTCGCATCATATCGATCCCTCCCCACAATTTGCGCGTTCCTTTGGGTGGGTGATGAACGCGATTAACGCAGGAAGGTTCATACCCCATAGACTTCTACGTTAGGCGTCTCGCTCTACCAGTGAGGATTCTCCTGGGGCGGACTATGAGGCGGGCTCAAAGAGCTCGACCGGATTGCCATCGGGATCTTCCAGTTGGATCTGCTTGCCCCCCGGGCCCGTAACGATCTCACTCCGAAAACGTAGACCCGCCTGTTTCAGCGTCGCAACGTGAGAAGGCAGGTTATCTACGTTAAGGACGAGCCGGTTCCATCCGCCCGGCTCCTGTCGCCGTCCATCGGGTAGGGGGCGGTGGCCGGAACTCTGGGGACCGCTGAGCAGGAGAGTGAGATCGCCCTTCACAACACTGGCAAACGCAGTCCCAGACTGCTGTTCCAGCTTGAAACCGAGATGTTTGGTGTAGAAGGCGATAGAACGGTCAACGTCAGCGACCAGATATCGGACCCGCGCCATTGCTATGCTTCTCCTATTTGACGTCGAACATCTCTACAAAATTCGGAGCATCAATGAGGACATGCGGCGCAATAGCATGATACCCCCACAGGTGGACCCACGCATTCCCCGAGCGAATAGTGAGAGTTGATTTGATAATGCCTGGAACGAAATATTGTAAGATGAGAAATCCTATCGAGGTGAATAGCCCGAAGAAACTTGTATAGTCTGTCCAGCCTTCAAAGAAGTGGACCAGCGCATAGGTACACCCACCCAGCAGAGCGGCTGTGATCGGCGACCCGGTCACGGCGATGTAGCGAGGGAGCAGAAGGGCGTACACAAACACCATAATGGGAAGCCCCGTGCCAAAGAGGTTGGCGACAAACGCGAGCGATCCCCCCACTACAAACTGATGTGGCGTGAGGCCAAATAGCGCATGTGAGAACCCCCCGAGCTCCCCGATACCTTCAACGACTAGAACGGACGCAATGAGCACATAATCTCTTCTAGGGTTTTTCGAGCGAAGGTTGAGAGCGGTGTTCGTATATCCTTTGCGCCGAAAGTACAAATATGGAAGCGCGGCGTAGACGACAACGTTGAAGACGCTCCACATCATCACCTCAAACCGTGAAACCCGGTCATATAGTCCGAAGAGCGTTCCCGGGAGGTGGAGGCTGATCGGGTGAATTCCGAGGAGCCGGCCAACTGTGTATCCTGCCATTTGAGCGACGACAAGGTACGCCAGGAGGTACTTGATTTCTCGGTTCGATGTCACCCTGCCCGGCACGGAGAGTTTTTCCCTTCGACTACGCGTGACCAGAAGAACCAGCCCGAGAATCACAAGGCCAAAGGCCGCGTTGAGCTGTGCGCTCTTCAAAACATCAAGACCACTTTGGCCGTGAAAGATCGGCAGCCTGTCAAGAAAAGGCAATCCTCTGTTTGAGATGGTAAGGCCCAGGAGTGTCGAGAGGGCTATCCAGGATAGGATTGTGACTTGAACCGGTTTGTTTGTAAGTATGCCCTTCATCAGAGTTCACGGTACCTGGTACCGCTATTCGACGTTTGCGGTACCAGGTACCCGTCTATGGCTTGGCGTGGGAGAGGGACCTTCAGTCGGGCTTCAACTTCTGAAGCGTGGAGTCGGAGAAATAGCCGAGTAGCAGCGCCTGATGCCAGGTCGTGATTTGAATGCCGGCATTGGCCAGGCCGGCGATGATCAGAATGGCCGTTAGAGTGGATCCGATCCCGAGCAGGAGATACGGCTTGGCAGCATCCCAGAGCAGCCGCCAGAACTCTCTAGAAGTCGCGGCGGTCACCCTCGGATAGCCTCTCCTCAAAATTGGCAGGATTACGCTGATAGCAACCCCCGCTATGATCCATAGGACGATCTTGTAATAAGGCATGCCCACCCACCTCTTCCAGTTCAGTGCGCCGTCTCGCCGATATCCTCCTTGCCACCAGGCAGACCCGCTTCCATCCCCGGGGGTGAAACGGCTTGGGCGATGCTGCGGGCAGGATTCTACACGCTAGCATCGAACCAGTCGACAGCCCCAGGCTGGTTCTTTGCTTTTGCAGGCCCACTCGGCCCGCAGCCAGCTGGAGCACAGAACCGTCCCCCCTGGACACAATCGAGCGCGGGAGTATCGGCGGGGCCCCAAGAGCCGCCGAAGGAGGAAGTCTGCGTTGCTGGACATCTTTCGCAGGGGCGTTCTGTGCATGCTGGTGGGAGGCCTCGCGAGCACCGCCTTCGCTGGAACCGCCACAGGCGCGTACATCGAACGTCGTTCGCCTCCCGTCGTGGTTGCCTACTATGTCGACGCTGATCAGGACTCACTGACAGCACTACTCACTCACGGCCATCGGATAAGCTGGATCATCACCACCAACTTCACCCTTCTCGATCTGACAGGCCGGCTCTACGGGGTGCACGACCCCGGGGTCGTGGAAGCTGCGCACCGCCTGGGGAGCGAGGTGCACTTCCGTGTCGCCAACTTCGTGGGAGGCGATTGGAGCCGCGCGGTCGCGCATGCTGTCTTGACGCATCCGGCGGCTCGGGCCCAGGCGGTAACCCGGATCCTCCTGGTGCTCGATGCGTACCAGTACGACGGCGTCAGTCTCGACCTCGAGAACGTGTCGCCGAAGGACCGGGCGGCACTCAGTTCCTTCGTTGCCGAGGTGAGCAAAGGAGTCCATGCTCGCGGTAAAACGTTTACGATTGCCGTCCCCGGGAAGACGCAGGATTGGCCCGACAGTAACTGGGCGGGGGCCTTCGATCTGGCCGCCCTCGGACGCGTCAGCGATGCGGTCATCGTGATGGCTTATGATCAGCACTGGAGTACCAGTGCGCCCGGCCCAGTGGCGGCGTTGCCGTGGGTTGAACAAGTGGCCCAGTTTGCGGCTGACGAGATCGGCTCCCAGAAGGTGCTGCTTGGTCTCGCGTTTTACGGGTATGATTGGCCGAGGCGTGGACGCGCAGTCGGGGTCTCGATGCGAGAGGCGGAGAACCGCGCTGCTCGGTCTGGGGCGCGAATTCAGTGGGATCAAGACGCGCACGTGCCCTACTTCAGGACGCGGACCCGCACTGTATACTACGAAAACGCCCGCAGTATCGAGCATAAACTCGAACTGGCAACGCGCCACAGTCTCGGGGGCGTTGCGGCCTGGCGACTAGGCCAAGAACTGCCCCAAGTATGGGACGTGGTTAGTGCCTACGTTGGGCCCCAACGGATTGCCATTCCCGCCCCACCGTGACGAATACACCACGGCGCCTTGCTAGCGACTACCCCCTTGGGCCGCGCGCTCGAGCGCGGCGATGTCGAGCTTCTTCATCTTGAGCATGGCTTCCATCACACGCCCGGCCTTGGCGCGGTCCGGGTCGGCAAGGAGCCGGTTCAGCATCGTCGGCACAATCTGCCACGAGAGACCGTAGCGGTCCTTGACCCAGCCACACTGTTCGGACTCGGGAACCGCCGAGAGAGCCTTCCAGTAGCGGTCCACCTCTGCCTGGTTCTCGCACGGAATGATGAATGAAACTGCTTCATTGAGCTTGAAGTATGGCCCGCCGTTGAGGCCGCTGAACTTCCGGCCCGTCAAGGTAAAGTCGACGACCAGGACGTCCCCTTTCTTCCCACTCGGGAAGTCCGCCGGCGCCTTCACGACCTTGTCGATATGCGAGTCCGGGAACAGAGATACGTAGAACTTCGCGGCATCCTCAGCTTGGCGGTCGAACCACAGGCACGGGGTGATCGTGAAAACCCCCCTGACGGTTGGTTGTTGTTTGCTTGACGCGGTAGTTTTCTGCATACTGGCCTCCTTGTCTGTGATTGCCTTACTTGACTTCAGTCGCTTGCACCAGCCCTCAGCGTGTTCGCGTTCACCCTGGCCCGTACCGACTCATGGTTTGTGGCGAGCATCAAGGCTGAACGGGCCCGCGCCGAAGTGCGCGATGAGGAAGGCGCCGCCGATCCTCGAGAGGTTCGCCATGAAGAACCCGAACTGAAACTGTGCCATCATCGGATCTTTCACCGCCCAGAAGTTGTGCATCATCCCCGTCACAGGCACGAGGAACATGACCAGCAGCCACGCCCCGAGCTTTGCCCGGTACCCCAGAATGACGCTTAACCCGCCTAGTAGCGAAATTACGCCGGCCAGCGGCACGAGCACCCGTGCCAGCGGTACACCCTGTGAGGCTCCCCACGCGATGCCCTGCTGCGTAAAGTTGGCCGGCGCGAATGCCACGAAGACCCCAGCAAACGCAACGCGGCCCAACGGTACCAGGTAGCGAGTCCACGTGCTGGCATCTGATCTCATCGTCCTACCTACCTTCCTTGCGGCTCATAGGTAAGGAAGAGAACACCGTTGCTGAGGACCTGGGACTCCGCGAGCTTCAGAGGCGCCTGAGCGGTCCAGTCCTCGAACAGGCGTTTTCCGGTGCCTACCACGATCGGGTGGAGCAGGAGCCCGAGCTGGTCGAGGAGGCCCTGACGCAGCAGCGATCGGACAAGCGTGGCGCTCCCAAGGATGGTAATGTTCTTCCCGGGCTGCTGCTTGAGCTTGGTGACCTGTCCCACGATGTCCTCGGTGATCAGCTTGGAGTTTCGCCAGGTGACCGACTTCAAGGTCGTGGAGACAACAAACTTTGGGGCGTTGTTGAGGTAATCTGCGTACGGACTGTCGTCGGCGGTCTTGTCAGGCCAGTAAGCGGCGAAGACCTCGTACGTCCGCCGGCCCAGCAGAAGGGTGTCCGACGCGGCCATCCCCTTGCTGGTCACCTGCCATACTTCGTCTGTGAAGTAGGGAGTGGTCCAATTCTCCGGCGCCTCCACAACGCCGTCCAGCGACATCATCAACGCCGCAACGATCTTTCGCATCTCCATCTCCTCCTTTACTAGGGCGATTTAAGCCGGTACGTCAGCAAGATGTTCCCGTCCACTGTTACCAGGTTGAACATTATCAGTTTCCCTAGGACTTGCCTCCTCAGCAACCCCGGTCACCCAGTTAGACGGCGCGGGGATGCGAAACTCATCGGTGGTGATGTCCCGAAAACGATGAGTTCCAGCCGGTCGAGCGGTCTCTATTAGTACACCGGTGAGTGCGCTGCGACTGCCTCACGAGCCGAGGACAATCCTCCTCGTGATCAGCGCTCCGATTACTCGTGCCGACATCAACGTGTTGTGCGAGTGCGTCCGGACGCTGCTCAAGGAGAGCGACGCGAGTTCCGTCGTCTGCGACCTGAGCGCGCTGGTCGACCCGGACGCCGTCACGGTCGATGCCCTGGCCCGGCTGCAGCTCACCGCTCGGCGGCACGGGCGACAGCTCCGGCTCCGCCACGCATGCAAAGAGTTGCGAGACCTGCTCGCCCTAATGGGACTCAGCAATGTGGTGCGCCTCGAGACGGCGCTACGACCCAAGCCGAGGGGGCAGGCCGAAGAGCGGGA
>VBAL01000309.1:0-490 GCA_005888595.1 Candidatus Segetimicrobium genomatis
TCATCCCCACCTCGTTGCGGACGAGGACCTGGTTGATCCCCATCAGGTTGTACTCGACAGGATCCTCGGCGGTCAGGATGTTGACCTCGATGGTGTTGATCTTGGAGAGCGCCGAGTAGAGCGTGGTCGTCTTGCCCGAGCCCGTCGGGCCGGTGACCAGCACCATCCCGTACGGGTTCATGATGTTCCGCATCAGGTCCTGCTCGGCCTTCGCCTCGAAGCCGAACTTCGACAGGTCGAGCGTCAGATTCCCCTTGTCGAGGATCCGGAGCACGACCTTCTCGCCGAACAACACCGGTAACGTCGAGACGCGAAAGTCAATCACCCGGGCGCCCATCTTCAGCTTGATGCGCCCGTCCTGGGGCACGCGCCGCTCGGCAATGTTCAGCTGCGCCATGATCTTGACGCGGGAGATCAGCGCCGCCTTCATCTTGACCGGTGGCTTCATTACCTCGTGCAGCACGCCGTCAATCCGATAACGCACCCGCAG
>VBAL01000309.1:595-2895 GCA_005888595.1 Candidatus Segetimicrobium genomatis
CTCGAGGTCTTCTTCCGCGGCCTCGACGCCCTTGAGGAGCTCCTGCAGCTGGGCGTCGGACTGCTGGTAGTAGCGGTCGATGGCATTGCGGAGGGTGTACTCCCCAGCGATCACCGGGAAGATGTCGCAGCGGGTGATGAATTTGATGTCCTCGATCGCCGTGACGTTGTTGGGGTCCGCGATCGCGATCGTCAGGGTCCGGCCCTCCCGCTTGAGCGGCAGGACCGTGTACTTGGTGGCGATGTCAGGAGGGAGGAGCTTCAGGATCTTCGGGTCGACCTCAAACCGGGACAAGTCGACCGCCGGCATCCGGTACTGACGGGCCAGCATCTTGGTAACCTCGGTCTCGTCCACGAAGCCGAGCTTCACCAGGGTGTAGCCCAGACGCATCCCCGTGCTTTTCTGCTCGCCAAGCGCCTTCCGGAGCTGATCCGGGGAGATCAGCCCCTCGCGGACGAGGATATCGCCCAGCTTGTCGGGGGTGGCCACTGGTGCCGCCGTACGCAACTCGTTGGGATTGAAGCATCTAAGTTATGCCTCGGTCGGGGGGTGTCAACCCCGATTCGCATTTCGTACGGTGGCCGACGCTTGCGGGATGACGTTTTGGCAGATCGGGGTCACGGCACGTCGGGGGGAATCCCGGAAAACGTCACGTACTGCCGGATCGCAGCGAGCAGGGTCGGCCCGACTCCCGGCACGCTGTCGAAGCGCGCCAGGCTGCCGAAGGGACCATGGGCTGCGCGCCAGTCAACGATGCGCCGCGCGAGCGCCGGACCCACACGCGGGAGGCGCGTGATCTCCGTCACGTCTGCGTGGTCCAGGTCGACGCGCTCACCGGGCAGCAGGGGACGCGCGAGCCGGGCCGCGACCCGCGCCGTCTCGCGCAGCGCCCCGTGAGCCAAGGAGGGGGGCGTGTCGCTGACGAGTGCGACGTCCCCGGGCGCGGACTCCGGCGGCCGCGTGAGCGCCAGCCGGACGCCGGCGCCGGCGAGCGCGAGACCGGCGAGGACCAGGGCGGCGCGGCGGTCGTCCATGGCTGCAAGCTATCGGCTCGCCCGCCACCGCACGGTATCACTTCTACGCACACGACGCCGAAAAACCGCGGTGCACTAATTGCGGATTGCGGATGTCGGATTGCGGATTGGAGGGCACGACCTTCCATTGTCATTCCGCAATCCGCAATTATTGGCTTCTCACCAGCGCCACCGCCACATCTCCGACGATCTTCAGCGACGCCGCCGAGACCTTGTCGATGGTGTCGTCAGTGGTATGCCAATACGCGTTGTTCGGCCCGTAATCGAAGTCTACGACGTCGATGGCGTGGATGCCGCCTTTCTGTAACGCCACGTGGTCGTCGATGAGGTTGGGCTTGACCCCTTGCACCGCCACACGCGGTCCACCACCTCAGGTGCGAACGCCTGGGAGTTGCTCTCATAGTAGATGTTCAGGTCCTTGTCCCCCACCATGTCGAACAACACCGCATACAGCGGCGGGTAGCCGACCGGCAAGTGGGCCGCGAACCAGCGCGAGCCGATGAGGACGTCGCTGCCCTCGGCGTAGGGATCCGCCCATGAGTCCCCGTAGTCCTCGCCGTCCACGAACAGCAGATCGACTCCGAGTGTGGGAGGAGGGGGCTTGGCGTTGAGCGCGTCGGCCACGCCAAGCAGGACGGCCACGCCCGAGGCGCCGTCGTTGGCGCCCGGCACCGGCAGTCGCCGCTGGCCCAGGTTGGGGCTCTGGTCGGCGTGCGGCCGCGTATCCCAGTGCGCCAGGAACAGCACGCGCTCGGCGGCCTGGGGCCGGAAGCGAGCGAAGAAGTTGCGCAGGTGCAGGACCTGACCGCTCTTCGTCTTGTGGGCGATCTCCTGAACGATCACGGTGTCGGCCCGTGCCCGCAGCTGCGCGAGCATCCAGTAGCCCGCGCTGTCGTGGGCAGGCATCCCGGGGATACGCGGCCCGAAGCGCATCTGCCGCTCGAGGTAGCCGAATGCCCGCTGGCCGTCGAACTCGCCCGCGCCTGTCCCACCACCGCCCCCGCCGCCGCTCCTCCCCCCACTCACCTTCGCCTGGCAGGCGAGCAGCAGAGCCAGGACTGCGGCTCCGACGGCTCTTGGGGGGAGGGGGGGGGGGGAAGGGCATTTCATCGCAACTGCCCTACGCTGGTGGTGAGCTGCACGAACGCCGTGATCACCAGCTGGGCGGTCTTCGTGTTGAACTGCCGCTCTTCGTTGACCACGTACGCCATCTGGAGCCCCGCACTGAGGGAAGGGGGAAAATCGGTATCCATCGTAAGCTGGGTC
>VBAL01000029.1 GCA_005888595.1 Candidatus Segetimicrobium genomatis
CTCTCCCGCCTGAAGCTGGCGGACTGTCATAAGTTCTAGCTGACGGCGACCGTCACCGCGTCTGCCGAGTTCACGGAATACCCGCTCCTCTTGGGTACCGTCGTATAGTCCCACCAGTCCCCAGGAAAGGTGATCATGTACCGGCGTGGCCGATCCTGGTGGAACGACAAGGCTCATGAGTGTAAGCGACCGGTCCGCCGATCTGTAGACGAGCCAACTACTAATCCCGCTGCCCATTCCACTCTGTGGGCTGGGTTGACGAAACGCGGAGGGGAGCCAGGTCCGATCTGCGAGGAGACGCGAAAACGGCTCGCGCAGCGCTGCCACGGCTTCTATCGGAGAGGTGGCACGAGCAACGATTGTGCGCGCTTCAGCAATGAACGCTCCGAGGCGGGGGTTGTCGACGAAAAATTCATCTTCCGGATGTCCGACCGACATGGACGGACCTTTTGGCATCCTTGAGGATGCGATTGCTTGGACAGAGGGAGAATGGATCGGAACGGATGCGCCGCGGCCCTTCGCGGCGGGTGACACCAAACAGCTACCGCTATTCGCCGCAACGCTCTAGGATTGTGTCATGCGCCTGCCCTTCGCTCCTCCCCTCCAGCCCATGTTGTCTAGCGCCGCGGACGCCCTGCCCGAGGGGGACGGCTGGCAGTTCGAACCCAAGTGGGACGGTTTTCGAACGCTGGTGTTCCGCGACGGCGACGAGATCATGCTGCAGAGCCGCGACGAGAAGCCGATGAACCGATATTTCCCGGAGCTCGTCGCACCGCTCGCCGCCACGCTGCCCCAGCGCTGCGTCGCGGACGGCGAGATTGTGATCGTGAGCCCCGGCGGACTCGACTTCGAGGCGTTACTCTTGCGCATCCATCCGGCCGCTTCGCGGGTCAAGCTCCTGGCCGCGCAGATGCCGGCGTCCTTCGTCGCCTGGGACCTCCTGGCGCTGGGCGACGAGGACCTGCGCGAGGTACCGCTCGCGGTGCGGCGCGAACGGCTTGAGCAGGTGCTGGAGGGTGCGGCGCGGTCGGTGCACCTCTCGCCGGCCACGCGGGATCGCGCCGTGGCCGAAGACTGGTTCCGTCGCTTCGAGGGCGCCGGGCTCGACGGCGTCATGGCGAAGCGTCTGGACGCGCCCTACCGAGCCGGCGAGCGCACGATGATCAAGGTCAAACACACGCGCACCGCCGACTGCGTGGTCGCCGGGTTCCGCTGGCACAAGAACGGGGCGGGCACGATGGTCGGATCGCTCCTGCTCGGCCTCTACGACGACGAGGGCACCCTGCACCACGTCGGGGTCACCGCGGCGTTCACCAACGCGGTGCGCAAGCAGCTGGTCGCCGAGCTAGGGCCGTTGCGAGAGCACGCGCTAGAAGGCCACCCCTGGCGCGGTTGGGCTGAGGTTCAGTCAGACGCGAACGAGAAGGGGCAGCGCCTGCCCGGCGCGACGAGCCGCTGGAATCGTGGCAAGGACTTGAGCTGGGAGCCGCTGCGGCCTGAGCGCGTCTGCGAGGTCGCGTTCGAACATATGCAAGGGACCCGCTTCCGGCACGCCGCGCAGTTCGTGCGCTGGCGTCCAGACAAGCGCCCCCAGGACTGCCGCTACGATCAGTTAGAGGTTACGCCGGCCTACGAGTTGGACCGCGTCTTCGGCGCACGCGACACGCGAGGCCCCGATCCCGGGCCGCGCCAGGGGTCGTAGTCAGGATCGGGCGGCTCCTCAGCGGGGCGCTTGTCCTCGGCAACGTGGCGCAGGTTAATCCGGATGCGCGTCCAGGTACTTGAGCGGCCGCGCATGGAGTCGACGAGGATGTCATCCACCTGGAGCAGCGCCGCGGCCTCGGGATGCCTCGCCTTCCAGCGTTCGAGGCCGGCGAGCGCGTCCTCCTTGTGCTCCGCGTTCGAGATGGTGACAAGCGGCTGTGTCGACTGTCGGCGACCGCTGCCTTTCTCCTTGACCCTCGCGCCTTTCCGTCGTGACGGCGCCACGCGCGGCGGCTCGTCGTCCTGCTTCCTGTAGTGTGGGGGCCACGGGGCGTCGCCGAGGCCAGCGGCTTCCTGCGAAGCGGACAGCTGGAGCAACTTGTCGAGTGATCCTGCCGCGGCGTCGATGCCTGCCGCCGCATCGCCGTATTCGGCGAAACGCGCCGGCGCGGTGACCAGCGTGAACGCCGCTGGATCGCAGCCGGCCACCTCATTCCATTCGAGCGGCATCGAGACGCGCGCGTCGGGTGTCGGCCGTACCGACCAGGCCGACGCCACGGTGCGGTCCTTGGCGTTCTGGTTGTAGTCGAGGAACACTCCGTGGCGCTCTTCCTTCCACCACTTGCTGGTGGCCTGCTCGGGCGCGCGCCGCTCCACCTCGCGCGAAAGGGCCAGCGCCGCGCGGCGCACCTGGTCGAAGTTCCAGCGCCGTTCGATGCGCACGTTGACATGCATGCCGCGCGATCCGGAGGTCTTAGGCCAGCCGCGCAGGCCGTACTCGTCAAGCACGTCGCGCAAAATGAGGGCCACGCGCCGCACGTCATCCCAGCGCACGCCCGGGCCCGGGTCGAGATCGACCCGCAACTCATCAGGATGCTCGAGGTCGTCGGCGCGCACCGGGTGCGGGTTCAGGTCGATGCACCCCAGGTTCACGATCCACAGCAGCTGCGCCGCGTCGCGCACGACGATCTCTCGCGCGGTCCGGCCCGAGGGAAAGCGCAGCTCCACCGTCTCGACCCACTCGGGATGCTGCTCGGGAGCCCGCTTCTGGAAGAACGGTGCGCGGTCCGCGCCATTCACGTAGCGCTTGAGCACAATCGGCCGCGCCGCGATCCCGCGGAGCGCTCCACCGGCGATCGCGGCATAGTACCTGGCCAGGTCGAGCTTCGTGTGGCCGGCCTGCGGAAAGAACACCTTGTCCGGGTTGGTAATGACCACTTCGCGGCCGGCGGCTTCCAGGACGGTCTGCTGCGTCTTCCCCATGAGAACAGTGTTGCCAGATTCACTTTCGGCGCGCAAGTCCTGTGGGCATCGGGACCGCGGGCGGTTGTTGCTGCGGCCGAAATGCGCCACCCGGACTCTTCCCCCGCGCTGCCCGTGGTCGCCCGTGTAGGTGCGAACCGACGGTTTCGCACTCCTCAGATATTCGATTGTCAAGCGTAATATTTTCTCGAGTCATCCCCGATCGCATTTGGTCATTGTGCTTGCGGGCAAACCGTGCAACACTATCTATGTGGCGTACGGCTGCTGCAGCGGTCGTGATCGCTAGCAAGCACGCTCCATTCCTTTCGGTTCAGTCCCCCTGGAGACAATCAAGTGGTCACGACTCACCGGGATAAGCGAATCGCCGGGATGGGTGCCCACTCTCGTGTAATGCGGGAGTGAGGAATTCTTGAAAGAGGAGAATCGCATGGCACCGGATACAATTTCCAAAGACGAGAATCGCATGGCAACAGAAGAGGGTATGGCTCTCGGCCGTCGTATCGTTGATGCTCTCAATACGGGGAACTTGACCGCTATTGACGAGGTGTTTGCCTCCGGTTACGTTGACCGGACCCCAAATCCCGGCACCACGCCGGACCGGGAAGGCTTCAAGCAGGGTCTGACCAAGTTCCGGACCGCCTTCCCCGACTTCCGCTACACGATCGAGGACGAGATCGTGGTAGGGGACAAGCTCGTGCACCGTCTCACCGGGCGGGGCACACAGAAGGGTGAGTTCCAGGGCGTTCCCGCAACCGGCAAGTACGCGAGCTGGTCGGAGATTCACATCGGGCGGGTTGCCAACGGCAAGGTCGTGGAGCACTGGGGCCTCGGAGACCAGCTGGGTATGATGCAGCAGCTCGGTCTTGTCGCATCACCGAAGGTTGCATCTTCGAAGTAGATAATCGGACGGCGACGGCATGGAAGGAACGACGTAACGCGACAGGGGCGTGGGGATCGACTCCCCGCGCCCTTGCTGCTGGTTCTGGTAGAGGACCGGAGGCGGAAAATCATGCGTCCTGAGGATATCAAGGCGGCAATCAACGGGGCTGAGGCGCACCGGCATCAGGCGTGGCAGGCGGGCGACACAAAGGCGGCAGCAGACCTTGCGGCGCAGATCGACCTCCTTTGGGATGCGTGGCGCCACACGCAACGTCTGTACCATTCCGCCGAGGGTAGCACTCGAGCGAGACCGCCAGGTTTCAAGATCTGAATTCCCATCTAGCGCTTTCGAAGAACGTTCAGCCGAAATGTTTCGGTGACTGCTATCTGGGCCTTGGGGTGCGCGTTTAGCAAGCCGGTGAGGCGGCGGCGCACGGAAGCTGGTAGGGCTGTCCCGGTCCAGTCTTCGGCCAGCGTCTGCTCAAGAATATCCAGTGTGCGGAAGTACCAACGGAGGCGGAAGATCTCGACCGCCTGCAGCCCAAAAAGTCGTTGCCGGATGACCCGCTGGACTGCGCGATCCCCGGCGACAAAATCCGCGTAGTAGCTCGGTGTTTCCACTAAGGCTCCCGCCTCGACGTGACTGCCCTCTATGACGACGTAGGTATCGAGCGGCTTGGCGCGACGTCCGCCGGGATCGCGATCGGGCCGCAGGTCGAGGAGCAGTCCGGGCGAGGCGAGGACTCGGTGGGCCTTTGTCAGGGCATGGACCATGCCCTTATGAGCGATTCATCAAAGAGACCAGGAGAAGATGACAGCTTGAAAGGATTGGCCGGGGAAACGCAAGGTTTCAGCGTGGCCAACCTGAAACTCGATCTTCCCCCGAACTCGCGCCGGCAGAAGGCGCTTCGCACGCTCGATCTGTCCGGTGTCCGGGTCGACGCCGACTAGGCTCTGGACTACACCGGCAATCCGCCGCGTCAGACGGCCGTCGCCGCAGCCGACTTCCAAGACCCGGGCTCCGCGCAGAGGCGCATGCCGCAAGAGGATTCGCACTTCCAACCGTTCGGGATCCGTCCGCACGCCCCGCACCGATCCCACCTCCTACGTCTCATGACCGACACCCAGTATCAGTTTTTGTCATGGATCGCCCACAAATTCCTGCAGGCACCATGCGGCGAGGTCAGTCCGCGATGACCGCCCGGATCAGTTCCCGGAACCCGAACCGGCCTTCGTCGGTGAACGCGGAGTCGGGCCGAAAAGATGGATTATGAAAGATCGAGTTCCGGTCCACCAGCATGAGGCCCACGAAGATCTCGGCGACGATCCGTCCGCCCACCCGTCCCAGCCGCATTGGTGCGATCTGCGCACCGGCGATGTGCCCGTCGCGCACTCTAAACGCATTGGCGGTCGCCTCGGCAAGAATGTAAGTCCACAGCGGTGCCTTGCCGGCGAAGCCGGGGGAGACGTCCGTGATAGCTTCAGATTCCTCTGGGTCGTCGATCGCCTTGCCGATCAAGATTTCGTCATCGCGGAGCGGCCTGACGCCCATGGCGCGGGCCACATCCTGTCCCGAGGGAAGGCCGAGCTGCATGCTGCGCAGCAGGTTGCGCCTGGCAAGCGACGCCGGCCCTGTGCCGGTTTCAGGCAGTGGCAAAAGACCCAGCGGAAACACGAGGGAGTTGTCGATCTTGTACGACGCCTGCGGCTTCCCAATCACCCGCCTCCCCTTCATGTGGAAAAAGAAGGCCCAGTCGATCGCGAAGTTCGGTGGCGATGGACGGAACCCGCCCAGATCTTTGGTGGGATCGTTTGTCTGGGAGAAGACCGGCAGTCGATCTACGACAGCGGTATTGATCCGGTAGATCGGGCGTACGATGGAGTGCCCGAAGCGATATGCGGCCACGCTGAATTCAACCGGCATGTTCATCGTGCACGGATTGTAGAAGGTGAGGCGCGTCTCGCGGTGGGCTCCGCGCATGGGGAATACGGCTGCAAGTGTTTCCTGGCCGACAACAGCCGGCAAGAAGTCGGTCATCACGGCCCACTGGTAGTGCAGGAGCACTTGCCGCTGAGCCTCAGCGAAGATCCTCGTTTTTGACCAGTTGCGGTGCCCCCGGATCAGCCGGTCGACCCACAGATTGTGGAAACGCAT
>VBAL01000306.1 GCA_005888595.1 Candidatus Segetimicrobium genomatis
GCCGAGCCGATCACCGGCCGCGTGTTCGTGATCCTGAGCCGCGATTCCGTACCCGAGCCGCGGTTCCAGACACACCCGTTCGGCCGCGGCGTGCCGATCTTCGGCCTCGACGTCAATCAGCTGGCGCCGGGCCAGGCCGCGATCATCGACGGCACCGTACCGGGCTACCCCCTCAGCAGCGTCCGCGACATTCCGGCGGGCGATTACCATGTGCAGGGAGTGCTCAACGTCTATACCGAGTTCCACCGCGCCGACGGCCACATCATCTGGGCGCACATGGACCAATGGGAGGGCCAGCAGTTCGCCGAGTCGCCCGGCAACCTGTACAGCACGTCCCAGCTAGTCCACGTCGATCCGCGTGCCGGCGGCACGATTGCGCTGAGTCTGGCGCAGGTCGTCCCGCCGGTCGAGCTCCCGCCGGACACGCGGTGGGTGAAGCACATCAAGATCCAGAGCAGGCTGCTGACCGCGTTCTGGGGTCGGCCGATCTATTTGGGCGCGACCGTGTTGTTGCCCAAGGGCTACGACGACCATCCCGCGGCACGCTACCCCGTGATCTACGAGCAGGGCCATTTCGGGCTGGAGGCGCCGTTGGGCTTCTCCGACGACACGACGCCCGCACCCCCCTTCCTCAAGGCCCTCCTCGCGCAGTACAACCACGAGACGAGACCGGAGTTCTATCACGCCTGGACGGGGCCCGATTTTCCCCGGCTGATCGCCATCACATTCCAGCACCCCACACCGTACTTCGACGATTCGTACGCGGTGAACTCCGCCAACAACGGCCCCTATGGTGACGCGATCCTGACCGAGCTGATCCCGTATCTCGAGGCGCACTTCCGAATGATCGGCGCGCCCTGGGCGCGCGTGCTTACCGGTGGCTCGACCGGCGGGTGGGAGTCGATCGCGCTGCAGGTCCACCACCCCGACGTTTTCGGTGGTACGTGGACGCTGTATCCCGACCCTGTGGACTTCCGACATTACGGCATGGTTGACGCCTACGCGGACACGAACGCGTTCCTCTTCACGACCCGGGGCCGCGGGTTCCTGAGCCCGCAGACCGACTGGCACCACCCCGAGCGCTCCCTCATGCGGGCGCCGGACGGCCAGCCGCTGATCAGCATCCGAGAATACAGCCGGTGGGAAGACGTGCTCGGTGGGCACGGCCGCTCGACCGACCAGCTCGAGGCCTGGGAAGCGGTGTACGGGCCCGTCGGCGACGACGGTTACCCCAAGCCGCTGTGGGACAAGGCCACTGGGCACATCGACCACACCGTGGCGGCGTACATGCGCGACCACGGCTACGATCTACGCGCCTACCTCGCCACCAACTGGGCGAGAGTCGGCCCCCAAATGGGGGATATGGATAACTTCTACCTGAATCTTGCGGTGTACGACCTGCAGGCGTTCCTCGATACGGTGAGCAACCCCCGCGCACGCGCCACCTTCCGCTATGGGCGGCCCGAAAAGGGACACGGGTGGCAGCACGCGACGACCGCGCGGATGATTCGGGAGATGGCGGAATTCATTACGCTGCATGCGCCGGCGGGAGAGAGCATGGCGGCGTGGAAATACCGGTAGGCGAGCAGCGCGACTACTGCCGCCCCGCGTCGTACACCAGCCGCGACAGGTCCGCGACGAGCCGATAGGCGGCCGAGTCGGGCTTGATCGCGCCCGTCGTCACCACCAACACGTAGCGCTTCCCGTCCGGCGGCTCCACGATCGCCGCGTCGTGATACACCACTCCCTCGATCCACCCGGTCTTGTGATAGACGCGGGCGCCGGCGGGCAGGCCCGCGGGAATCCCCTCCGTGAAATGCTGGCGCCCCAGGATGGCGAGCATCGAGTCGCACGACGCGGGGCTCGCGGCCCGGTGCTGGGCGATGGCCGTAAGCAACACCCCCAGATCGCGCGCCGTGGTGGTGTTGTTGAGCCCGGCGCGGTACGCCTTGCCGTCCTCGACCCCGCGCAGCACCACGATCGAGTCGGCGCCCAGCGCGTGCGCCGTCGCGTTGGCGCGCTTCGCGTCGACCCGCTCCACCAGCACATCGGTGGCGAGGTTGGACGACACCGTTTCCATGAGCTCCAGCAAGTGGCGTACGCTGACGCGCCGGCCGATGGACTCGTACAGCGTGCTGTCCGAGTCGTCGTCCTTGCCCACGAGAAACGTCGAGCCATCCACGAGCGAGGGGTAATCGGCGTGGACGCGCAGCGAGTCCGCGAGCGACAGCCGGCCCGCGTCGGCGTCGCGAAACAGCTGGATCATCACCGGCACTTTCATCGTGCTCGCGGCGTGGAAGCGGGCGTGCGCGTTGACGAGCAGCGAGTCGGAGCCGGCGAGGCTGCGGTAGTAAAGCCCCACCGCCGCGCCGACGGGGGCCTGGGCGATCCGGCCCTCGAGCCGCGCGCGCAGGGCGCCAAGGTCTTGGGCGTGAACGGGTCGGACGCCGAGCAGTAGGACGAGGGCGAGCGCGCAATGACGGATCATGGAAGCAACTTAACGCCCACTGTTCGGGGCTGTTAGATTCCCCGTGTGAGCGAGTTCGTCTTCGGCACCCACAACGCCGC
>VBAL01000030.1 GCA_005888595.1 Candidatus Segetimicrobium genomatis
CGGACGGGGTGGAGATGGTGATGCCGGGGGACAACATCACGATGGAGATTGCGCTGATCACGTCGGTGGCGCTGGAAGAGGGGCTGCGGTTTGCGATCCGGGAAGGCGGGCGGACGGTGGGCGCCGGCGCCGTCGCCAAGGTGATTGAATAATGGCGAGAGACATCATCACGCTCGCGTGCACAAACTGCAAGCGGCGCAACTACACGAGTACCAAGAGTAAGAAGAACGATCCGGACCGGATCGAGATGCAGAAGTACTGCAAGTGGTGCCGCAAGCATACGCTCCATCGCGAAACGCGATGACCGACGCGACATAACCTCCACGACCTCCACAAGTTACAGAATTACCTGTGTATGCTCCACACACCCACCTATTGTGGGCAAGTGATTGTGTAGGTTGCGTAGATTGTGTAGATTAGCAGTTGTAGGGGCGTAGCTCTAACTGGCAGAGCGCCGGTCTCCAAAACCGGATGTTGTGGGTTCGAATCCCTCCGCCCCTGCCATGTACCACTCGCTTCGCTCGGGTACATGGCGGCGCCAGGGCTTTTCATTGACACGGGGGTACCCCACGCCTATAATAATCGGTGGCTTCAAGTCTTTTTTGTTTTTTGCGAGGTTTCATGGCCCGTCTCACTGAAGCCGACGTCAATCAGCAGCCCGCGCGGGCGGCTCCCCGTCCCGCGATCGGGCCCAGAGGCCCGGTGATCTGGGACCGGCTGGTCCGCTACACCCGCGAGGTCTGGGCGGAAATGAAGCGGGTGGACTGGCCGAGCCGGCCTGAGCTCGTGGCGTCCACAATCGTCGTTGTGGCCGTTCTCGGAGTTCTGTCGGCGTACCTGGGAGCGTGGGACGCGTTCTTCACGTGGCTCTTCACGCACGTGCTGGCGGGCCGGTAATCCCCTCCGCGAGGTACCATGACCGAAGACCCCACCGTTGAACAGAAAATCAAGGAGATTTTTGCCGACGAGCCTGCGCCTGAACCGGCGCCCGCGCCCGAGGCCGCCGTTCCGACGGCCGAGGGAGAGAAGCCCCGCGACCCTCGTGCGAAGTGGTTCGTCATCCACACCTACTCCGGCTATGAGAATAAAGTAAGGACGAACCTGGAGCGCCGCATGCAGTCGATGCGCTCCCAGGGCGGGGAGAAAATCCTTGAGGTTCTGGTCCCCACGGAAAAAGAAAAAGAGATCAAGGGCGGCAAGCGGCGCGAGGTCGATCGCAAGATCTATCCCGGCTACGTGCTGGTCGACATGATCATGGATGACGACTCCTGGTACGTCGTCCGCAACACTCCCGGCGTCACCGGATTCGTGGGTTCCGGCGCGCGGCCGGTCCCGCTTGAAGATCAGGAGGTCAAGCGGCTGCTCAAGCAGTTGCGGGATGAGACGCCGAAGTACCGCATCACCTTCCAGAAGGGCTCCCAGGTGCGGATCACCTCCGGGCCGTTTATGGATTTCACCGGCGTCGTGGACGAGGTGATGGTAGAGAAGGAGAAAGTTCGCGTCCTGGTATCGATCTTCGGTCGTGCCACACCGGTTGAGCTAAACTCCCCAGGCTGCGTGCAGGTCGTTAGACTGGGAAGACTCTGTAGACTGAGGTCTCGGGGATGGCGAAGAAGGTCGTTGCTGTTGTCAGGTTGCAGATTCCCGCGGGCAAGGCCACGCCGGCGCCGCCCGTCGGTCCCGCGTTGGGGCAGCATGGCGTGAACATCATGGAGTTCTGCAAAGCGTACAACGAGCGGACCGCGTCCATGGTTGGCACGATTGTCCCGGTTGAGATCACGATCTATGCCGATCGCACGTTTTCCTTCGTCACCAAGACTCCTCCGGCATCTGTGCTGCTCCGACAGGCCGCCGGAATCGAGAAGGGGTCCGGCGAGCCCAACAAGACACAGGTGGGGAAGATTACCCGCGCGCAGGTGCGCGAGATCGCTGCGCAAAAGATGCGGGATCTCAATGCCAATGACGTTGAGGCGGCGATGCGCATGGTCGAGGGGACAGCCCGTTCGATGGGAATTCAGGTCGTCGGCTAACAACGTCTACCAAGTCTCCCATGTCTTCCGGGTCTACCAGCTCCACCTGCCAGGGCCGAGCGCATTGAGACCTGGAAGACCTTGTAGACCTGGAAGACCTGGTAGACAAAGGGGTTGAGGATGGGCAAGCACGGGAAGCGGTTTGCAGAGGGCGCAAAATTGGTGGATCCGAAGGCGGTCTATAGCCCGGCAGACGCAGTGCGCCTGCTGAAGCAGATGGGACGGGCGAAATTCGACGAAACCGTCGAAGTTGCCATCCGGCTGGGCATCGATTCCAAACAGGCCGACCAGCAGATCCGCGGCACGGTGGCACTACCGGCGGGGACCGGCAAGACGGTGCGCGTGCTGGTGTTTGCCAAGGGCGAGAAGGCGAAGGAAGCCGAGTCCGCTGGCGCCGACTACGTCGGGGCGGAGGATCTTGTTGAGAAGATCCAGGGCGGGTGGATGGATTTCGACGTGGCCGTGGCCACCCCCGACCTGATGAATGTGGTGGGCCGGCTGGGACGCATCCTCGGCCCACGCGGGCTAATGCCCAACCCCAAAGCCGGCACGGTGACCTTCGACATCGCCAAGGCGGTCAAGGAGATCAAGGCCGGGAAGATCGAGTACCGGACCGAGAAGGCAGGGATTCTCCACACCGGCATCGGCAAGACGTCGTTCACCGAAGAGCAACTGCTGGCGAACTTCACCGCGCTGTTGGAGGCGGTGGTGCGGGCCAAGCCTGCCGCGTCCAAGGGACAGTACCTGCGCTCAATCGCCATCTCAACGACGATGGGGCCCAGCGTCCGGATCGATCCTGTGAAGGCGGAGGGTCTGCTGCAGGCAGCGACGGCCTGACGCCAGTCAGCAGTCCCCGGTCGGCAGTCAGCAGTCCGTTGCACGGCGCCCCCGTAGTTGACTGCGGACTGCAGACTGAAGACTGCAGACTTCTTGCAAGATAAGACTGCGTGTGTTAGACTCACCCCCGTTGGTGAAGTCAATCACATAAGGGCCGTAGACAGCAGGTGCGCGTGTGCTCCTCTTCTCCCTCTTCCCGTGGGAGAGGGTAGGGTGAGGGGCTTCAGCCTAAGGATCCATACGGATCGCCTGCCGAGGTAAACGGACCGCTGTGGTGTGGCGGATCTGGTTGAGGATGGGGCCTCGGTCTACGGTGGCCCCGTTTGATTTCCGGCTGAGGAGATCCGATGGACGGAACACAAGCAAAGGAGCGCCGTCGAACCGCCACCCACGTGGCGCGTCCGGCGAAGGTCCAGGAGGTCGAGGCGCTGCGCGAGCGGCTGGGTCAGGCCGCCGCAGCGATCCTGACCGACTTTCGCGGTCTGAATGTCCGCGAGATCGCGCAGCTGCGCAGCAAACTACGCGAAGCCGGCGTCGAGTACAAGGTCGTGAAGAACACCTTGCTGCAGCGGGCTGCACAACGTGTGGGCGTTCAAGGACTGGCGCCGCTGCTGCAGGGCCCGACGGCGGTGGCGTTCAGCCGGACGGATCCAGTCGGCCCTGCCAAGTTGCTGCTGGAGTACATCCGGCAGATGCGTAAGCTGGAGATCAAGGGAGGCGTGGTCGAGGGCCGGGTCGTGACGGCGGACCAAATCAAACGTCTAGCCGATCTGCCGTCGAGACCTCAACTGCTATCGTTGGCGCTGGGCACGATGACGTCACCGCTCGTTGGACTGGTCGGAGTCCTCACCGGGCTGCAACGAAACCTGGTCTATGCCTTGGATCAGATCCGGCAGCAGAAGGGCGCAACAACCTTAACACCATCTATTGAGTCTGTTGGATCTGTTGAACCCATTGAATCAAAAGCCAGTACTTGATCTGCATACGAAAATCGGATAGATGCAATAGATCCAAGAGATTCAATAGATCCAATGGATCCAATAGATCCGACAAGAGGGGGTAATTGAAATGGCCGAAACCAAGACGAAGACCGCTGGGGGCGGGTTCAGTAAGGAAGAAATCATTGATGCGATTGGCAACCTGACGGTGCTGGAGCTCGCGGAGCTGGTGAAGGCGCTTGAACAGAAGTTCGGCGTGACTGCTGCTGCCCCGATGGCCGTGGCGGCGCCGGCGGCAGGTGGTCCGTCCGGGGCCGCCCAGGCGGTGGAGGAGCAGACGGAGTTCGACGCCATCCTCAAAGCCATCGGTGACAAGAAGATCCAGGTCATCAAGGTGGTCCGCGAACTCACCGGGCTGGGATTGAAGGAAGCCAAGGACCTCGTTGACGGCGCCCCCAAACCGGTGAAGGAGAAGGTCAGCAAGGCCGAGGCCGAGCAGGTCAAGGCAAAACTCGAGGCCGAAGGCGCGCAAGTAGAGATCAAATAACCGCAGGAGCCAGGCGGCCAGGGGACCTGGGACCATGCCAGCCTAGGCTTCCTGGTCGCTTGCTTTGTCTGCCTGCTGCCCTGGTTCCTTGGTCGCTTGGTCCCTGGGTTGCGGGTATTGACGTAGTGTGCTCTGGTGGGTATTATGGTGTTTACGGTTTTGCGAACCGATAGGCGGACGCCGGGACCTGGGAGTCTGACACCGAGAACCGAAAGCGAGGCATTTGAGCCTTGCTTTCGCTGTTTCATTGAGCACGACTATCCCTTCTGACAACACGCGTTCGATGACAGCCTGGAGGGGACCAGCGTGTCCCCGCCGGGTTCCGACTCTTGTGTCCCGCCGCCTATCGCTGCGCACGCTGAGTCTTTGCTGGAGGTGACCGGTTCCCCGTGAAGACACGCTCCCGACGCAAGCTTGTTCGCACCGCCGCACCGACCCCGGCCCGCGCCCGCTTGGCGGTTGCCGGAGAAGTGGTGACCCGCGGTCGCCGCGCCCGAGGCAGTTTTGCCAAGATTCCCGAGATTCTGGACGTGCCGGATCTCATTGAAGTGCAGCGGCGATCGTATGAGTGGTTCCTGCGGGAAGGGATCCGTGAAGTCTTTGAAGAGGTGTCCCCCATCCAGGACTTCACCGGCAACCTGGAGCTGCACTTCGCCGTCGACCCGAGCCGTAAGCGCGTCGAGCCGCCGAGCGCGTTTGATGATACTCCCGTGCTGGACTTCGGCGGATACCGGCTGGAGCGATTGAAGTACAGCGAGGAAGAATGCCGCGACCGCGACTACAACTACAGCGCCGCGCTCAAGGTGAAGGTTCGTCTGGTGATCAAAGAGACCGGCGAGATCAAGGAGCAGGAGGTCTTCATGGGAGACCTCCCGCTGATGACCAAGCGCGGGACCTTCATTATCAATGGCGCGGAGCGGGTGGTCGTCAGCCAGCTGGTCCGCTCCCCGGGCGTCTACTACAGTTTCAACCCCGATACGTCTGGCCGGCCGATGCCGGCGGGGACCGTGATCCCGCACCGCGGGGCGTGGTTAGAACTGGAGATGGACAACAACGGGGTCATTTCCACCCGCATCGACCGCACTCGGAAAATTCCGGTCACCGTGCTCCTGCGCGCGCTGGGGTATGAGAGCGACGAGAAGATCCTCAAGCTGTACAACGGCGATGCGGCGATCGAGGCCACCCTGGCCAAGGATCCGGTCAAGGAGCGCAAAGGGCCCAAGGCCGTGGAAGAAGCCCTCATCGAGATCTACCGCCGGTTGCGGCCCGGGGATCCGCCGACCGTGGAAAGCGCGCGGCAACTGCTGCACACGCTCTTCTTCGATCCGAGGCGGTACGACCTGGGTAAGGTGGGGCGGCACAAGCTGAACCGCAAACTCAGCCTCGAGGCGCCGCTGGCATTCCGAACGCTGGTGCAGACGACAGGCGGCGAGGTCAAGGATGTCTCCGTCCGGCGCGACAAGAAGGAGTTTGCGCTGACCTTGAAAGATGGCCGCGAGTTCACCGGGCAACTGGCCCGCGTGACCGTGCGCGTCGATGGCGAGCCCATCGATATCAAAAAGCTGGAGTCCGGCACCCGTGTGGTGTTGGGGATCGCCCCGCCGACCCGGGACGCGCTGTACGTCGTAGCCGGGGAGGGCGTGCGCCATCCCGCGGCCGTACGAGACGATATCGCCGAGGTGGTGCGGTACCTGATCCGTCTGCACAACGAAGAGGAAGGCGTCGCCGTCGACGACATCGACCACCTGGGCAACCGCCGGGTGCGGTCGGTGGGGGAGTTGCTGCAGAACCAGTTCCGCATCGGCATGCTGCGGATGGAGCGTGTCATCCGTGAGCGGATGACCATTCAGGAGACCGGGCAGATCACGCCGCAGGTTCTGATCAACATTCGTCCGGTTGTAGCCGCGATCAAAGAGTTCTTCGGCAGCAGTCAGCTGTCGCAGTTTATGGATCAAACGAATCCGCTGGCCGAGCTGACGCATAAGCGCCGGCTGTCGGCGCTGGGCCCCGGCGGGCTGAGCCGCGAACGCGCCGGCTTTGAGGTCCGCGATGTGCACACCAGCCACTACGGCCGGATGTGCCCCATCGAGACCCCAGAGGGTCCGAACATCGGCCTGATCAGTTCACTGGCCACCTATGCCCGGGTCAACGATCTCGGATTCATCGAGACCCCATATCGTGAGGTGCGGGACGGCAGCGTGACGCGGAAGATCCGCTACCTGACGGCCGACGAAGAGGACAATTACGTGATTGCGCAGGCCAACGCCAAGATCGACGAGCGCGGCCGGCTGGTGGAGTCCCGCGTGTCGGCCCGCCATGGCCGTGAGATCGTGCTCGTTGGGGCGGACAAGATAGATTTCATGGATGTCTCGCCCAAGCAGACCGTCTCGGTGGCCACGGCGCTGATCCCATTCCTGGAGCACGACGACGCCAACCGGGCGTTGATGGGATCCAACATGCAGCGCCAGGCGGTGCCGCTGGTGGTCAGCGAAGCGCCGCTGGTGGGCACGGGGATGGAGTACCGCGGGGCAGTGGACTCCGGCGCGGTCGTGGTCGCCCTCCACGAAGGCGAGGTGGAGTCAGTCAGCGGGGACGAGGTCGTCGTCAAAACCGACAAGGGCCGCGACGCCTACAAGCTGATCAAATTCCAGCGCAGCAACCAGGGGACATGCATCAACCAGCAGCCGGTCGTTCGGACCGGCGACGCGGTGAAAGTCGGAGACGTCATCGCCGACGGGCCATGCACCGATCAGGGGGAACTGGCCCTGGGCCGCAACGTCCTGGTGGCGTTCATGCCCTGGGAAGGCTACAACTACGAGGATGCGATCGTCATCTCGGAGCGACTCGTGCGCGAGGATAGGAGTACGAGGTCGAGGCGCGCGATACTAAACTCGGCCCGGAAGAGATTACCCGCGACATTCCCAACGTCGGCGAGGAAGCGCTGCGGGACCTGGATGAGCGCGGAATCGTCCGCATCGGCGCCGAGGTACGCGCCGGGGACATCCTGGTGGGCAAGGTCACGCCCAAGGGCGAGACCGAGCTGACCGCGGAGGAGCGGCTGCTGCGGGCCATCTTCGGGGAAAAGGCACGCGAGGTACGCGACACCTCCCTGAAGGTTCCTCACGGGGAGAAGGGCAAGGTGGTCGCGGTGAAAGTGTTCGGCCGTGATCAGGGCGACGAGCTGCCGCCTGGAGTCAACACGCTGGTGCGCGCGTACGTCGCCCAGAAGCGTAAGGTCACCGTCGGCGACAAGATGGCCGGTCGCCATGGCAACAAGGGTGTCATCTCCGTCATCCTTCCCGAGGAAGACATGCCGCAGTTGCCCGATGGGACGCCGGTGGACATTGTGCTGAACCCGCTGGGTGTGCCCAGCCGCATGAACGTCGGCCAGGTACTGGAGACTCATCTCGGCTGGGCAGCGTCCCAGCTCAACACCTGGACGGAGTCTCCGGTGTTCGACGGGCCGAAGGAGGGCGAGATCAAGCGGCTCCTGAAGGAAGCGGGTCTGCCGGAGGAGGGCAAGATCGAACTCCGCGATGGTCGTTCCGGCGAGATATTCGACCAGAAGGTCACGGTGGGCTGGATCTACATCATGAAACTGTTGCACCTGGTGGAGGACAAGATTCACGCCCGCTCCACCGGCCCGTACAGCCTCATCACCCAGCAGCCGCTCGGCGGCAAGGCCCAGTTCGGCGGCCAGCGCTTCGGGGAGATGGAGGTCTGGGCGCTGGAGGCGTATGGCGCCGCCAGCACGCTGCAGGAACTGCTGACCGTGAAGTCTGACGACGTGGTGGGCCGCGTGAAGACGTACGAGGCCATCGTCAAGGGCGAGAACATTTCGGAGCCCGGCGTGCCGGAGTCCTTCAAGGTCCTGGTGAAGGAGCTGCAGTCGCTGTGTCTGGATGTCAAGGTGCTCAGCGAGGATAAGAGGGAGATCGAACTCAAGGAGATTGAAGAAGATATCGCGGAGACCGCGCGCGCGCTCGGGATCAACTTGGAAGGGGAAGAAGCCCTGGTCGAGGATTATTGACGGTTTCTGTCATCGCGAGGCCCGCAGGGCCGTAAGCGATCTCTGGCAAGGAGATTGCTTCGCCCTTCGGGCTCGCAATGACCACAGTAGGAGTTTCCAACTCGCGTAGTCGGAGGCTCACATGCAGGATGTCAACAACTTTGACGCAGTAAAGATCGGGCTGGCCTCGCCGGAGACTATCCGGGCCTGGTCGCACGGCGAGGTGAAGAAGCCGGAGACCATCAACTACCGGACCCTGAAGCCGGAGCGCGACGGGCTGTTCTGCGAGCGCATCTTCGGCCCCCAGAAGGACTGGGAGTGCCACTGCGGCAAGTACAAGCGTATCCGCTTCAAGGGCATCATCTGCGATCGCTGTGGCGTGGAAGTGACCCGCGCCAAAGTACGCCGGGAGCGCATGGGCCACATCGAGCTGGCCGCGCCCGTCTGCCACATCTGGTATCTCAAGGGGGTGCCCAGCCGGATTGGCCTGCTGCTGGACATGTCCCCGCGGGCCCTGGAGCGCGTCGTGTATTTCGCCTCCTACGTGGTCATCGATCCCGGGACGACACCGCTCACGAAGAAGCAGCTGCTCACCGAGGCCGAGTACCGTGAGACGCGGGAGAAGTACGGCCAGGGGTATAAGGCCAACATGGGCGCGGAGTCGGTGAAGGAACTCCTCAAGGAACTCGACTTGGAGAAGCTTTCCCGTCAGCTCCGGACAGACTTGAAGGACGCCTCCGGCCAGAAGCGCATGAAGATCCTCAAGCGCCTGGAGGTCGTGGAGGCATTCCGCAAGAGCGGCAACAAGCCGGAGTGGATGATCCTGGACGCCACCCCCGTCATCCCACCGGACCTGCGGCCGATGGTACAGCTGGACGGCGGGCGTTTCGCCACCTCCGACCTCAACGACCTGTACCGCCGCGTCATCAACCGGAACAACCGGCTGAAGCGGCTGCTCGACCTCGGCGCGCCCGAGATCATCGTGCGCAACGAGAAGCGCATGCTGCAGGAGGCCGTCGACGCCCTGATCGACAATGGTCGTCGAGGCCGTCCGGTCACCGGTCCCAACAACCGGCCGCTGAAGTCGCTGTCCGACATGCTCAAGGGCAAGCAGGGCCGCTTCCGCCAGAACCTGCTGGGCAAGCGTGTGGACTACTCCGGCCGCTCGGTCATCGTGGTGGGGCCCAAGCTGAAGTTGCACCAGTGCGGCCTGCCCAAGGAGATGGCGCTGGAGCTCTTCAAGCCCTTCGTGATGAAGAAGCTGGTGGACAAGAACCTGTCCCAGAACATCAAGAGCGCCAAGCGTATGGTGGAGCGGGCGCGGCCCGAGGTCTGGAGCGTGCTGGAAGAGGTGGTCAAGGAGCATCCGGTGTTGCTCAACCGCGCGCCCACGCTGCACCGGCTGGGCATCCAGGCGTTTGAGCCGGCGTTGATCGAGGGCAAGGCGATCCAGGTGCACCCGCTCGTGTGCACCGCCTACAACGCGGACTTTGATGGCGACCAGATGGCCGCGCATGTTCCGCTGTCGGCCGCGGCGCAGGCGGAAGCGCGGCTGCTGATGCTGTCGGCCTACAACATTCTGTCGCCGGCCTACGGCAAGGCCATCACCAGTCCCACACGCGACATCGTGCTGGGGTCGTACTACCTGACCCAGGAGAAACAGGGCGCCCGCGGCGAGGGCAAGATTTTTTCGACGCCCACCGAGGCCGTCCTGGCGTACGAGACCGGCGCGGTGACGCTGCACGCCAAGGTGAAGGTCCGCCTCACGCACGACAGCGAGCTGATTGAGACTACGGTCGGCCGCGTCATCTTCAATGAGGCGATTCCTGAGGAGCTCCGCTTCATCAACGACGTCGCCGACCGCAAGGTGCTGTCGCAGATTGTCTCGGAGGCCTATAACCGGCTGGGGTCCACGAAGACCGTCCAGCTGCTGGACGCCTTAAAGGATTTGGGGTTCAAATATGCCACCCGCAGCGGGATGGGCATCGCGGTGGACGACATCGCCATCCCCGCGCAGAAGGACAAGATTCTGGCCGGGGCAGAGAAATCGATCGACGGCATCGAGCAGCAGTTCCGCCGCGGACTGATTACCAGCGGGGAGAAGTACCAGCGCACGATCGACGTCTGGACGAAGGCCACCGAGGAGATCACGGAGGCGATGCTCCAGAACTTCGACAACTTCAACCCGCTGTACATGATGGCCCAGTCCGGCGCGCGAGGCAACATCCAGCAGATCCGCCAGCTGGCCGGCATGCGCGGGCTGATGACCGATCCCTCGGGCCGGATTATCGAGCTGCCGATCAAGGCCAACTTCCGCGAGGGGTTGACCGTGCTCGAGTACTTCATCTCCACCCACGGCCAGCGCAAGGGTCTGGCCGACACCGCCATCCGTACGTCGGAGTCCGGCTACCTGACGCGCCGGTTGGTGGACGTCGCACAGGACGTCATCATCCGTGATGAGGACTGCAAGACCACCGAGGGCGTGACGATGGTGGCGGTCAAGGAAGGCAACGACGTGGTCGTTCCCCTCAAAGATCGCATCATCGGGCGGGTCGCCGTGGAGGACGTCGTCGCCCCGCGCGGCCGCAAGGTCATCGTCGAGGCCGATCAGGATGTCACCGAGGACGGAGCCGACCAGATCGAACAGGCCGGCGTCGAGACGGTCGTGGTGCGCTCCGTGCTGACCTGCAAGAGCCGGTACGGTGTGTGCGCGAAATGTTACGGTCGCAACCTGGCGTCGGGCAAGCAGGTGGAAATCGGTGAGGCGGTCGGCATTATCGCGGCCCAGTCGATTGGCGAGCCCGGCACGCAGTTGACGATGCGCACGTTCCACACCGGGGGCGTGGCCGGTTTTGACATCACCCAGGGCCTGCCGCGGGTGGAGGAACTCTTCGAGGCGCGCAAACCCAAGGGCCAGGCCATCATCGCCGAGGTCTCGGGCCGTGTGAAGGTCGCGGAGGCCAAGGGCAGCCGCAAGCTGATCGTCGTCGCCAAGGATGGGCAAGAATACTCTGCGGCGGTGCCGTTTGGCGTGCGGCTTCGGGCGAACGACGGCGACAAGGCCACGGCCGGCGATCAGCTCACCGAGGGGTCGGTGAACCCCCACGATATTCTCCGCATCCGGGGCATCCACGCACTGCAGAACTATCTGGTGCAGGAGATCCAGTCCGTGTACCGGTCGCAGGGCGTGGACATCAACGACAAGCACATCGAGATTATTGTGCGGCAGATGCTCCGGCGGGTGAAAGTGGAAGAGCCCGGCGACACCGAGCTCCTGCCGGGCGAGCTCGTGGACAAGTTCACCTTCGAGGAGGACAACGTCAAGGCGATCGCCGAGGGGCTGGAGCCGGCGAAGGCGCGGCCGGTCCTGTTGGGGATCACCAAGGCCTCCCTGGCCACGGAGAGTTTCCTGTCGGCGGCGTCCTTCCAGGAGACGGCGCGCGTCCTCACCGACGCGGCAACCAAGGGCAAAATCGACCCGCTCATTGGGCTGAAGGAGAACGTGATCATCGGCAAACTGATCCCGGCGGGGACCGGCATGCAGCGGTACCGCGGGATTAAGATCTCGGCAGAAGTGTAACCGACGCGGTCGAGTAGTCGGGCGGTCGCGCAGTCGCGGACGTCAAGAGGGGCGGGGGATGCGAAAGGCGTCCCCCGCTTCTGTTTTGGACTGATGCCCATCATCCTCCTGGACCCGAGCCGCCTACATCGCGTATAGTGTCTCGGGATGGCCATTCTGACTGCCAGCAACCTATCCAAGCGTTATGGCGTCGAGCCGGTGCTCCGCGGGGTCACGTTCAGCGTGGAGCCGGAGGAGAAAGTGGCGCTCATCGGCCGCAACGGCAGCGGGAAGACAACGCTGTTGCGACTCCTGGCCGGGCTGGACGAGCCCGACGGGGGTGATGTGGCCCGGGTACGGTGGGCGAGAGTGGGATATCTGGAGCAGATCCCTGCCGGGCCCGCAGATGTCGACGTGTTTTCGCATGCCCTCTCCGGCGCGGCGGACGTGCAGGCGCTGGAGATACGGCTTCGTGAACTGGAGGCCCGCATGGCATCCCCCGACGTGCACGACGATCCCGACCGGCTGGCTGACGTGATGGCAGAATATTCTCAGGTCCGTCACCACTTCGAGCACGCCGGCGGGTTCACCCTGGAAGCCCGCGCGCGATCGGTCCTCAGCGGGCTTGGGTTTCTTGAATCCGGAATGAAGAAGCCCCTTGCCGCGCTTTCCGGCGGCTGGCGCGTGCGGACGGAGCTGGCCCGCGCCTTGCTGGCCGAACCCGACCTGCTTCTGCTGGATGAACCCACGAACCACCTCGATCTTGCTGCCACGGAATGGCTGGAAGAGTACCTGCAGTCCTTTCCCGGTGCGGCCGTCATCGTCAGCCACGACCGGCGCCTGCTGGATGCGGTCACATCGCGGACCCTCGAGCTGGAAGGCGGCCTCGTGACTGCCTTTCCAGGGCCGTACTCCATCTATGCCGCCCTCAAGGCCCAGCAGATTGAGCAACAGGCGGAGGCCTATTACCGCCGCCAGGAGGAGGTGGAGAAGCTCCAAGCTTACATCCGGCGGTACCGTGCGGGGAACAGGGCCACTCAGGCAAAAAGCAGGGAGAAGCGTCTCGCTCGCCTCACGTCTACCCCGATCGAGCCACCGAAGGGTCCGCAGGTCATGCGTGTGGTCGCCCGCGCCGTGCCGCCATCCGGGCGCACGGTCGTGAGATTGCAAGCTGTGATGAAGAGGTACGGCGAGGCGGTGGTCTTCTCCGGGATCGACCTGGAGATCTACCGCGGGGAGCGCGTCGGTCTGGTGGGCGCCAACGGCACTGGGAAGACCACGCTCCTGAAGATGCTGGCCGGGCTGGAGCCACCCTCCGCCGGCGACGTGACGTCCGGGACAGGCCTTCGGGCGCGGTACTTTGCCCAGGAGTCCGCGACCGCGCTGCAGGACGATCACACTGTCCTGGACGAGATCCTCGACGGGCACCCAGTGACACCCGAGCAGGCGCGGACCTACCTGGGACGCTTCCTCTTTAATGGAGAGCAGGTCTTCAAGCACGTAGGGATGCTGTCTGGCGGAGAACGCCAGCGCCTCAACCTGGCGAAGCTGCTGCTCGATCAGCCGAACTTCCTGCTGCTGGATGAGCCGACCAATCATCTCGATATTCCCTCGCGCGAGGCCCTAGAGGCAGCATTGCTGGAATTCCCGGGAACGCTCGTGATCGCCACGCATGACCGCTACCTCCTGGAGCGGCTGGCGACCCGAATGCTGACGGTGGAGAGCGGACGTCTCGTCGATTTCCATGGAACGTATGATGAAATGAAAGCAAAGCGGTCCCGTGACGCCCAGCGGGCCGGCAGGAAAGCTCGGCGCGCCGCGCCGGGCGACGGGGATCGTTCTCGGGAACGCCCGCCGAAATCCCGGAGGCCGACGTTCGAGGAAATTGCAACGCAAATCGCCGCCGCCGAGCAAGAGTTAGCGGATGCCGGCAGGCTGATGGCTGATCCTGAACTGTACCGAGACGGCGAACGGACGAAGATGACACGCGCCCGCTACGAGGAAGCTCAACGCCGGCTGGAGGCTCTTTACCAACTGTTGGCTTCGGTAGAGGCGGGTGATCGGTAGGCGATTCCGCGACGGCGCGACCACACGAGGGCGCTTTTGTTGACACCCCCCAGGCCCAATGCTACAATGACCGGGTGCCTGCGCCGGCGAGTGGGGAACGATGACGCAGCCTGCCGAGGCGGTGGAACGCCTGAGGGCCGCGGAGTTCAGAGCCGTCGGGTCCAACCAGACGGCGAAGGCGATCGGCAAAGGACGCGCCGAAGTCGTGTTCGTGGCGAAGGACGCCGATCGTCGGGTTCTCGAGGGTGTACTGGCGGCCGCTCGCGATCGAGGTGTGGAAGTCGTCGAGGTTGGCTCGATGCGCGAGCTCGGCCGGGTCTGCGGGATCGCCGTAGGAGCCTCGGCCGCCGCCATCCTGTCATCAGCGTAGTATCAGCGGCAGCGAAACGAGGGGCGCCGCCCGTAGGCTCGAAGCCTTAACTCCTCGCGAATCGGGGCTCGCTCACCCTCGGGGTGACGCGGACTCTAGCATGCGCCGCAGGGCACCGACCTCCGGTGTCGCGTATGGCGCAGCAGCATCCGGCACAAGGCTCTGCGCATTACAGCCAGCGTGCGCAGAGGCTAACTGAAAAACGGCGATAACCCAGCGCCCACCGGCGGTGTGGAATCGCGCCATCCATCCCCTCAGACCCGGCACGGACGGGTCAACGGGGGATGGCGTGCGTCTGAGAAACGACTCTATGGGATCTGTTGAATCTATTGAACCATCTGCGGTTTCACGAGATGCAATAATCCAACAGATTCAAGAGATCCAATAGATTCAATAGATTGACCGGGAGGTAGAAATGCCGACGATCAACCAGCTGGTGCGGTACGGCCGGCGCCAGGTGCGCGCCAAGACCAAGTCGCCGCATCTGGAGGGGAACCCGCAGAAACGGGGGGTCTGCATTCAGGTGCGGACGATGACGCCGAAAAAGCCGAACTCCGCCCTGCGGAAAATCGCGCGTGTGCGGTTGACGAACGGCGCCGAGGTGACGTCATACATCCCCGGCATCGGCCATAACCTGCAGGAACACTCCGTGGTGCTGATCCGCGGCGGCCGGGTACCGGATCTTCCGGGCATCCGCTATCACATCATCCGCGG
This sequence comes from Candidatus Segetimicrobium genomatis, assembly GCA_005888595.1. Lineage (GTDB taxonomy): Bacteria > Sysuimicrobiota > Sysuimicrobiia > Sysuimicrobiales > Kaftiobacteriaceae > Telluricultor. Next base: position 15,072 of record VBAL01000030.1, read on the forward strand.
GGCGATCGATTCGGCGGGTGTCGCAGAACGGCGGCAGGGCCGCAGCAAGTACGGGGCCAAACGCCCGAAGGCGTGAGTCGTGATTTGTGATTAGTGACTCGACACTGCACGCACGAACGTCGTGACGAATCACAAATCACGACTCACTAATCACTCGTCAGTTTGAGGAGTGGACTGTATGCCGAGAAAAGGTCAAGCGCCGCACCGTGAGGTTGGGCCGGAACCAGTGTACAACAGCGTGATCGTGCACCGGCTCATCAACAAGCTCATGGTCCGGGGCAAGAAGAGCCTGGCCGAGCACGTCGTGTACACGGCTTTCGACCAGATCAAGGAGCGCTCCGGCCAGGACCCGGTCAAGGTTCTGGACAAGGCGCTGCACAACGTCATGCCGGTGCTCGAGGTCCGGCCCCGGCGCGTGGGCGGGGCAACATATCAGGTGCCGATCGAAGTGCGGCCTGAGCGGCGGCTCTCGCTCGGACTACGCTGGCTGGTCGAGTATGCGCGGGCGCGAAAAGACAAGCGGACGATGATGGACAAGCTGATCGCCGAGGTCCTGGATGCCTCCGCCGGGCAGGGCGGTGCAGTGAAGAAGCGCGAGGATACGCACCGCATGGCTGAAGCGAACAAGGCGTTTGCGCATTACCGGTGGTAAGGCAGACTCGCAGGGAGCGGGCATGACGCAAGCCGTATCGCTCGACAAAATTCGGAACATCGGCATCGTCGCCCACATCGACGCGGGCAAGACGACGACGACCGAGCGCATCTTGTTCTACACGGGACGGGTGCACCGGATCGGCGAGGTGGACGAAGGCTCGGCGACGATGGACTGGATGGTGCAGGAACGCGAGCGGGGCATCACCATCACCTCCGCCGCCACCACCTGCGTCTGGCGCGACCATCGCATCAACATCATCGATACGCCCGGCCACGTCGACTTTACCGTCGAGGTGGAACGATCGTTGCGCGTCCTGGACGGCGCGGTCGTCGTGGTGAGCGCGGTTGAGGGCGTCCAGCCGCAGTCGGAGACGGTCTGGCGGCAGGCGGACCGCTATCGCGTCCCCCGCATCCTCTACGTCAACAAGATGGACCGCACGGGGGCGGACTTCCTCCGCACCGTCCGCATGGTCCGCGAGCGTCTCGGCGCGAATGCCGTACCCATTCAGCTGGCGGTCGGGGCTGAGGACAGCTTCCAGGGTATCGTCGACCTGATCCGCATGAAGTCCGTCCTCTACCTGGACGACCTGGGGACCCGTTCCGATGAGACCGAGATCCCCGCCGAGATCCGCGAACTGGCCGAACAGTGGCACGAGAAACTGATCGAGGCTGCGGCGGAGATGGACGACGACCTCACCGCGAAATACCTCGAGGGGCATACGCTCTCGGAAGCGGACATCAAGCGTGGGCTGCGGCTGGGGACGCTGTCCGCTAAACTGGTGCCGGTGCTGGCCGGATCGTCGTTCCGCAACAAGGGCGTGCAGCCGTTGCTGGATGCCATCGTCGATTACCTGCCGTCCCCGGTGGACAAGCACGCTGTGGAAGGGCGCGATCCGTCCCGGCAGGGGGCAACGACGCAGCGCCGTCCTGATCCGAACGAACCCTTCGCCGCGCTCGCCTTCAAGATCGTCACAGACCCCTATGTCGGCAAGCTGACCTACTTCCGTGTGTACTCCGGAACCCTCACCGCGGGGTCCTATGTCTACAATGCGAATAAAGGCAAGAAGGAACGGGTCAGCCGTGTCTTGCAGATGCATGCCAACCACCGGGAGGACATTCCGGAGGCCACCGCCGGCAACGTAGTCGCCGCCGTCGGCCTGCGCGACACGACGACCGGCGACACCCTGTGCGACGAGGACCATCCCATCATATTGGAATCGATGCAGTTCCCCGAACCGGTCATTGCCGTGGCCATCGAACCCAAGACGAAGGCCGACGAAGAGAAGCTCAGTTCCGCGCTGTCCAAGCTGGCCGAGGAAGACCCCACGTTCAAGGTCCGTTTCGACCAGGAAACTGGTCAGACCCTGATCGCCGGCATGGGCGAGTTGCACCTGGAGATCATTGTCGACCGCATGCTGCGGGAGTTCGGCGTGCAGGCCAACGTCGGCCGGCCGCAGGTCGCATACAAGGAAACCATTCGCCAGAGCGCGCAGGCCGAGGGGCGCTACATCCGGCAGACCGGCGGCCGGGGCCAGTATGGCCATGCCGAGATTGTTTTGGAGCCGTTGCCACGCGGGTCGGGCATCGAGTTCGAGGATGAGATCAGGGGCGGCGACATCCCCCGCGAGTTCATCCCGGCGATCGAGGCTGGGATCCGCGAGGCCGCAGAGAGCGGGGTGCTGGCAGCGTACCCGGTTGTGGATTTCCGTGCTCGGCTCACCGACGGATCGTACCACGAGGTGGACAGTTCGGAGATCGCGTTCAAGATCGCCGGTTCGATGGCGTTCAAAGATGCCATGGCCCGGGCCAAGCCGGTCCTGCTCGAGCCGGTGATGAAGGTCGAGGTGCTGACTCCTGAGCAGTATATGGGCGATGTGATCGGGGATCTGAACGCGCGCCGGGGCCGCATCGAAAGCATCGAGCAGCAGGGGGCGATCCGCATCATCCGGGCGCTGGTCCCACTCGCCGAGATGTTTGGCTATGCCACGGCCCTGCGGTCGGCCACCCAGGGCCGGGCGACGTACACGATGGAGCCCTCGCGCTACGAAGAGGTCCCGACCAGCATCTCGGAGGATGTGCGCGCGAAGTCGAGTGTGGGAGCGAGAGCCTAAATGAGATTGCGGATTTCGGATCGCGGACTGCGGATTGGACTGCAGCAGTGCAAATCCGCAATTCGCAATCCGCAATCCGAAATCGGCACAACGCAATCATCCTTTGATAGAAGGAGCGTATGG
>VBAL01000031.1:0-4365 GCA_005888595.1 Candidatus Segetimicrobium genomatis
CTCCCCAACCGGCGGTGCGGGCCAACCGTTTGGCGCTGCTGCGCCTGGCGGTCGATGTCTTTCGGCTCGTCGCGGATTTTTCGAAGGTGGTCACCAGCGACGATCAACCGCGGACGGCGAACGGGGAACGGCACGCCAGAATCACGAAGAGGGTACAGGCCGCTCGCTGATCGCGAGCATCTCAATCCACGATGAGGTGAGACAATGGCTCAAGTGCGGAATTCCCGGGCATCCCGACGCTCTGTCCCATCGGACTCCAGGCGCGCGGGTACCAAAGCCAATGCGGCGCGCGGGGCCCGTCCCGCTGGCAAGACGCGGAGCCGCCCTGCACCATCCGCCGCGGGGCGCCGCCGGTGGACGATGCTGTTTGAAGAAGGCGATGCGACGATGCGCGACCTGCTGGGCGGCAAGGGTGCCGGCCTGGCGGAGATGAGCCGCATCGGACTCCCGGTGCCGCCCGGATTCACCATCACCACCGAGGCCTGTCTGGAGTACTACCGCCGCTCCCGGCAGTTTCCGGCCGGCCTGATGGATGAGGTCCGGCAGAAGATGCAGTTGCTGGAAGAACGGACCGGCAAGCGGTTCGGCGATGCCGCCAAGCCGCTGCTGGTGTCCGTCCGGTCCGGTGCGAAGTTCAGCATGCCGGGCATGATGGATACCGTTCTCAACCTGGGTCTCAACGAAACGACGGTGGAAGGGCTGGCGCGGGCGGCCGGAGATGCGCGGTTCGCCTACGACTCCTACCGGCGGTTTATGCAGATGTTTGGCAACGTCGTGCTGGGGCTCAAACACGAGCAGTTCGAAGAGATGCTCCTTGCCGCCAAGCGCCGCCGCGGGGTGACGCAGGACACCGAGCTGAGCGCCGGCGATCTGAAAGTCTTGACCGAGGAGTACCGTCGCCTCGTGCGCGAGCGTGCCGGCCAGGCGTTCCCCGACGACCCCTGGCAGCAGCTGGAGATGGCCATCCACGCCGTGTTCGAGTCATGGAACAACCCTCGGGCCATCACCTACCGCAACTTCAACAAGATTCCCCACGATCTGGGCACGGCGGTCAACGTGCAGACCATGGTGTTTGGAAACCTGGGGCCGACCTCAGGCACCGGGGTAGCCTTTACCCGCAATCCCGCCACCGGAGAGAAAGCGGTCTACGGCGAGTACCTGCTTAACGCGCAGGGCGAAGACGTCGTCGCCGGCATTCGGACGCCAAAACCCATCCGCGAGCTGGTCGGGGACCTGCCTCAGGCCTACCGGCAGTTCATGGACGTCTGTGCCCTACTGGAGAAGCACTACCGCGATGTGCAGGACGTGGAGTTTACCATCGAGCACGGCACGCTGTACCTGTTGCAGACGCGCAGCGGAAAGCGCACGGGACAGGCCGCGGTGAAGATCGCCGTCGATATGGTGGGCGAGAAACTGATCACCAAGGATGAAGCGTTGCTGCGCGCGGAACCGTCGTCGCTGGAGCAACTGCTGCATCCGCGGCTCGATCCGGACGCGACCCGCCGTGTCATCGGCAAGGGTCTGGCCGCCAGCCCGGGAGCGGCTTCCGGCGTCATCGTTTTTGACGCGGATGAGGCCGTTAAGCTGGCCACGGAGCGAAAAGTCATCCTGGCGCGGCCGGAGACCAACCCCGACGACATTCACGGTTTGGTCGCGGCGCAGGGAGTGTTGACCAGCCGCGGCGGGATGACCAGCCACGCTGCGATTGTGGCGCGCGGCATGGGGAAACCCGCGGTGGTGGGGGCGGAATCGCTCGGCATCGACGAGGAGACCAGGCAACTGACGGCCGGCGATGTCGTGGTCCACCAGGGGGACGTGATCACGATCGACGGATCCACCGGCGAGGTCATGCTGGGTGAGGTGCCCGTCATCGAGCCGTCTCTGGCGGGCGAGATTGAGGAGTTGCTGCGGTGGGCCGATGAGGTACGGACGCTGGGGGTACGGGCCAATGCCGACTATCCGCGGGACGCGCGCAAAGCGCGCGAGTTCGGCGCAGAAGGGATCGGCCTCTGCCGGACCGAGCACATGTTCATGGAAACCGAGCGGCTGCCGATTATGCAGCAGATGATCATGGCGGCTACCGAGGGGGAGCGGCGGGCGTCGCTGGATCGGCTGCTGCTATTTCAGAAGGAAGATTTCAAGGGTATCTTCCGCGAGATGCGCGACCGGCCGGTGATTATCCGGCTGCTGGACCCGCCCCTGCATGAATTCCTGCCGCGCCTGGAAGACTTGCTCGTCGAGGTGACCGAGATGCGCCTGCGCGGCGAGACCGATGGGCTGCGCGACAAGGAGGCGCTGCTGCGCCGGGTGCAGGTCCTGCACGAGTTCAATCCGATGCTGGGCCTGCGGGGGTGCCGGCTGGGGATCCTCTACCCCGAGATCAACGAGATGCAGGTCCGCGCCATCCTGCGTGCGGCGGTTGAGGTGAAGCGAGACGAGGGCATCGATGTCATCCCGGAGATCATGATCCCGCTGGTGGGTCATCCGAATGTTCGTGCACCAGCAACTCGTGACGATCGCAGAGCAGATTGTCGGTGAGTCTGGGGTGGCGGTGCGCTATTTGTTCGGGACCATGATCGAGATCCCGCGGGCCTGCCTGGTCGCCGATCAGATCGCCGAGATCGCCGAGTTCTTCTCGTTCGGGACGAACGATCTCACGCAGACCGTCTTCGGGTTCAGCCGCGACGACGCGCAGGCGAAGTTCCTGCACCGCTACCTGGAGAAGGGCATTCTCAAAGACGATCCGTTCCAGGTCCTGGACCGCGCTGGGGTCGGCAAGATGATGGAGATGGGCGCGAAGCTGGGCAAGAAGATGCGTTCAGACCTTGAGGTGGGTATTTGTGGCGAGCACGGCGGCGATCCATCCTCGGTGGAGTTCTGCCACGAGATCGGGCTGGACTACGTCTCCTGCTCGCCCTTCCGCGTGCCGATCGCCCGGCTGGCCGCGGCGCAGGCCCGCTTGAAGGAGAAGATGGCGACAACGAAAGATGTCTAGACGGACTGCGTCTACAAGGTCTCCCAGGTCTACTATGTCTACCATGCCTACTGAGTCTACGGCCGGCATTTTGGTCTGTAGACCCGGAAGACCTAGTAGACGTTGAAGACCTGGGAGACGCCTTTCCATGCCCAATCCACGCGAAGTGACCGAAGCATGGGAGCGGGATCGCTTCAACCCGCGCGCCGCGCTGGCGGCCGCCTCAAAGGGCCGCGAGACTTCCGAACCTCAGGACGATCTGCGGACCTGCTTTCAGCGCGATCGCGATCGCATCATCCACAGCAAGGCGTTTCGCCGGCTCAAGCACAAGACCCAGGTCTTTCTGGCGCCGGAGGGCGATCACTACCGGACGCGCCTCACCCACACATTGGAAGTCATGCAGGTCGCCCGCACTGTCGCCCGCGCGTTGCGGCTGAACGAAGACCTGACCGAAGCCGTCGCCCTCGCACACGATCTGGGGCATCCCCCCTTTGGGCATGCGGGGGAGGACGCCCTCAATGAGATGATGCGGCCGGTCGGGGGCTTCCGCCATTATGAGCAAAGCCTTCGCGTCGTGCAGGTGCTGGAGATCCGGACGCGCGCCGACGGTACGCCAGTGCGCGGGTTGAACCTGACATCGGAGGTGCGCGACGGGATCGGCACCCATTCCAAAGGTCTGGCGGATCTGCGGCCGGCCGCAGACGACGGGGCGGACGAGGCGCTGCCCGCCACGCTCGAGGGGCAGGTGGTCCGGTTGGCCGACCGGATCGCCTACGTACACCATGATACCGATGACGCCATTCGTGCCGGACTGATTGCCGAGCAGGACGTCCCCCGGCGGGTGCGCGAGGTGTTGGGAGCCGCCCGCGGCGGATGGCTGGGGCGCATGGTGCGGGATCTGGTGTCCAGTAGCGGAGATCAGCCTACGATCCGTCCGAGCGAGGATGTGCGCGCAGCCCTCAACGCGCTCGTGGATTTCCTCACCGAGCGTGTGTATCGAGGACCGTCCGCTGCGATGGAGGTCGCCAAGGCGCGGCGCCTGGTTCGGGCCCTCTACGACTACTACCTCACCCACCCCGATGAGGTCTCGCTGGAGTACCGCGATCTCATCGCGCGGGGTGATCCGGCGGGCCGGGTGGTCGGAGACTTCTTAGCCGGGATGACCGATCGGTATGCCATCCGGTCGGCTGAATCACTGTTCATTCCCCATGCCTGGTCGCCCTGAGGCCAAGGGACCAAGCGACCAGGGAACCATGGAACCACGCAATCATTGCATGGTCCTCCGCGATGGCCTGGTTCCCTGGTTCCCTGGTCCCCCGGTTGCCTGGTTCCGGCCGGGGAGAACAGTCCCACGCCGTCGAACCGTCACCATGAGGTGTGATCGTGGCCCG
>VBAL01000031.1:4374-10124 GCA_005888595.1 Candidatus Segetimicrobium genomatis
GGCCCGGGCCGGGGATCTCGAACCGCTTCACGTCATCGTACAGGGCAAGCACATGGACGTCACTCCCGCGCTCCGCAGTTATGCCGAGACCAAGGTCGGAAAGATCGCGCGGTACTTCGACCAGGTGCAAGACGCGCAGGTGGTGCTGAGCGTGGAACGTCGTGGCGAGATGGGCAAGGCGCAGGTGGTTGAGATCACGGTGCGAGGGGACGGAGTGGTGCTGCGCGGAGAAGATGCGTCACCCGACATGTACGCCTCCATCGATCTGGTGATGACGAAACTCAAGAAGCAAATTGAGAAGTATCGGAGTAAGATGATTCTCAAACGGCGGATTGAGGAGTCCCGCCGTAAGGCCAGGCTGATCACCTCGGCCGAGGCCGCCCTGCGGGCGAGCCCACCCGAGGCGCGCATTGTGCGCACCAAGCGCTTCGCGATGAAACCGATGACGCCGGAAGACGCCGTGCTGCAGATGGACTTGCTGGGTCATGACTTTTTCGTTTTTCGGAATGCCGGCACGATGGAGGTCAACGTCGTCTACCGGCGCAACGACGGCGAGTACGGGGTGATTGAGCCGGAACCATGATGACGCTGTCGAGCGGTCAGGCGGTCGCGGAACTGCTCTCTGTCCCTGGCTTTGGACAGCGCGACTGCCCGACCGCTCGACTGCGTCCGTAGAGGTGAGTGGTGGCCGAGATAGCTGGACACGGATCGCAGGCAGAAGCCGCTGAAGCGGTGGTGCGCAAACTGCGCGGCGTGCAGTCGGTCCGGGTGGAGACCGATGACGCCGGCGCCATCCGCATCGTCCACATCCTCGGGGGACCAGACCGCAGCCCAAAGGTTATTGCCGTCGACGTCGTGTCCGCCCTGGCCGCAGAGCTGGGAGTGCAGCTTGAGCCGCGGCAGGTGCGCGTGGCTGCGCAACAGCGGTCCGAACAAGCCGCGTCGGTGGAGCAGGGCCGCCTCAAGTTTGTCGGGCTGACGGTGTCCGCCCTCCGCAACGCCGCAGAGGTCAAAGTCCACCTGGAAGACCAGGGGCTGGTGTACGAGGGAATTAGCAGCGGCCCCAACGCGACCCGCAACCGTCTGGACCTTGTCGCCGAGGCCACGCTGCGCGCGCTCGAACTCTACCTGCGAGCCAGCGGGCTCTTCCTGCTGGACGGCGTGACGCTTTCGACGATCGGGAGCCACGAGGTGGTGGTCGTTGTGGTCTCGCTGGCAGGCCGCGAAGAAGAAACGCTCGCCGGATCCTCCCTCGTCCGCGACGACCCCCGTGAGGCCGTGGTGCGGGCCATCCTCGATGCTACCAATCGCCCGGTTTCCTGGCTGCTGGGAAGGTAAACTGACGCGATCAGGCAGTCGAGCAGTCGGGCTGTCGCGGAAAGAGAAATCCCTCGTCGTAGGCCGCGACCGCGCAACCGCCTGACGGCGCGACCGCGGCCTGTGGTGGCATCACCGCCGTAACCCCGATATAATATTGTGTGTTATGGCGAATTTTGTCGCGCGGCTGCTGGGAGATTCCACCGCGCGCGATCTTCAACGACTGCAACCGCTCGTGGGGTCCGCCAACTCCTTGGAGGCGGAGATCGCCGCTCTCTCCGACCAGGCCCTCGCCGCGAAGACCGTCGAGTTTAAGGAACGCCTGGGCAGCGGGGAGACGCTGGATGATCTCCTGCCCGAGGCGTTCGCGGTGGTGCGCGAGGCGTCGCGCCGTACGCTCGGGCAGCGCCACTTCGATGTGCAACTGCTCGGCGGCATGGTGCTGCACCAGGGGAAGATCGCCGAGATGCGGACCGGTGAGGGCAAGACGCTGGTCGCCACCCTGCCGGTGTATCTCAACGCACTCGCCGGCCGCGGAGTCCACCTGGTGACCGTCAACGACTATCTGGCCCGCCGTGACGCCGGCTGGATGGGGCCGATCTACCTGGCCCTGGGGCTGTCCGTGGCGGCTATCACCCACGACGTCAGCGGGCTGTACGATCCCGCCTACGCCGACCCGCACCCCCACGCCGACGACCGGCTCAACCACTTTCGGCCGGTGACCCGCCGGGAGGCGTATCAGGCGGACGTGACGTACGGCACCGTGAGTGAGTTCGGCTTCGATTATCTGCGCGACAACATGGCGCTGCGCCCGGAGGACCTGGTGCAGCGTGAGCTGGGGTACGCCGTCGTGGACGAGGTAGATTTCATTCTCATCGACGAGGCGCGGACTCCGCTGATCATCTCCGGGATGGTGGAGGCGTCGACCAAGAAGTACTACGAGTTTGCCAGACTGGTCGAGCGCCTGGTCGCCTCCCGCGACTACACCGTGGATGAGAAACTGAAGAGCGCGACGCTGACCGAGGAGGGGATTGCGCGCGCCGAGCGGACGCTGGGCGTGGAGAATCTGGCCGACATCGAGCACGTGGACCTCATGCATCACATGCAGCAGGCGCTGCGGGCGCACGCCTGCTACAGGAAAGACGTGGATTACGTGGTGAAGGACGGCCAGGTGATCATCGTGGACGAATTCACCGGCCGGTTGATGCTGGGCCGCCGGTACTCCGATGGCCTGCACCAGGCGATCGAGGGGAAAGAGAACGTCCGGATCGAACGGGAGAGCCAGACTCTGGCGTCCATCACCATTCAGAACTACTTCCGCATGTATGCCAAACTGGCGGGAATGACCGGCACGGCCAAAACGGAGGAAGAGGAGCTGCAGAAGATCTACAATCTCCCCGTCGTCGTCGTCCCCACGCACAAACCGATGATCCGTCAGGATGCACCCGACCTCATCTACAAGACCGAGCAGGCGAAGGTTCGCGCGGTGGTGGCGGAGATCGAGGAGTGGCACCGCAAAGGCCGACCGGTACTGGTGGGCACGCGCAGCATCGAGAAGAACGAGCAACTGAGCGAGATGCTGCGCCGGCGGGGGGTGCCCCACGAAATCCTCAATGCCAAACAGCACGAACGAGAAGCGGAGATCATCGCGCAGGCGGGGCGGCCGGGCGCGGTGACGATCGCGACGAACATGGCCGGGCGGGGCGTGGACATCATCCTCGGGGGGAATCCGCCGGATCGGGCGGAGGGGGATAAGGTCCGCGCGGTGGGTGGGCTGCACGTCATCGGGACTGAGCGCCACGAAGCCCGCCGCATCGACAACCAGCTCCGCGGCCGCACCGGCCGGCAGGGCGATCCCGGGTCGTCACGCTTCTATGTAGGGCTCGATGATGAACTGATGCGGTTGTTCGCTGGCCAGCGGGTGGCGGCGATTATGGACCGGCTGGGCATCGACGAGGACACGCCGATCGAGCACGCGCTCGTGACCAAACAGATTGAGAATGCTCAAAAGAAGGTCGAGCAGTATCACTTCGATGTGCGCAAACACGTGCTGGAATATGACGACGTCATGAACGTGCAGCGCAAGGTCATCTACGGGGAGCGCCGCAAGGCGCTGTCCGGGGAGAATCTGCGGGAGAACGTGCTGGACATGATCGAGCGGCTGCTTGGGACCTTGGTGGACGCGCACTGTCCCGCTGATGCCCGCCCCGAAGAGTGGGACCTGGAAGGACTGCAGGAGTTTTCGGCGAGGCTGATCCCGGCATTGGCGGACGCGCCACTTCCGGACGGCGCCCGCCGCGATGATCTTAAGGAGGCGCTCGTCTCCGCGGCGCTGGGGACCTACGAGCGCAAGGAGCAGGAAATCGGCGCGGAGCAGTTGCGTGAGGTGGAACGGCTGGTACTCCTGCAGACCATCGACCGGAAGTGGATCGACCACCTCTACGCGATGGAGGCGTTACGGGATGGGATTGGCTTGCGCGCCTATGCCCAGGTCAGTCCGTTGATCGAGTATCAGCGCGAGGGATACGATCTGTTCCAGCAGATGCTGGTCGAAATTCAGGAGGAGACGGTGCAGGTGCTCTTCCGGCTCCAGATACAGTCCGGAGCGCAGCTGACGCCTCGCCCGGTGGCGGCGATCCCTGGGCCGCGTCCCGCGCGCACGCCGCGCTCCGCACCGTACGGTGCGGGGCCGCGCGAGCCGGCCGGGGTGGCAAGCGTGGGCGGGGAGCCGCTGCACGCGGCGCCGCTCGACACGGCCGCAGGCCGGCGAAAGCTGGGTCGCAACGATCCGTGCTGGTGCGGAAGCGGAAAGAAGTACAAGAAGTGCCACGGCAAAGACGAGTAGCCGAGGCTCCCCAGTCTTCCCAGTCTTCCCTGTCTACCGACTCAACCCAATTCAGACTGGGAAGACCGGGTAGACTGGGGAGACTGGGAAGACCTGCCCTTGCGGTTCTCTCCGGTCTCTTTCTGATCCTGAGTTTTCCTCCTTTTGATGCCGGCTGGCTCGCCTGGGTGGCCCTCACACCTCTCGTCCTCGCGGTCCACGGGCGCCCGATGCGTCAGGCGTTCGGACTCGGCTATCTGGCCGGGGGCGTAGCATTCGCCGGTATTCTGGCGTGGATCCGCGTTTTCGGGCTGCTGCCCTGGGTCCTGCTGAGCGCATATCTGGCCCTGTACCCGGCGGCATTTGCCGTTGTCACACACTGGTGCGCCACCGGCCGCCCGGCGTGGCGATGGGTCTGGCTGGCCGCCATCGCCTGGATGGGGCTGGAGTACCTGCGTTCCACCGGCGTCTTCGGATTCCCATGGGCGCTGCTTGGTTTGACGCAGCACCGGCTGCTCCCGGTCCTTCAAGTGGCGCGGTATACAGGCGTCTACGGCGTCTCGCTTTTGGTGGCTCTGACGGGGACGTCGCTGGCAGGTGTGGTACTGGTCAGGCGTCCGGCTCCGGTGATCTTCCCTGCTATAGTGCTTGTGCTGGCGACCGGTTGGGGGGTCCAGCAGGCCCACGCCGTTCCGCCCGGCGCGATCGTGACGGCTGCGGTCCAACCCGATGTTCCGCAGGCGCAGAAGTTCGATCCGGCCTCCTCCGGCGCACAGATGACGGCGCTCCGGCGCCTGGTCGGCAACGCCGGTCGGCGCGGCGCTGAACTGATCGTCCTGCCCGAGACCGCGGTGCCGCTCAACCTCTTCGGTCCGGGCGGCGCGCTGGTCGAAGTGGGACGGTGGGCGCAGCAGGCGCGCGCCACCGTCATCGCCAGCAGCCTGGAGAACGGCGTGTCCAACGCGGCGGTGGCAGTGGCCCCCTCGGGGAAGGCGGTCAGCCGGTACGATAAGGTCCGTCTCGTTGCGTTCGGGGAAACCGGCATTGTGCCCGGCACGAGCCACGAGCCGCTGCGGACACCCCTGGGGCGGGTGGGTGTCGTCATCTGCTTCGAATCGATCTTCCCTGATGTGACCCGGGCGCTGGTGCGCAACGGTGCACAGATCCTCACCGTGATCACAAATGATGCGTGGCTCGACGGGACCGCCGGACCGGCGCAACATGCGGCGCACTCCGTGTTGCGGGCTGTGGAATCGGGGCGATGGGTCGTTCGAGCCGCCAACACCGGGCCGTCGATGATCATCGACCCGGTCGGCCGGGTGCGGGCGACCATCTCGCTCCGGCAATCGACCGTACTGACCTCGCGCGCGGGCCTGGTAGACGCTCCCACGGCGTACGCGATCCTGGGCGATGTGTTCGTGTGGACGGGCCTGGTTGTGCTCCTGGCCACGGCAGGGCCAGAGCTGATGCGCGCGCTTTCACGCCACTGGACGCGACCGGCATTCCAACATGCCGTCAGCGCCGCAGGGCTGCCGTGGCTCGCCGCAATCATCCTCCTGCGCACGCATGCGCCGTGGTGGGTCCTCCCCGTTGTGCTCTTTGGGTTCCT
>VBAL01000032.1:0-15334 GCA_005888595.1 Candidatus Segetimicrobium genomatis
GAGCGCGGCGGCAGCCTTCTCGTAGTCGGCCGGCGCCACCCATACGATCATGCCGTAGCGGCCTGATCCCGCACTGAGCGCGCTCGCCGCGGTGACGTTGACCCTCGCGTCGGCGAGTTTCTTTCCGTGTTCGGCGGCTGCGCCCACGCGGTCATCCCCGGTAATCAGGAACGCCCACTTCGGCCCCGTCGGCGTAAACCCGGCCGCCTGGGCCGCCTGTTTGAACTTCTTCCCATCTTCGGGGACGAGATCGAGCTGCGCACGCCCTCCACCCGTAGGAAACGCATGAATCGCGAGAAAAAGGACGCCGGCATTCTTGAGCGCCGACAGCACCTTTAGACCCTCGCCGGCTTTATCCGGCACCGGCACATAGTAATATTCGACCCGCCGGACCTTGTCAGCCACCGTATTCACCTCCCCGTGGATTCGTCTGTCTCTATGATACTCGGGTTGCAGTATGGCGGATTGCTGCGGGCGGGACGGAACGGGCGGCACAGCGAGGTCCCCCTGTCACGGCTCGGGTATACCCTGTATGCGAGCGCTGACTGGGGGAGGAGCCGATGAAGCTGGAGATCAAGATTCAGGCTGGTCCGGTGCGGGCTGAAGCCGACCTCAACGACACGGAAACCGCCAAGGCCGTGTGGCATGTGCTGCCGATCCGGGCGAACGCCAGCACGTGGGGCGAGGAAATTTTCTTCGAGATCCCGCTCCGCCATCTCCAGGAACTGGGCCAGGAGACCGTTCAGGCGGGCGACCGCGAGGAGTCTCGCTGAGTCTGGGCAGGCTGTCCGGCAGGCGTCGCAGCGAACGTAGCGAAATGTCCCGCCAGTCCCAAGTCGAGAATGGAGGGTGCGCATGCGGGCGTCACGCACGGCTGCGATCGTGTCCGTATTTGTGATCTGTCTTCTTCTCATCGTTGGACCCGGGACCGCCGCGCCGACGAATACAATCATCGTCTATTCAGGCATGGACGAATATACGATGAACGTGTTGACGAAAGCCTTCGAGCCGATGACGGGCATGAAGGTCGAGTCATTGATTCTTGCGGCCGCGGGGACCATGGCCGCGAGAGTGCGGTCTGAGGCCTCACTTCCCCGAGCGGATATCTTCGTTGGGGGGTCGGTTGAGATCCACGAGCCGTTGGCCAGGGATGGCCTGCTCCTTCCCTATCACGCCCCCGAGGAAATGAGCGGCAAGATCCCATCCGAATATATCGACCCCAGAGGGCTCTGGCACGGATTCTATGCCGGCCCGCTGGTCATCATCGTCAACCGGAGACTCTACGAGCAGGAGATCAAACCCCGTGGCGGTCCCTACCCGCAGACCTGGGACGATCTCCTCCATCCTGCGTATGCCGGAAAGGTCGCGGCATGGAATCCCGCGACTGTGGGAGGAGGGTACATCTTTCTCGCCACGCAAATCTTTCGGCAGGGCAGTGAGGACAAAGGCTTCGAGTGGCTCAAGCGTTTCGACTCCAGTGTCCGCGTGTACGGAGCGACGGGGCCCAGCACGATCCCCCTGGTCGTTCGAGGAGAGGCCGTGGTAGGCGTGGCCTGGTTGGACGACAGCGCGGAAGCGAAGGATAACGGCCAGCCCCTCGAATACGTGATTCCCCCCGATACGGGAGGAGAGATTGGGAGCATCTCTATTGTGAAGGGGGGACCCAATTCCGAGGGAGCGAAGCGCTTTGTGGACTTTGTCCTGCAGAAGGGCGCGCAGGAAGTTATCGCCAGGTTTGGCTTCAAGTACCCGGTGCGCAGCGACGTCCCGATCCGCTCCGACTTCCCCACCCTCTCGTCGTTGAAATTCGTCAAGTACGATCGGCCCTTTGCCCTGCAAAACCGCGACCGTCTCACCAGGAAGTGGGAAGAGTTGATTGGTAGCCAGCGACGGTAACGTATAGGATTGGAGGCCGGATCGCCCGATCCACCACACGATTGGGCGATCCGGTCTTGCTTCTGGGTCTGCTGGGCGCCGCGCTGCTGATCGCGCTCTTTGTGCTCTACCCCGTCATTCGCGTCCTCACGTATCCGTCGCCGGTGGACTTTCTCGCCCTGCTGGATCACCCGCGGTGGCTCCGGGCCATCGTGAACAGCCTGGTGATGACCGTCCTCTCCACCATCACCGCATGCATCCTGGGTTTTGTCTTTGCTCTGGCGTTGACCCGTCCTGACGTCCCGGGGAAGAGCTTCTTCCGAACCATCTCGATCCTCCCGCTCTTCTCCCCGCCGTTCACCGTGGCGTTCTCGTACCTCCTCTTGTTTGGCAGGCTGGGCCTCATTACGCACACCGTCTTGAATCTGCGCGTGGACATCCTGGGCTGGCGGGGATTGTGGCTTTCGCAGACGATCTCGTTCTTTCCAATCGCGACCCTGGCGATCAGCAGGGTGCTCGAAAACATTCCTCCGAGCATAGAGTTCGTGGCCAAAAACCTGGGGGCGAATGACGTTAGTGTGTTCCGGACTGTGACCGCCCCGCTGGCCAGGCCGGGTGTGGCCGCGGCGATGCTGCTGGTGGCCTTGTACGTCCTGGCCGACTTCGGCAATCCCCTGATCATTGGAGGTGACTTTCCCATCCTCGCCACAGAGGCCTGGTATCAAATTGAGGGATGGGCGGATCAGCGGGCCGCCGCGATGCTGGCCAGCCTCCTGCTGGTGCCGGCGGCCATCCTTTTCCTGTTGGAACGGCGCTGGGTGGGAAGGAGACTGTACACGACCGTTCTGGGGCGCGGCGTGCGTGGGGAGCGGGGCCCGACCCCACCGGGTCTCAAAGTCTTCCTGGTGGCGTTCTGCTCACTGGTGGCGATTTTCGTGACCCTGATTTACGCGGGCATTGTGATCGGCGGCCTGACACGAGTATGGGGAGCGGACTGGCACCTTACACTCCGCCACTGGGCCGAGGCCATCAAGCGCTGGCCTCATGTCCAGAACAGTCTGGTGGTCAGCGCCGGGGCGGGGGTGCTGGCGGCTATCCTCGGTTTTGTGATCGCCTACATCGCCCGGGAACGATCGATCTTGGGCTCGACGCTGCTGGACGCCGGCGCCATGATGCCTGCTGCCATCCCGGGCGTGTTTCTCGGCATTGGCTATCTCTTGGCCTT
The DNA here is from genome assembly GCA_005888595.1 of Candidatus Segetimicrobium genomatis. Classification (GTDB taxonomy): domain Bacteria; phylum Sysuimicrobiota; class Sysuimicrobiia; order Sysuimicrobiales; family Kaftiobacteriaceae; genus Telluricultor. Next base: position 3,101 of record VBAL01000032.1, read on the forward strand.
CAACGGCCCTCCGCTCCCCCTCGCGGGGACCATCTGGATCCTGATCCTGGCCTTGGCCTTCTGGAGTCTCCCATTCGCCTACAAGACCGCGGCCGCCGGATTTCGGCAAATTGACCGGTCGCTTGAGGAGGCGGCCGGCAATCTTGGAGCCACGTCGCTCCGCGTGCTTATTGACGTCTACGTGCCGCTCCTCAGGCGCACCGCGGGTGTGGCGTTCATCGCGACATTCGTCAACTCTGTCACCAACCTCAGCATTACCATGTTCCTTGTGACGGCTCATTACCTCGTGGCGACGGTGTCGGTGCTGGCGCTGGTCTCCGACAACCGCCTTGGCGTCGGGGCCGCGCTGACCACCCTCCTGCTGGCCCTCACGTTTGGAGCGTTGACGCTGGGTTTCCGCTGGATTGGGCCCGATATCTTGATGGAATGACCTCGGCGTGTTGGGTAATTAAGCGCCTCCCCGGGCAATACATACACGGATAGTCGGGGAGGTCGCCAAATGGTCATCCGCGACATCATCTGGTATTTCCAAAGAATCCAGGCCAGGCGCAGAGGCAGATATGACGGGGCGCAGGGCGTCCCGGTACCGGAGGAGGCATCTACATTTCCGGCCGGTGAGTTCCGGCTGAAGCGAATGACCGATCGAGCGCTGGAGGAGCTGGCCAGGCACTGGGCGCACATCGACAAGCGGCTGAAAGGCCGTTACTGCGGGATGCTGCGCGAAGTCCGTCTGCTCAAGATTTCCTTGACGGAGACGGAGTTCGAATTCCGGCGGCTGAAAGTCGTGCACGAAGACAATATGGGCGCCATTAATGAGGACCGAAAGGTCAAGCGCACAAAGTGGGGGCCCGAACACGAGTGGCGGATGAATCCCCTGGGATATCTGATGTTCATGCTGGCGATCCTGATCGGGGAGTTTCCCCTCAACGCCATCGCCTTCCGCCTGTTTGGCGAGGCCGAAGTCCTCACGTATGTGATGACGCTGGTCCTTGCGGTCTCCCTCGTGGGCAGCGCCCACGTCCTGGGGATTTTTCTCTCGATGGAGAAACCGAGCAAGGTCCAGCTGCTCTTGCTGGCAGTGTGCGTGGTGGCGCCGCTGGGAGCGATCTTCGCCATCGCGCTCGTCAGGGAAGCGTATGTCATCGAGTTGGGACACTCGGGCATGAGCCCCAGGGCTGTGACGGCCACGTTCATCTTGATCAACCTCCTCATCTACTCCATTGCCACGGTCCTCTCGTACCTGACGCACGATCCGATGGCCCGCCAGATTCGAATGACTGAGGCCCCGCTCCGGCAGGTCAAGCGGCAGATGTCACGCATGCAGCGCAGGAAGGAAAAACTGGAGATTCGTCTGCAGTATCTGGTGGCGTGGCGGCAAAAGACGCTTCGAGCGGTAATGCACGAGGCGCACATCATTACGAATGCCTTCGAGGAACTGATTCAAGAGTACCGCATGAGCAACCTGGAGGCGAGGAAAGAAAAGACGGTTCCGGCAATTTTCAAAGACCACCCTGAATTCTCGCTGCCGGTGGCCATCCAGGTGCTGGACTGGTATTGCCCTGAAGTTCCCGATCTTGTGGCGACGAGTCGAGTGATGACATCATCCAGTAGCAAGCAGGCCTCCTAGGAGCGCAATGGACCAGGTCGGTCGTCGTGTATTGATTCTATCGGCGCTCCTGGTGCTGGTTGCGGCCGGGTGCGGTGGGAAGTCCGCCCAGGGTCGAGTCACGACGGTATTATTCGACCTCTCCGGAAGCACCAGCGCTCAGGCCATCCGGCAGCAATACATGCGAGATTTTACAAAGATCCTGGACACCGTGGCGAGCGGAGGCGTCATTGCCGCCGATATCATCGACGACAACCCCCTGGCGCATTCTACCTTTCCAATTAACGAGTCATTTGATCGGTACGAGCCGTTGAAGGAGAACAAACTCGACTATGAGCGGCGGGTCCACCAGAAGCGGGACGCCGTGATCAAGCAGGCCGACACCATCGTGCGGAAGCCGGCGGGTCGTCCTGGGAGCAGCGTGATTGATTCCATGCAACTCGCCGAGCGCGTCTTTGCGACCTTCGAGGGGGACCACAAACTGCTCGTGATCGTTTCGGACATGATCGAGCAGTGCAGGCGCTATGACTTCACCGGGGAGAATCTGACCACCGCGCGGATTGGCCAGATCATTGCCAAGGAACAGTCTGCGGGGCGATTGCCGGAGTTGCAGGATGTGGAAGTGTGCGTGGTCGGGGCGGGTGCCGCTACGTCTGGAGGCCTTTCGGCGGAGAAGCTCCTCTCGATCAGAGAGTTCTGGCTCCAGTATTTCAAAGCCGCGGGTGCGGACTTATCCAAGGATCGGTACGGATCCGCCCTGCTGAAGTGCCCGTGAGAAACGCCGATGAGCAAAGGTAGAAAAATACCCAGCGGGAAGACCCGACCCCAGATACTCAGGACCGCGGTGGCGGTGGTCATCGTGGCCGCCGTGTATTTCGCCACCGCCAGATGGGGGCTGCGCCTGGCGTTTGTCAACCCCAGCGCCACACCGGTCTGGCCCCCGACTGGGATCGCGCTGGCCGCCCTGCTGGTACTCGGGTATCGCGTGTGGCCCGGGATCCTGCTCGGCGCGTTTTTGGCGAACCTGCTGACTGCCGGTTCGGTGGCGGGCTCGATCGGCATCGGCGTCGTGGGAGCGTATCTCGTCAATCGGTTTGCTCACGGGCGGAAGGCGTTCGAGAGGGCCCAGGACGTTCTCAAGTTTGCGGTCCTGGCCGGCATCGCAAGTACGACCGTGAGCGCCACGATCGGTGTCACCAGCCTCTCTCTCACCGGTTTCGCATCGTGGGCCAAGTACGTTCCAATCTGGGTGACCTGGTGGCTCGGTGATGCGGGGGGAGCCCTCGTGGTCACCCCGCTGCTGGTCCTCTGGAGCGCGAGGTCCCGGTGGGAGTGGAGGGGAGCCCGGTTAGAAGCCGCGGCAGTGCTTCTCAGTCTCTTTGTGGTCGGCGAGGTCGTGTTCGGAGGGTTCTTGCCAGCTCAAAGCAAGCATCTCCCCTTAGAATTTCTCTGCATTCCCTTTCTGATCTGGGTAGCCTTCCGGTTTGGCGCACGCGCAGCGGCAACCGCTGTTTTCCTGTTGTCTGGAATCTCCATCCACGGAACCCTCCATGGGGTTGGTCCCTTTGCCACGGGCTCGGCCAACGTGTCTCTGCTGATCCTGCAGGCGTTCATGGGAGTCAATACGGTGATGGCGTTGCTGCTGGCGGCGGTGGTGGCTGAACGGAGGCGGACCGAGGAAAGGCTGAAGAATCTGGCGATCAGCGACTCAGTGACAGGCTTAGCCAATCACCGCCGGTTCATTGAAGTGATGGAGCAAGAGATCAAACGGTCCCAGCGTACCGATCGAACCTTTGTGCTGCTCCTGTTCGACCTGGACCGCCTCAAGCAAATCAACGACCGCTACGGGCACGTGGTCGGTACGCGGGCGCTGGTTCGGCTCGCCGAAGTTCTTCGGGCCCGTTGCCGGGATATCGACACGCCGGCACGGATTGGCGGAGATGAGTTTGCTGTGGTCCTCCTCGAGACGGAGAAAACCGCTGGCCGGCAAATCGCGGACCGCATCGCTGAACGGCTGGCGGCGAGCCGGGAAGATCCCCCGCTCTCTGTGAGCATGGGGATGGCCGTGTATCCCGAAGATGGCCAGACGGTCGAGGCGCTCGTCCAGGCAGCGGACGCCGCCTTGTATGACATGAAGCATCGGAGGAGATCTTTGCCACAGGCCGCCTTCCAGCAAAGTCCCACGCTGGACCAGATGGCCCATTGGGCCCAATATCTGGTGGAGATCAAGGAAATGGAGCGCCGGTTGCGCAGGCCGTCATGAGCTGGGTCAGCCCCTGGAACGAGTGCGCCGAGTTTAAAATCGGAAGGGGGAAAATGGCATGACGCCAACGGCTACGGTTCTGACGGTTATCTCGGCTCTTGAAATTGTCGCCGCGCTGTGGATCATGGTCCTTATTTCCCCCTTCTACACGATGGCGCAGGGAAAGGTGCGCGGGTTGCTGACGGCCGTGATTCTGTTGTTTTGTTCCCTGATCGCCACCAGCATCTTCTGGATCGTCGTGCTGGTGATGCCCGCCGATCTGCGGGAGCCGGGGACATGGTCCTACTGGGCCGTATTGGTTGGATTCGTCGCGGTGCAAGTCACGCCGTTGCTCACGGGGATATATTTGTGGCGCCAAATGCGCCAGTGAGCAGGAGGGCACCGGGCCTCGTATCTACATCCGGAAAGCCATTGCCGAGTTGGTTTGGGCAAGGGTTAAAGCAGTCTAGACCCCAAACCTGAGACTTACGCTTTCGAAAATCCTGCGTTACTTGGGACCCCGGGGTCCGGGCCGATCCGTTTCCCTGGAGCGGGGCAAGGGAATGTATTCCACGGACGGACGGCGCTGCGAGGTCTGGGGATAGAGCGCCATGATGTGGTAGATTTCCTCCGGGACGTCGGTGCCGACAGGTAGACCCATCTCGCGGGCTTCACGCACCAGAATGGGATAGTCGTGCGTCCACGTTCCGCTGGAGAGGGTCGTCGCCACCTGCTCTGCCCGTTCGGCCGGCATGTTCTCGCGCAGCAACTCCACGACTGTCGCCCTGACCTGCCGGATCGCCTTTTCCGCGATATCGGCCATGATCACCGTGTCGTCGTCAACTTCCGCGATGGGTTTGCGCTCCAGGACTTTGAGAATCGACGCGGCGGGATGCTGACCCAGCTGCGGGTCAACCGGACCAAGGACGGCGTTCTCATCCATCGCAATCTCGTCGGCGGCCAAGGCGATGAGGGTGCCGCCGGACATCGCATAATGCGGCACGAAGACCGTGACTTTCGCCGGATGCTTTTGCAGCGCGTAGGCAATTTGCTCCGCGGCGAGCACAAGGCCGCCGGGCGTGTGCAGGATGATGTCGATCGGCACGTCCTTCTCCGTCAGCTTGATGGCGCGAAGGATGGCTTCGGAATCCTCAATGGTGATGTAGCGCACCAAGGGGAATCCTAGCAGGCTCAGCGTCTCCTGACGGTGGATCAGCGCGATAACCCGGCTTTTCCGGCGATGCTCCAACCGGTCGAATAAACGCAGCCGCGCCATTTCGAGCATCCTCTGGCGGATGACCGGTTGCAACGACGAGATGATAAGGAAAATCCACAACAGAGAGAAGAAGTCCATTATGATCCTCCCGTCAAGCTCGTTACCATGGGAAGTACTCGTCGAGGTACGCGCGGCGAACGTCACGCCGGCGCGCCAGGAGCGGCGCAAAGATCAGGCCGGCCAGGAAACCGCCGACATGCGCCCACCAGGCCACGCCGCCCAGCGCCTGCACGCCGGCGACCACGGTCAACACTCCGTTGAGGAGCTGCGACACAAACCAGAATCCGATAAAGATTACGGCCGGAACTTCGACGAACCATGGCAGAAAGAAGATGGGCACCAGCGTAATCACGCGGGCGCTTGGAAAGAACAGCAGATAGGCTGACAGTACGCCGCTGATCGCTCCACTGGCTCCCACGGTTGGGATGGCCGAGGTGGGGTTCAGGGCGATATGCGCGAACGACGCCACCAGGCCGCACAGCAGATAGAACAGCAGGTAGGGACCGCTTCCCATCCGATCTTCCACGTTGTCCCCGAATACGTACAGGGCCAGCATGTTGCCGAGCAGATGAGCCCACCCGCCGTGCAGGAACATCGCCGTGAAGAGAGTCGCAAACTCAAACAGACCAGGATGATGGAGCAGACGGGCAGGCACCACGCCGAGCACCGCGACCAAGACTTCGGCCCGATCCCCAAGAGACAGGATAATGAAGAAAATGAAGACGTTCAGCGCGATTAATGACCAGTTGACAATTGGGAATGAGCGGGACTGGACTGTGTCCTTCAGCGGTAACATGACAGCGTGACAGGTGTTCGACCGGTAAAATGCTCTGGGAATGCGTCGGTATTCAGCATCGCACACTGGATTCCTCCGGTCGTCTGGAGGAACAGTGTGGTCCCCGGAGAAAACGGTGCTCGCCGTATGTTCTTATCGAGGGAGGACCCTATGAAGGGCACGTCTGCACTCGCGTCTGCGCTCGTGATCGGGCTGGCCATGATCGGGGTGCCGCCGGGCCCGCTGCCTGCCGCCGGAGGCGCGGGGGCGCCTGGATGCCAACTCGCCTCGACGCACGGCCAGATCCAGCATGTGATCTACATCCAGTTTGACAATGTGCACTTCACCCGCGACGACGCGAACGTGCCCTCGGACCTGGAGCAGATGCCGCACCTGCTGAACTTTATCCGCGAGAACGGCACGTTGCTGACGAATCACCACACCGTCCTCATCTCACATACCGCGACGGGAATCCTGAGCTCGCTCACCGGCGTCTACCCCGACCGAATGGGGCAGCCCGTCTCGAACAGCTTTCGCTACTTCACGCCCTCGGGCGCCACGCGGACCGGTGTGGCGTTTGCCTACTGGACGGCGCCGTTGTTTGATCCGGGTGGGACCGGTCAGACAGACTTTACGCCGGAGATGATCAACGAAAACGGGAAGATCGCCCCCGCGCCCTGGGTGCCGTTTACGCGCGCCGGCTGTGACTTTGGCGCCGTGGGTACGGCAAACACGATTCTCGAGAACACGGCGATCGACATCCCGACGGTGTTCGGGCCCGGTTCGCCGGAGGCAGCTGAGGTCGCGGCGACCCCCGGGCAGGCCTTCGCCGACTTCGTCGGCATCGGCGTCCACTGCGCCCAGGGCTCGGCGCGCTGCGCCGCCGCGAACCACCCCCGCCCGGACCTGCTCCCAGACGAACCGGGCGGCTATACCGGCTTCAGTGGCCTGTTCGGAGCGAAGTACGTCGACCCGGCCATCGGCTTCGAGCCGCCGACCGACCTCGACGGCAACGTCATCCAGGATGCGGGCGGTCACGTTGGCTTCCCCGGATTCGACGGGATGCAGCCGACTGTGTCACTCGCGTGGGTCGCGCGGATGCAGGAGGCCGGCATTCCGGTCACCTACGCATACATCTCAGACGCGCATGACGGCCACGGCACCGCCGGCAACGCCCACTTCGCGTACGCGCCAGGCGAGGCCGGCTACGTGCAGCAACTGCGCGACTATGATCGCGCGTTCGAGGCGTTCTTCGAGCGGCTCGCGGTGGGCGGGATTACAAAGGACAATACACTGTTCGTGTTCACCGTCGACGAGGGCGATCATTTCGTGGGCGACCCGCCCTCGAACCCCGGGTGCGACGGCGTCACGATCGCCTGCACGTACGACCGCGTCGGTGAGATCAACGCGAACCTGCGCGGCCTTCTCGCCACGCAGTTCGCCGACACTACCCCGCTCACGATTCACGCGGATACCGGGCCCACCGTGTACGTCACCGGCCATCCCGCCCCGACCGACCCGGTCGTGCGCAGGCTGGAGCGCGAGAGCAGCCGGCTCACGGCCGTCAATCCATACACGGGCAGCACCGACGCCGTGACCGTGGCCCTTGCCGACCCGGTGGAGGAGAAGACGCTGCACATGGTCACCGCCAACCCTGCTCGCACGCCGACGTTTACGCTCTTCGGCGACGCGAATTATTTCTTCTTTGCGGGCGCGACGAACTGCACCTCGCCATGCGTGACGATCCCACCGCGCAACAACAGCAGCTTCGCCTGGAACCACGGCAGCATCCAGGATGACATTGTCAACATCTGGGCCGGTATCGTGGGGCCCGGCGTCCGGAAGCTGGGCGACCTCGACAGCTGGACCGACCACACCGACCTGCGCCCGACGATGCTCGCGCTGCTTGGTCTCGCCGATGATTACGAAACCGACGGCCGCGCCGTCGTCGAGCCTCTGTTCGCCTGGGCCGTGCCGCAGGCGCTGGTCGCGCACCGGGAGACGCTGCTCCGGCTCGGTGCGATCTACAAGCAGCTCAACGCCCCGTTCGGTCAGTTCGGTAAGAATACTCTGCGGGCTTCGACCCGCGCGCTCGCCAGCGGCTCGAGCGCCGACGACAGTGTCTACACCGCTGCCGAGAACGCGATCACGACCCTCACCGCGCAGCGAGATGCCCTGGCCCTGGAGATCCGCCACGCGCTGAACGGAGCCCAGTCCGGGGGCGTCCCGCTGAATGAGCCGCAGGCCCGGGGCTGGATCGATCAGGCGCAAGATCTGCTCGACCGGGCCGCCGCGCTCGCGGCAGGTCCTTAGGACCGCCACCTCGGCGTTCGAGAAGAAGGGATGATCCGGTCCACGGCAGTACCGCCGTTTGAGATGCGTCTGATCCAGCGCGGCGCGCGTTTGCGACGCTCGCCCTATTTTGAGGCCACGCAACGATACGGCTGCCGCGCGTACACCGTCTACAACCACATGTTCCTGCCCAGTTACTATGACGATCCCGTGAAGGAGTACTGGCATCTGCTCGAGCACGTCACGCTGTGGGACGTCAGCGTGGAGCGCCAGGTGGAGATCACCGGGCCGGATGCGTTTCGATTCACAAATCAGCTGACGACGCGCGACCTGAGCCGCTGCCGCGTGGGAGGGGGGCGGTATGCGCTGATTACGGCTGAGGACGGAGGGATCATCAACGATCCGGTGCTCCTGCGCCTGGGGGAGAACCACTTCTGGCTGGCCCTGGCCGACAGCGACGTCCTCCTCTGGGCCAAGGCGGTGGCGATGCGGGCGGAGATGCGAGTGGAGATCCGGGAGCCCGACGTGTCCCCACTCCAGGTGCAGGGTCCAAAATCCAAGGCTGTGATGCAGGTGCTCTTCGGGGATCGTGTGCTCGATCTGGCCTACTACAACTTCTTTGAGGCGGCGCTGGACGGGATCCCCGTGGTCGTGACCAGAACGGGGTGGACCGGCGAGGTTGGGTATGAAATCTACCTCAGGGATGGGAGTCGAGGAGTGGAGCTCTGGAACCGCATCATGGAGGCGGGGGCTCCCCACAACATTCGGCCCACCGGCCCCTCCGACATCCGGCGCGTCGAGGCAGGTCTCCTGAACTACGGGGCGGACATGACGCTGGACCATAACCCGTACGAGGTGGGATTAGACCGCCTTGTTGAGCTCAACAAGGATGGTGAATTCATCGGCAGGGATGCTCTTAGACAGATTAAGGCCAAGGGGGTGGCGCGAAAGCTGGTGGGTATCGAGATCCAGTCCGATCCGCTTGATCTCAACGAGACCGCCTGGCCGGTCACCAGCGAGGGAGCCAGGATTGGGACGGTGACCTCAGCACTGTATTCCCCGCGCCTGAGGCGCAACATCGGTTACGCGATGGTGCCTGTGGCCTATGCGGGGGTGGGAACTACGTTGCAGCTCGAGACACCGCTTGGGCCGGCGAAGGCCACGGTGGTGACGATGCCCTTCGTGGATCCGAAAAAAGAGATCCCCAAGTCATGATTCCCATGCGCAGGGGAGGAGAAAAAATCACACGCGAGAGCCGCGACCGGCAAGGGAGGGACTGGAATGCCCTGGATTCCGTACGTTGATCCCGGCACGATCAGGGATGCCGAGATTCTCGGGTATTTGGAGCGAGCCCGTCGGGAGGGGACGCCGAGACCGGAGACCCAAGCCATCCGTGCCCACAACCCGAATGTGATCAGAGCGTTCTCTCAGGCATGGGATCTCACGTTTCGTCACGGCGTGCTGGATCACACCATCAAGGAGCTGTGCCGTGTCTACGTCTCCAAGTCGATCGAGTGTGAGTACTGAGGAGTGCAACGGTCCGTCCAGGCTGGACGGCAGGGTCTGACCGAGGCGCAATATGACGAGTTGCTCGATTTTGTCGATTCGGACAAGTTTACTGCGCGCGAAAAGGTCGCGCTCACATACACCAGCGCGATCATGTGGAACGCAGAGATTGCCGACGAGAATCTCTGGCAGAAGCTCACGCAGCACTACACGACCCCCGAACTGGTCGAGCTAGGCTTCTTTGTGGCATTGACCTTGGGGCAGCAGCGGTGGATTAAGACGCTAGGGATCCGCCACGGCGAGGTACTCGCCGATACCATGGCTGGGCTCGCCCCCGATGCGAGCCCCGGGGACGAATAACGGAACCACAAAGTCACGACCGAAATTCCCACATGTCTGCAAGAATCGGACGCATGTTGCCCGGGCTGCTCGCCTGGACTGCGATGAAGGTTGGTGAGTGCCCAGGCGACCGTTCCAGTACTCTGCCGGCTACTTGAGCGTCCCCGCCATCAGTCCGGAGACGAAATACCGGCCGAGGAAGACGAAGATCACCAGCGGGGGCAGCGAGGTCAGGGTGGCGCCGGCCATCTGAATGTGCCACAACTGAGCGTAGTTGCCCTTGAGGCCGGCGAGCACCGGTGTGGCCAGCTGATTAAACGTCCCCTGCGTCATGGCCGTGGGGATGAGGAACTCGTTCCAGATCGTCGTAAAGATCAGGATCGCGGTGGACAACAGGCCTAACTGCGCTACGGGTAGGAGAATCCGCCAGTAGAATGCCACCGGGCCGCAGCCGTCCAGCGCAGCTGCCTCCTGCATCTCCGCCGGCACGGTCTGAAAGAACGTGGCGGTGATCAACGCCGCCATCGGCGTGTTGAGGAGCACGTAGGCCACGATCAGTCCCGGCCGCGTGTTGATCAGCCGCAGGTCCGCCAGCAGCTGGGTCAGCGGGATGAGTACGATCTGGTAGGGAAGAAACGTGGCGATCGTGGCCGCGAAAAAGACCGTCTGCGAGTACCGGAAGCGCAGCCGCGAAAGAAAAAATCCCGCCCAGGAGCCCAGCAGCACCGCCAGCGCCGTGGCCGGGAGGGCGACCAGGGTACTGTTCACCAGCCCGTGCCGCAGCACGCCCAGCGCCACGACGTAGTTCCGCAGTTCCAAGCCGCTCGGTGGGAGTACATATTGGCTCTGCGCGATCTCCCGAATGGTTTTCAGCGAGTTCGCCAGCATGGTGTACAGTGGCAGGAGCCACAGCAAGGCCAGAAAACCCATGCAGGCCAGCCAGACCTGGCGGGAAGGCGGCTGCTTCACGCCTGAAGCCTCCGCATCGACCACCAGGCGTAGGGGACGACGACGGCCACGGCCAGGATCAGAATGAGGACGCTGATCGCGGCGCCGATACCGATGAACTGCTGCCGGAACGTCGCGACGAACATGAAGAAGGGCAGCACCTCGGTCGAGATCCCGGGTCCGCCGAACGTCATCACCCATACCAGATCGAACACCTTGAGCGTGACCAGGATCAACATGGCCACGACGATCATGGTGGCGTGGCCGACGTTCGGGATCACCACGTGGCGGAAGGTCTGCACGTCGCTCGCCCCGTCGACCCGCGCGGCTTCGAAGATCTCTCGCGGCATGTCGCGAATGGCTGCCAGGTACAGCGTCATCGCAAACCCCGTGTACTGCCAGACCGCGGCGCCGATGAGACAGAAGGTCGCCAATCCAGGATCTGCGATCCACGGTTGGGCCCACCGCCCCAGCCCGATCATCCGGAGCAGATTGTTGATCACCCCGGCATCGGGGTCGTACATCCACGCCCAGAGCGTGCCCGTGACCACAAACGAGAGGGCGATGGGGTAGAGAAAGAGGGGCCGCAGCACCCGTTCCGCCCGCCCCACCAGGTCGAGGCCGTACGCCAGAAACAACCCCAGCGAGGCGGTCGGCGCGATGAACACCACGAGCCAGATCAGATTATTCCGGAGGCTGGTGAACAGCCGTTCCCGCAGCGCACCGCCCAGGAGCGTCCGGAAATTCCCGAGGCCGTGGAACTTCCAGACGGGCGCCATGCCCACCCAGTCGTCCATCGAGACGGCGACCGTCCAGGCCATCATGCCGTACATCAGGAGAACGATGAGGAGCAGCGGTGCGAGAAACAGCAGGGCGTGCGCGCGGGTGTAGGCCATGAGGGGCGGCGCCCCCGCTTCACCAGTCGCGAAACGGGAGCGCCGCGGCGGGCTATTTCGCCCAGTACCAACCGCTGGACTCGGAGACTTTATCCAGGTCCATGGCGCTGCTGATTTCATCCAGCGCCCGGTTGACGTCGGGGCTGTAGAGGAATCGCGTCAAGATATCCTGCCAGTCGCTCAGAAACGCCGGCGGGGCGAGCACGCCGTGGATCGAGCTTGGGACGATGCGCTTACTCTTGAACGTGCGCGAGGCCTCCTGGTGGAGCTTATCCGGATAGGTGGTGTCGGGCACCGCCTTGTGGATGGCGATCGAACCCTTGATGATGTTGAATTCACCCTGGACCTTCGGAT
>VBAL01000032.1:15467-15907 GCA_005888595.1 Candidatus Segetimicrobium genomatis
CCAGCAGCCCCGCGGCGAAGTCCCCGATGATCATCATCCCCATCTGCCCTTCGGCCATCGGGCCGGCGATGTCACTCCACGTCTTGGCGCCGTGGAACTGGTACAGGTAGGGGATCAGCTCCTTGTATTTTTGCAGGGCGGCGCGGACTTCCGGTGCGGTCTTCACGTTGAGCTGGCCCGTGTAGAACTTCTCGTAGGCGTCGGGCCCTCCGGTGGAAAGGAGCGTGACGTCGAAGAGGAAGACCGCCGGCCACTTCTCGCGCGTGCCGATGGCGATCGGAGCGACGTTGGGCTTGCTGGATTTGATGCGCTTGGCGGCGGCGATCATCTCGTCCACCGTCGTCGGCGGCGTGAGTTTGAGCTCGTTGAACAGCTTGGTGTTGTAGAAGAGCCAGTTGGCGCGGTGCGCGTTCATCGGAATCCCATAGTGCGATCCCTTG
>VBAL01000054.1 GCA_005888595.1 Candidatus Segetimicrobium genomatis
CGTGATGGGCAGCCCGCATTTCATCGGCGGCAGGCCGGCCTCTCCCGTCACCGACATGATGCCGGACATCCCCTGGGCCACCAGATCAAAGCCGCCGCGTGCCGCGTAGGGACCGTTCTGGCCGAACCCCGAGATCGATGCGTAGATGAGCCCCCGGTTCTGCGACGCCAGCGCGGGATAGTCCAGCCCCAGCGAGGCCATCACGCCGGGTCGAAAGTTCTCCACGAACACGTCGGCAGTCGCGGTCACCTTACGCATGATCTCCACACCGGCCTGATGCTTGAGATTGATAGCTATCCCGCGTTTGTTGCGGTTCAGGGCCCAGTAGCTGGGACTCTCTCCGCCCCCTGGGCCTGGCATCTGGCGCGTCGAATCCCCCCGAGGCGGTTCGATCTTGATGACGTCCGCGCCCAGATCAGCAAGCAGCATCGTGCAAAACGGCCCGGCCATGACCTGACTGCAGTCAATGACCTTCATGCCGGCCAGCGCCCCGTGATCGTTCGTCATGCGGTCGCACCTCGTCGCGCCCATTGGCGCCCCGTGCCCAACTTCCTGCCGGGGGAAAATCCCGGTGGGAGGTCGGAGGTTGAAGGCCAGGGAACCTCCAACCTTGAACTTCAACCTTTAACGTGACGTAGGAGGGTGCCGTGCCAGGTCGTCATTTCTTGCAGATCCCAGGGCCGACCAACGTGCCAGAGCGTATCTTACGCGCGATGGATCGGCCCGTCCCCGACCATCGTGGGCCTGAGCTTCCGGGACTGGTCTCGGAAGTCACCTCCGGCCTCACCCAAATCTTCCAGACTGCGTCCGGTGAGATCGTGCTGTTTCCCGGCTCCGGCACCGGCGGATGGGAGGCCTCCATTGTCAACACCTTGAATCCCCACGACCGCGTGCTCGCCTTCAACGTCGGGCAGTTCAGCCACCAGTTTGCAGAGTGCGCACAACGTCTGGACATGGTCGTGGATGAGATCGACCTGCCGTGGGGGACCGGCGTGCCGGCGGAGCTGGTGCATGAGCGGCTGAGCGCCGACCGGGACCACTCCTACGCGGCGGTCCTGGTGGTGCACAACGAAACGTCCACCGGTGTCACCTCCAACGTCGGCGCCGTGCGCGAAGCGATGGACGCTGCCGGCCATCCGGCGCTCCTCCTGGTCGACGCGGTCAGCTCGCTGGGCAGCATTGATTTCCGCTTCGATGAGTGGAAGGTCGACGTCGCCGTCGCCGGTACGCAGAAGGGGCTGATGCTCCCGCCGGGGATGGCGGTCGTGTGCGCGGGAACCAGGGCGGTGGCCCGCAGCGACGAAGTGCGTTCGCGCCGTTACTTCTTTGACTGGCGGCCCGTACTGGCGGAGATGCGGCAGGGTTATTTTCCCTACACGCCGGCGACGCTGATGCTGTACGGCCTGCGCGAGGCGATCCGGATGCTCGGGGAGGAGGGGCTGGCCGGCGTATTTGCCCGCCACGCCCGGCTGGCCGACGGCGTGCGGCGCGCGGTACGCGCCTGGGGGCTGCAGATCCTGTGCCGCAGTCCGCAAGAATACTCCAACACCGTGACCGCCGTGGTCGTACCGGATGGGGTCGATGCCGACGCGGTGCGCAGAGTAGCGGAACAGCGACTCAACCTCTCGCTCGGAGCGGGGTTGGGCCGGCTCAAGGGCCGCGTCTTCCGGATCGGCCACCTGGGCGCGCTCAACGAGCTCGAGGTGCTGGCGACGCTGGCCGGCACGGAGATGGCGCTGAGCATGGCTGGTGTGCAAGTACCGGTCGGCGCGGGGGTGACTGCCTGCGAACGGTACTTTATCGAAGCGCAGGTGACCCCGGCGGGCCGGTCACCAGGCTACAGTCAGCAGTCCGCAGTCAGCAGTCCAAGCAAGGTCAGGACAAGACAGAAGTAGACTGCTGACTGTTGACTGGCGACTGCTGACTGGTGCCGACTGCCGACTGCTGACTAGTAGTGAAGGTGACTGCCGACAGGCCCCGAGGGGAGGGGGATCTCGTGAGCAGGCCGCAACGGACCATGCGCCCGAACGGAGTGAGTGGTGCGGGGTGGATCACCCTGTGGGCGAGTGTGCTGGCACTCTCTGCGCTGGTGAGCGTTTCCGTCCTTCCGCGGGCCGCCGCGCAGCAGAAGGTCATCATCCGGTTCGGACACGTCGGCTTTCCCGACTCGTTGTTTGAGTCGACCGCCGAGGAGTTCGCGAAGCGCGTCAACAAGGAACTCGCCGGCCGCGTTGAGGTCCGCGTCTTCCACTCCAGCCAGCTCGGTACCGATGAGGACATGCTCCGGGGCGTGCGCGTCGGGGCATTGGAGATGTTCCTGCCGTCCACGGTGATGAGTTCGGTGGATGATGGCTTCGGCGTCTTTGAAATGCCGTACATCATTGTCGACCGCGTCCACATGAAGCGGGTCGCCGATAACGCGGCGGTCCGCAAGGCGCTGCTCGATCCCCAGCCGGTGAAGGGGCTGCGGTTGCTGGCGTTCTGGGAGAATGGATTTCGCCATGTCACCAACAACGTGCGGCCGATCACAAAACCTGACGATCTGCGCGGCATCAAGCTGCGCATCCCCCGCGGCGTGTGGCGGCAGCGCATGTTCCAGGCCTACGGCGCCAACCCCACACCGATGGCGCTGTCCGAGGTGTTCTCCGCGCTGCAGACCGGCGTGATGGATGGGCAGGAGAACCCTCTGGCGCAGATTTGGGGTGCGAAGCTGCACGAGGTGCAGAAGTACCTGTCCCTGACCGGCCATGTCTACACCCCGGCCTACCCAACCGCCGGCGAGCGGTGGTGGCAGACCCTGCCGCCGGATGTCCGGATTACCATTCGCCGGATCGCGGAGGAGGTCGCTGACTTCGCGAGGTCAGAAGGGGAGCGGTTGGACAACTCGCTGGCGGCCGAGATGCGGAAGGCCAACCCAAACCTAAAGGTGAACGAGGTCGACAAGAAGGCGTTCATCGCCGCGTCGGCCCCGATCTATGACCAGTTCGCAAAGGAAGTGCCCAACGGCGCGGAGTTGATCCAGCTCATCCAGTCCCTGCGGCCGTAGATTCGTGCCGGGTGCGCATCGGCACCAACTGGGTCTTAGGGGGTCGGGACGCTCCCGGCTCACTCGGGCCGCCGGATGGCTTGTGACGGCGCTGGAAGCGTATGTCGTGGTCTTGATGCTCGCCCTGGCAGTCATCGTGTTGCTGGGCGTCTGGTTTCGTTACGTCGTCCAGCGCGCGCTGCCCTGGTACGATGAGTTCGCGGAATTCCTGCTGGTCTGGCTCACCTTCTACGGCTCGGCACTGGCCGCCCAGCGCGGCGCGCACATCGGGTTTGAGACCCTGACCGACACCCTGTCGCCGGGACTCCGGCGCGCCGCCGCCATCTTCGCGGAGAGCGTGGTGCTCCTCGTCCTGATCGCACTCTGGACATACGGGTGGACCCTGGCGCAGGCCGCGTCCTTCGATACCGCGGTCAGTATCCGCTCGGTACGGCTCTCCTGGATCTACAGCGCCATTCCCATCAGCGCGGGTCTGATGTTTCTGATCGGGCTCCGGCGCCTGGCGGCGCTGGTGCGGTCGTGACCGGCGTCGTCATTGGGCTGATCCTCGTCCTTTCCGCGCTCCGCGTGCCGATCGGCTTTGCGCTGATCGCCGCCGTGTTAGCCGCCCTCCTCGCCGGCGGTGGCACGACTCCGGCGGTCATTCCGCTGCAGCTGTTCTCGGGCGCGGCTAAATTCCCACTGCTCGCCATCCCATTGTTCATCCTGGCAGGCGGGATCATGAGTTCTGCCGGGATCTCCCTGCGGATCATCAATATGGCCTCGACGCTCGTGGGACACATCCGGGGCGGGCTGGGCATGGTGAACGTCGCCTCGTCGATGTTCTTCGCGGAGATTTCCGGTTCCGCAGTGGCCGATGTCGCCGCCATCGGCAGCATCATCATGCCTGCCATGGTACAGAAGGGCTATCCTCCGGCGTTCACCGCGGGGCTGACCTCGGTGGCGGCGTCGCTGGCCATCATCATCCCTCCGAGCATCCCCATGATTCTCTACGCGGTCATCGCGGGCACATCCGTGACGCGGCTGTTTTTGACGGGATTCGCCCCGGGGATCATCGGGGGGGTCTTGATGATGGCAGTCGTGTACTATAAGGCCCGCCGGCTTGGGTTCCCCGTTGAGCGGGCATTCGCGGCCACCAGAGTCGTGACCGGGATCCGGGAAGCAGGGTGGACCCTATTACTGCCGGTGATCATCCTGGGGGGGATGTTCGGGGGGATCGTCACGGCCACGGAGGCCGCCGGGCTGGCCGTGCTGGCCGCGTTCATCATTGGGACCTTCATCTATCGGGAGATGAACTTCCGCCAGTTGCGTTCGTTGACGCTCGACGGCGTCGTGCAAACCGCCACGGTCATGCTGATCGTGGCCGCGTCGGCTGTGCTGGGATGGTATCTCACCAACGAACAGGTGCCCCAACGGTTCGCCGCGGCCGTGCTTGGCCTGACATCGGATCGCACCATCGTGCTGCTCCTGCTCAACATCTTTCTACTGATCGCGGGAATGTTTTTGCACAGCGCGGCGGCCATCTTGTTGATCGTCCCTATGGTCATGCCGCTGGTGCGCCAGCTGGGGATCGACCCCACGCATTTTGGAATCATCGTCACGCTGAATCTTGCCATCGGCCAGCAGACGCCGCCGGTGGCCTCGGTGCTCCTCACTGCGTGTGCGATTGCCCGGCAACCGGTCGGCGCCGTGTTCCGGGAAGCCATCCCATTTATCGTCGTGCTGCTCGTCGTGCTGGCTCTGGTCACGTACGTCCCGGTCGTCGCCCTGTTTCTTCCCGATTTACTGATGGGGCGCTAGGGAGATGCGGTGGCGTCTGCTGACCGCCGCGTGGATGCTGGCGATCCTTGTCGGCTCGTTGCTGCCGCCGGGCCTGGGTGGGAGGGGCGGACCCGGCTGGCACCTGCTCGGTTATGCGGTGCTCGTGGTCCTTATGGCCACCTGGCAGCCTCCCCTCGCCTCCGCCTCGCTAGCCTGGGCGTACGGCGCTTTGATGGAAGGTCTGCAGTGGCTGGTTCGGTACCGCGATGCCCAGGTGGAGGATCTGGTGGCCAATGCTGGCGCGGTAGTTGTCGGGCTTCTGATCTGGGCGGTGGTCATGCGTCGCCGCCGTTGACTGAAACGATCGGTTCCGCCCCTATCGCGTTTCCGCGCTTCCGTGCTTCCGCGTTTCCGCTAAAGAGGCTCTAAACTTTGCCACGCCGCTGGGCACCACGAGGCCCAGCCGGTAATCTGGGAATTGCGATCGCATGTCTTCGGCGATGGCCGAGTCGTCCCGCCCGGCGTCAATTCCTGCGGTAACGATCCGTTCCACGGCGTCGTGGTACGCGGCCTGGCGAGGCAGCACCTCGGGTCCGCCGGCCGGCCCATGCCCCGGGATGAAGACGTCGGCGTCCAACGCCTCCAATGCCTTCAATCCCTGCCGCACACCCGGGACAGACGCATCTTCGTAGTTGTAGTGGTAACCCTCAAACACCAGATCTCCGCACACCGCCACCCGCTGTTCAGGCAGAAACAGGAACGTATCGCCGGGAGTGTGCGCCCATCCGGGATGCCATAGTTCCACCTCGAG
>VBAL01000114.1 GCA_005888595.1 Candidatus Segetimicrobium genomatis
CTCCTCACTCAGGGCGGCGAGGACGGCGTCAGGATACTCGACGATCAAACCATAGCCGGCGACCCCCTGTCCCAGATCCGCTGCGAGGGTTTTGGACCCTGCGTCGAGGATGGCCCGGTCTTGGGTGGGGCGACTGACGACCGTGGCCATGATCCGCATCGCACAATCGCTGAGCGTGGCGGCCCCCGCCGCGACGGTGTTGCGGTCGTTGTAGACGTACGTGCCGGCCCGGTGCTCCGTGAAGCCGGGGATCTCGTGCACCTTCCACACCCCGGGGGTCCCACCGCCGCTGACCACGTCCACCGGGATTCCTCTGGCTTTCAGGAGATGGATCGTCTCACCCATGAACGCGCCTGACGCTGGCGCCGTCGGGTAGGTCATGAGTCCCCGCAGGATCAGGCCGGGAAGACGGGTGATCGCCTGGGCCAACTCGGCGGCCTCGGCAGGAGTCTGTACCCCGCACCGCCTGCCGCCGGTGTCGCATTCGATCAGGACGGGCAGCATGAGTCCGGCGCGGCGGATGGCCTGGGACAGCTCAGCGGCGATGTCCGCGTGATCGACGGTCACGGTCAGAGAGATCTTATCGGCCAGGGCGACCAGCCTCTCCAGCTTGGCCTCTCCCAGGACGTTGTAGGTGAGGAGGATGTCGTCCAGCCCGCCTTCGGCCATGACTTCAGCCTCGCCGAGCTTCTGGCAGGTGATGCCCGCGGCGCCCGCGGCCACCTGCATGCGCGCGACGGCGGGTAGTTTGTGAGTTTTGATATGCGGCCGGTTCCGCAGGCCGTGCAGGCTGAGATAGTTCTGCAACCGCGCGATGTTCTGTTCCATCACGGCGAGGTCGATCGTCACGGCTGGCGTATCAATCAGGTCCAGTGACGTCCCAGCCTGCGCGGCGATTACGGGGCCCTCTTGAGCTGGCTGCGATGGTTGGACTGTCATGGAGCCAGTCGCCGGACCAGCGATCGCAGGTGTTCGGCCAGCCCGCGGGCGTGCGCGCGGAATAGATTGTATCGATACTCCGTGATCACCGAGCCCTGATAGCCGCGGAGCTCGGCGAAGGTTTCCTCGTACGGGATCGCGCCCCATCCCACCGGCAGGTGCAGGTCGCCCCGACCCACAGGGAAAATATCCCGGGTGCGCTGTGTGCGATAGAGTGTGAAATTCTCCAGCCGCAGGGGATCGTACCGCCCGAAGTTGTCGGTGACGTGCAGGTGGATCAGCGGCGAGCGAGCCGCCCGGACGGCCTCGAGATAGTCGAACCCGAAGTAGCGCGCCGCGAGAAAGGCGTGCCCGACATCGAAGGTCAATCCGACGTTGGGCCGGTCCACCCGGCGCACGAAGTCGAGAACCGGAGCGAGGCGTTCCACCTCGATGTTCTCGATGCCGATGCGCAACCGCTGGTTCTGGGCGCGGTCCGCCAGGCGTCGCACCGAGTCCAGGAAGGCGGTTTCCACCGCCGCATCTGCGCTCTGCTGCTCGAAGTGCAGCACCAGCACCTCGGCGTGGATCAACCGGCAGAACTCCACGACCGACTCCGCCATCTGCATCTGCAGGTCACGATCGCGAAGATCCCGCAGATCCAGCGCGGCCGGGCTATGCACCGAGTACCGAAACCCGTGACGTTCCAGGACCGGCACGACGTCGTTGACCAACGGGTACTGCAGGCGTCCACAGAAGATGAGGTCGAAGCCATCCGGCGAGATCTCGACGGCGTCGTAGCCGAGGTCGTGCAGAAAGACAAGCTCATGCTGCAGATCGGATGTGGGGCTGACGGCGATGCCGACCGGATTGGGCATTTCGATGGGATATTGGCACTGCGCCGCAGGGAAACCTCTCCAAAGGGCCTCTGCGGGGGAGGGAAGGGTCAAAGAAAAGGCGAAGACCAACCCGCCGAGTGATTGCGCCCATATCGCGCAAGAAAATACAGCAGCTTCAAACTCTGTCAGGCGCACAAGGGGGAGAGGCGTATGAGGAAGCGGCTTCGCATTGTTCATTGGACCACCGTGCTCATCGCGGTGGTCTTTGTGTTTGCCCTGGGATGGTACGGCATCCCGGCCCGGGGGCAGATGGCGGGCGTTACGCTGTACATCAGCGGCGACACGAACATCCAGGAGATGTTCGATAAGGACCTGCTCCCGCTGTTCGAGCGGGAAACCAGCGTGAAGACCAAGATGGTCTTCCTGGAGCACGGTCAGGGCGCCGAGGCCATTGTGGCCAAGATCATCGCCGCCAAGCGGACCGGTCAACAAACTGACGTCGACCTGTATGAGACTCAGCCGACATTCATTGCAGCGGGCGCATCAGAGGGCATCTGGACGAAGATCACCAAGGACAACGTAGCGAACGCATCTAAGGTCGATTACAATCGGCCCGAGGTGCTCGTCTCGAACGGGTTCGGCATTCCCTACCGCGGATCGTCCGTGGTGCTCGCCTACAACTCGAAGTACGTCAAGACTCCTCCGCGCACGTATGATGAGATTCTGGCCTGGATCAAGCAGAACCCCGGCAAGTTCACGTATTGCGATCCGCAGACGTGCGGATCAGGCGCCGCTTTCCTGTACGTGGCGCTGTACAAGTACGCGAAGGCTGAGGACTTTTCCGGGCTAACCTACGACCAGGCCAAGACGGCGGCGTGGGAGCCTGCGCTGCAGCTCTTGCGCTCGCTCAAACCCAACATCTATAACAACGGCTTCTACCCCAACGGGAACGTGGCCGTCCTCCAGTTGCTCGGACGGGAGAACATCTACATGGCGCCGGTGTGGTCCGATCAGGGGGTAAGTTACCTCGATCAGGGCCTCCTGCCCAAGGACATCAAGCTCGTCCAGGTGACTCCGCCGTTTACGGGCGGCGACTCGGCCATTGCCATCCCGGTGCACGCCGAGCATCAGGCGTCCGGCCTGATGTTCTTGAACTGGCTGCTCACGTCCAAGGCCCAGACGATTGTTGTGAACAAGCTGGCGGGCTATCCGGGCATCGACTGGAAGTACATGCCCAAGGACGTGCGGGACAAGTTCGCGGGGATCGCCCAGAATTTCAGCCCGCTGCCGAACGCGAAGTACCAGGCGGACGCGAAGCGGCTCTGGCAGGAGAAGGTGGCCGGCTCCGGCCAGTGAGGTCGACGACTCGGGAGGGAGTGACCGGTCTCGCGCTGGTCCTCCCTCCGTTTTTCCTTCTCATCTTCTTCATTTTGGTCCCCGCCGCACAGGCGGTCCTGGAGACACTGCGCGTCGAGCGCAGCGGTCAGATCGTGTATTCTCTGGCCCGCTACGTGGAGATGTTCCACACCATCTCGCTGCGCCGCAGCGTGGGGTTCACCGTCATGGTGACGCTGGCCTCGGTGGCGGTCACCTTCGTGCTGGCCTACGCGCTCGCGTTATACCTGCGCTTCAGCCGGGGATGGGTGAGTACGCTGCTGGGGGCTCTGTTTATCATCCCCCTGTTCATTCCGACGGTCATCGCCTCGTTCGCCATGGTAACGTTTCTGGAGCACCACGGCTACATTGCCACCCTGCTGCACTACGTCGGCGTGGAGGACACGCCATCGCTGGTGTTCAACGCCACCGGCATCGTGCTCACCGAGGTCTGGGCGAGTATTCCTTTCGCGACGCTTGTGCTGCTGGCCGGGCTGCAGGGCATCGATGACGCGCTCATCGACAGCGCGCGCGACGTGGGCGCCGGGGCGCTGCGGACATTCCTGGCCGTCGTCCTGCCGCTCAACGCGGTGGCGACCATCATCACCATGAGTCTGCTCTTCATCGGCATCCTGGGCAGTTTCACCATTCCATATCTGGTCGGCGGGAACGCCCCGCAGATGATGAGCGTGGTGATGACCAACTACTTCACGAACTACCTGCGGCCGGATATCTCCGTCTCCCTGGCGGCACTGAGCTTTGTGATCGCCGGGCTGGCCGGGGCCGCCTACGTCGCCGGCGTCTCGCGCCGGGAGCGGGGTGCGGTGTGAGCGCCGTTGGCGAGGCGGTGCGCGAGCGTGTCGGCGGCCTGTTCTGGTTCTGGTCGGTGGGCGCGTTCCGGCGATCGCTGCCGGTGCTCTTCCTCCTTGGGCTGGCGGCATTTATCCTCGGACCGCTGCTGAGCCTCATCCTCTGGGCCTTTGCGGGCCGGTGGTTCTACCCGGCGTTGCTGCCCCAGGAGTTCTCCGTGAAGTGGTGGGACGTGGTCTTTGGAAATCGCAGCGTCGTGAATTCGATCAAATACAGCCTGATGACCGCCCCGACGGTCACGCTGCTGTCCGCGCTGATCTGCCTGCCGGCCGCCTACGCCTTCGCGCGCTTCCAGTTCCCCGGCCGGCGGTTTCTGCTGCTGTCCTTTCTCAGCGCCAACTCGTTTCCCAAGATCGGGCTCTACATCAGCATCGCCACGCTCTTCTACCGCCTCCACCTGATGACGACGTTTTGGGGTGTGGTGCTGATCCAGTTGATGGGCACGCTGTTGTTCATGATCTGGATCCCCACCGGGACGTTCCGGGGGATCAACCGCAGTCTGGAAGAAGCGGCGCGGGACGTGGGCGCCAGTGGCGCGCGCACCTTCTTTCAGATCACCCTCCCCATTGCCATGCCCGGGCTGCTGGTTGCCGGACTGTTTGCCTTCCTGGCGGCGTTCGATGAAGCGCAGGGGACGTTGATCGTTCTCGATTCTGCTGACGCTGCCCTCGCTGGTGCTGCTGCTCCTGGCGCAGCGGTTGCTGCGGCAGGGCTACCTCGCCGCGGGCTACACGCTCTGAGGCTGCCCATGGCCGGCCTGCAGCTCGTCAACCTCACCAAGCGCTTCGGGACGACGGCGGCGGTCTATGACTTCTCGCTGGATGTCCACGACGGCGAGTTGATGTGCCTGCTGGGGCCATCGGGGTGCGGAAAGACGACGACGCTGCGGATGATCGGCGGCTTCGCCACTCCCGACGGCGGCGACATCCTGATCGAGGGGCAGAGCGTCCTGGCGTTGCCGCCGGAGCGGCGCCCCACGGCGATGGTATTTCAGCGGTTCAATCTCTGGCCGCACATGACCGTGACGGACAACATCGCCTTCGGCCTGCGGCTCCGGCGCCTACCCGCGGCCGCGATCCATCGGAAGGTGGGAGAGACCCTCCAACTGGTCGGCCTCCCGCACGCGGCGCGCAAATGGCCGCACCAGCTCTCCGGAGGGGAGCAGCAGCGCATCGCCGTGGCGCGGGCGCTGGTCCTGGAGCCGAAGATCCTGCTCCTGGACGAACCCTTCAGCAACCTCGACGCGCGGCTGCGCGTGCGGATGCGGGAAGAACTGAAGACGCTGCAACGCCAGGTCAGTATCACGACGGTCTTTGTCACGCACGATCAGGAAGAGGCGCTGACGCTCGCCGATCGGATCGCCGTGATGAACAAGGGCGTCATGGAGCAGGTGGACACACCCGGGGCCCTCTATCGCCGGCCGCAAGGGCTGTTCGTGGCCGACTTCATGGGCACCATGAACTTCATTCGCGCGCGGTACCATCGCGATCGGGGCGCGCTGGCCGGCGGTCAGGTGGGCATCGCCGCCCGCGGTGACTGGCACGATGGCGCAGTGGTCACCGTGGCGTTCCGTCCGGAGGATGTGATGTTCGTCGATGGCGATGCGGGCATTCCCGTTCAGGTTCGTCGCGTCGTCAACCTCGGCCATTACCTGGAGGTCACCGTCGACGGCTCCGGGGTCGGGGCGATCAAGGTCTTCACGGATGGACAGCGACCGATGTCCGAGGGGCAGAGCCTGAACGTACACTTCAGGCGCATCCTGGTCTACGCGGAGGGCTTACCTCTCGCGGAGATCGAGATGCCCCGCCTGACGCACCTGCGCACTGCTGAGGAAGTGGTCGAGGGCTCGCCCAGCGTCTAGAACCGTAGGGACGTCCGATCACCTGCCCGAGGTGGTTCCGCACGAATCACGCTGAGTTTCCGCTGGTCGGTCAAATGGCTCGCTGCCCAGGTCGGGACAAAATCTGGTGTGTTTGGCGGAATGCGGGTACGTCAAACTTGGAATCGGGAGCCCTGGACTAGATCTGATGGCTTTCTATGCATGGGGGTCCGGTACGTGACTTATCTGTACGCCCTGGTGGTAATCTTACTGGTCGCTCTGCCAATCATCGTCGCGTTCGGATACGCTGCCAAAAGAGGGAAGTCTGCTCGGACAACTGCGTCTTTCGTTCTGCCGTACATTGCACTGCTCGCTTTGTCGTTTTTTTTGCTTGAAAAGCTCAGAGGGTTTGATCTCCTCGTTGCAACGGTAGTCGTTGTCGCGATTGGTACGTTGGCATTCTATGTGTACGCGGAAATAGTCGACATTGGACTCCGAGGTCGCAAGAACTAACTAGGGTTCATCGGTGCCTGGCACCGATGAAGAAAAAATAACTCGATTGGCATCAGGAGAATGACCCGGTTGGGTCATTGACGTCAACACCTACTCGTAGGGTTCATCGGTGCCTGTCACCGTCGATCCAGCGAGTCATCGGTGTCAGGCACCGATGAAGCAAAAGGGGCTCGATTTGGCTATCGGAGAATGACCCGGCTAGGTCATTGTTGCAGGACCAGTCTGGTTGAGCCTATCCAGCGGCGCGATAACAGCGAGTGAGACTGTTCACGGTGCCAAGGCACCGATGAAGAAAAAATGGCTCGATTGGCTATAGGAGAATGACTCGATTGGGTCATTGACGCAAACACTTACTTGCGCACGATGCCGCGGAGATAGGCCAGGGCCCGCGGTACAGCCGTCGTCCCGGGCTCCTCGCCCTCGTACTCGACCGACACGTACCCTTTGTATCCCGCCCCGCGCAGCAGCGCGATCGCGGCGTCGTGATCCACGCGCGCGTCGCGTCCATCGGGTAACACCTTGGTGAACTTGGCGTGGACATGCCACGCCAGCCGTGCGGTCCGCTCGATGCTGGCCTGGCCGTCGAGATAGTTCCCCGAATCCAGGAGCAGGCCCAGGGCCGGGCTCCCCACGGCTTCCAGGATCGCCAGTACGTCTGCCGCCGTCTGCACGAACCCGCGATGATTATGGTTTTCCATCACCAACTGCACCCCGAGCAGTTCGGCCTCCCCGCAGGCGGCGCGCAATGCCGCGATCATCGGGTGCCACCGCGCCGCGCGATCGCCTTCGGGCCATCCCGCAAAGGTCCGCAGGAAGCGTGTCCGCAACTGTTTCGAGATGTCCATCCAGGCTACGGTCCGCAGCAGTTCCTCCTGACGTTGCGCGTCATCGGCCACTCCGAAGTCGTTCATGAAGGCGATGTTGACGATCTCCAATTTGTGGTGATCCGCCGCCTCGCGCAGCTCGGCAAGATGTTCCGGAGTCGGCGCGCCAATGTGTTTGTCCTCCAGCTCGACGGCCTTCAAACCGAGATCCTCGGCGCACAGGCGGAACCAGTCCACCAGGGTCAGCTGGCCGGCGTCAATTTCCTTTGCATACGACTCTGAACTGCAGGCGAGATCCACGGGCTCACTCCGTGCGAACGCGAGTGGGCAGGCCACCCGCGGCGATGCTGGCATAGGCCGCGTCCAGGACGGCGAGGCTGTGGAAGGCGTCGTCCACCGTGACCGGGGGCGGAGCGACGCCCAGGCAGGCGTCGATGAAGGCGCGATCTTCGTCCACGTAGCCCCACAAACTCACCATGTCGGGGGATGAAAACTGCTGCCAGCCGGCGCGCGGATTCTCGCGCGTCGTGTAGCGCGCGTGGTCCATATCCTCCGAGATCAGCAGCGCGTGATCGCCATAGAGCTCGACGCGCTCCTGGGGCGGCGCCCATGTGGCGTGGCCGCAGGTGCTGAAGGCCACGGGCCGGTCTCCGGCACACCGCAGCAGCAACGCGACGTCGTCGTAGTCCGGGTAGCAACTCTGCCGTCCCAGCGCCGCGACGCTCTCGATCGGTCCGATCAGCCAGGCGATCATGTCGAACAGATGCACCGCGGTGTCGTACATGAAACCGCCCGAGATGGCGACGTTGGTATACCAGCTCGGCGTGAGCATGTCGCCGTCGTTGATCTTCACGTGGGCGGAGAACGGCGTGAAGCCGGCGTCGACGTGCTGCCGGAGGAAACGGTAGGCCGGCGCCCAGCGCCGGTTGAATCCGATCTGGTAGACGCGGCCGGCGCGGCGCACCTGGTCACGGATCTGCCGTCCTTCCTCCAACGTGGTGGCCATGGGTTTCTCAGAGAACACATGCAGCCCGCGGGTGAGGGCCTCCAGCACCACCGCGCCGTGATAGACGTTGGGCAGCGTCACAAACACCGCGTCGATCCCCAACGCGGCCAGAGCGGCCAGATCCCGGCACGGCTGCGCGCCGACCGATGCTGCTGCGGTCGTCGCCGCCTCGGCCACGGCGTCGGCGACGCCCACGAGCTCCACCCGATGGTCCTGCGACAGGGCCTGGAGATGCCGCCGGCCCATCGTCCCGGCTCCGATCAGGCCCGCTCTCACGCCCATGGGTCGATGACGACCTTCATCGAGTCGGGCGCGATGGACTTCCGGACGGCGGCGTCCACGTCGCCGAGGCGGTAGCGGTGCGACACGAACTCGCGTACCGGGTAGTGCTGCATGTACCGCACCAGCTGGCGCATGCTCGGTCCATACGCGGCGGCCTCTTCGCCGCCGACGCCGATGATCCGCACGCTCTTCGAGCACAAATGCCGGTGCGGGTTGATCTGCACCGGGCCCAGGTCAGAGAAGTTGCCGGCCTCGACCAGCATGCCGCCCAGGCGGAGCATTTCGATCGCTTCGGGAATGACCTGCGGCACGCCCGCGCATTCGACGACCACATCCGCGCCGCGGCCGTGGGTCAGGTCGCGGATCGCCTGGAGGCGCTCCGCCGGCGCGGTCGTCGAGGCGTCGATGGCGGCGTCGGCGCCGAGCCGCTGCGCCATGGCGAGCCGGTACGCGGAGAGATCGACCGCCACGATCGTGCCGGCGCCGAGCATGCGGGCTTTCATCAGGAAGCACATGCCCAGTGATCCGACGCCAAGCACCACGACGGTGTCGTCGAACCGGAACGCCTCGTTGGGAACGGCGGAAAACTGTTTCGCCCGATCCAATCCCACCGCGACGGCCATGACCTCCGTCAGGACGGCCACTTCGTCCGGGAGGTCGTCGGGCACGCGCACCAGGAAGCTGCCGGGCACCACGTACAGGTATTCCGACCAGCCGCCGAAGAGGTGCGGCGGCGCGGCCGCAGTCATGTTGTTCCCGTAATCCACCATGCGTTCGCAAAAGTAGTAGGGAAAGTCGTGCCGGCAGTAATAACACTCGCCGCAGATGACGTTGGCTCCCACGACCACCCGGTCACCCACGCGCAGCGGGACGCCCTCGAAATCGGTATACGCCCGCTCGCCCCCGATGGCGGCGACCGTCCCCACGTTCTCGTGCCCCTGAATGATCGGGAAGGGAATCTCCTTGGGCGCACCCGTCCCGGCGTATTGGGTGGTGTACCCCTGATAGGTGTGCTTGTCGGTTCCGCAGATTCCGGAGAGACGCATCCGGACCAGGGCGCACCCCGGCGCCGGATCCGGCAGCGGGTACTCGCGGATCTCATACCGCCCGGGTGCGACCAGCGTCGCCGCCCGCGCGTGTGCTGCCCCCATCATGCGCTCCTCCCGCGTCCCGAACGTGCCGCCATTCGTCGAGCGCTACCCGAAGATCCAGTCCTGCAGTTCGACGCCCATCCCCGGCGCCTGCGGGAGCCGCACCATCCCGTCCGCGATGGCCAGCGGCTCCCGCAGCGTCTGCTGATACGTCGACGATGGAAACGCCGGCGGGTCATGCGGGAACTCGAAGAACGTCGTGTTCGAGATCGAGGCGGCGAGGTGGAGATTCGCCACCATCCCCAATGGATCGCCCCAGGTGTGCGGTGTGAGCAGGACTCCTGCGGCGTGGGCCATCGTGGCCAGCGCTTTCGTGCGCAGCAATCCCTCACACAGCGTCACGTCCGGCTGCAGAATATCGTAGCAACCGTCGAGCAGCAGCCGCTGCAGCTCGTCGAACCGCTGGTTGACCTCCCCGCCGGCGATGGCCACCGGCGAGGCCGCATGGAGCCGCTGGAGTTCCGCGTAGGCGTGGCGCGGCAGCGGCTCTTCCAGCCAGCCGACGCCGTAATCAGCCAGCGCCCGTGCGGTCCCCAGCGCCCGGTGATAGGTCCAGTGCGGCCCCGGAAGGGGCGCGTCGGCGGTGTCGGTCTGATTGGCGTCCACCATGATCGCCATCTGGTCGCCCACCGCCTTGCGCACGGCTGCCACCTGCGCAACGTCTTCGGCCAGGGTCTCGTTGTGAATGCGGAGCTTGATGGCGCGGAAGCCCTGGTCGCGCAGCCGCCGGGCGTCGTCGGCCCGCTGGGCCGGGGTGCGATTCTGCCCTGTGGACGCATAGACCGGCACCGCATCGCTGACGTTCCCCAGCAGCTTATACACCGGCAGCCCGGCGATCTTCCCCAGGATATCCCACAGCGCCAGTTCCACGAACCAGACCGCAGTGCCGAAATAGGGCCAGAGGTACCGCAGCGTGCCGGTGTGCTTTTCGATTCGCAGCGGATCTTCACCGGTCAGGTACGTCGCGATGCGTGCCACGGCCTGCTCTTCGGCACCATAGAACTCGTGGCCGGCGATGCCGTAGACACCGGCGTCGGTGTCAATCCGAACGTAAGCCACCCGGATCTGCGTCTCCACCCGTCCCGGCGCCCACGCGGGATAGAAGGGGGCCGGCAGCGGGATGTCGACCTGGCGGGTCCGGATGCGTGTGATCTGCATGCACGTCTCCGAGAGGGAGCCGGGAGGTGGCGCCGCCTCCCGGCCGCGACCTCATTTCATATAGCCGATGTCCGTCAACGCGGTCACCGCCGATGCGATGGCGTCCTTGTCCGACGCACCCTGCACGGCCTTGGCAAACATGTTGGGGATCACATAGGTCTGATACGCTTTCTCGGCCAGGGCGCTGGGCGGCGCGGGATAGGCCACCAGGTGCGCGTTCCGCATGAACCCCACCAGCAGCCGCAGGTTCGGATCCGGGGCGTAGGGCGGGTTCTGGTCGAAGTGGGGCAGCACCGGCATGTCGTAGCCGCTGCCCAGCGTCAGCGCGGTCTTCTGACTGGCCTCGGTGAACATGGATCGCAGGAACTGTTTGGCCAGATCGATGTTGGGGCTGAACTTGAACACGCCCCAGCCGTGGATGTCGGCGTAGAAGAAGCGGCCCTTCGGTCCCGACGGCGCCAGGGTGTGCCGCACCGACGGGGCGAACGGCATCTTCTCCCGGTGGGCCCGCAGGTAGATGCTGGGCGCGTTGATGGTGTACGACCCGCGGCCGGACAGCATGTGCTTGTTGTTGCCGGAATCGTCCCAGGACAGCACGGTGGCGTCCATCTGGGAGAAGAGCTTGCGGACGTAGCTCAGCGCGGCGCGCGTCTGGGGCGAGTCCAGCGTGAGCTTGGCCTTCGCGTCGGCCACGGAGGCGCCGAACGACCACAGCAAGGGAAAGAGAATGGAGTTGGCATCTTCACACTGGCTGATCGGCAGCCCCACCGGGTGCCCCGCCTTCTTGAGTTTCCCGGCGGCGCGCAGCAAGTCGTCCCAGGTGGCCGGCGGCTGTTCGCCCACCTGGCCGAAGTAGTCGGCGCGGTACACGCCCAGCGTCCCGTTGCCGATCCAGGGCAACGCCAGCCAGTGGCCGTCCACGTACCCGGAGTCCTTCGCCACCTGATAGAAATTCCCGAACTGCTTGGAGATGTCGGCGACCACGTCGTCCAACGGGACGAGGTAGTCCTTGTGAATCGTGGGCAGGTTGTCTTGCAAGTCGATGATGTCGTGTCCTGATCGAGCCTGCTCTTCGGCGGTGAGCTTCGCCGCGACCTCGGGCTGGTCGATAAAATCTCCGGCAAACGCGGCGCTGTGCTGCGCGGCGAAGTCATTCCCGATCTTGGCGATGGCCTTGTCGCTGTCTTCGTTGAACGCGGAATGTCCCAGCAGCCGGAGCGTGGTCGACGGTCCCGCCGCGACCCGGTGAGGCCAGCGCAGCGTCCCGGCGGCCACCGCCAGTCCGGCCCCCCCTGCGGCCTTGAGAAACCCCCTGCGGGTAATCTTCATTCCCACCCCTCCATCGTCAGTCTGATGTGCGTTCCGGTCCCGCCCGCGCACGGCGCTTCGCGCCGCTCACCTCCTCATCCTCTGACGGCGCCGGCGGTGAGGCCGGCCACGTAGTGATCCAAGAAGAGCGAGAACAGCACGACCACGGGCAGCGAAGCCACCAGCGCGCCGCCCATCAACGATCCCCAGTAGAAGAAGTCCCCGCGGATCAGATCGACGACGACGCCGGTGGTCACGGTCTTGAGGTCGGTGGTGGAGATGAACGTCAGCGAGTAGATGAACTCGCTGTAGGCCAGCGTGAACCCGAAGAGCGCGGCGGTGATGATCCCCGGCCGCGCCAGGGGCAGCACCACGTGCCGCAATGCCCCCGCGCGGGTGCACCCGTCGACGAGCGCGCTCTCCTCCACGTCCCGCGGGATCGTGGTGAAGTACGCGGTGAGCATCCAGGTGGCGAACGGCACCATGAACGCCGGATAGGTGACGATCAGGGACCACAGCGTGTTGGACAGGTGGAATAGGGCCATCAAACGCGCCAGCGGCAGGAAGAGCAGCGTGGTCGGCACCAGGTACACGATGAAGACGAAGGTCGTCGTGGCCTCGGCCAGCGGGAACCGCAGGCGCGCCAGGGCGTACGCCGCCAGCACGGCCAGCACCACGGAGACGACCGTTGTGGTCGCCGCGACCACGGTTGAATTGCGCAGCCACAGCGGGAAGGCCGTGTGCGTGAACAGGAAGTGGTAATGCTCCCAGGTGATGCCGGCGCGGACCAGGAAGGGATTCTGCGCCAGATCGTAGAGTTCGACGTCTTGCTTCAGCGACGCCACAAGCATCCAGATGAACGGGAAGACGGCGAAGATCACAAACGGCGCCGCCGTGAGGTAGGCGATCGCGACCCGCCGCCGCGATGACCTCACCATTGCCAGACTCTCCGCATCAACCGCACCTGCACGTACGTCGAGATGGCCAGGATCGGAAAGAGGTAGAGTGAGATGGCCGCCGCATTGCCCAGGTCGCCGGTCGCCAGCCCCAGCTTGAACGCCAGTGTGGCCAGGATCTGAGTGGTATTCTGCGGGCCACCCTTCGTCAGGACGAAGACCGTGGCGAAGTCACTGCTGGTCATCACGACCGAGAACAGCAGCACGGTGGCCAGCACCGGCCGCAGCAGGGGCAGCGTAATGTGCCGGAAACGGACGATGGGTCCGGCCCCGTCCACAGTGCCCGCCTCGTACAGCTCCTGCGGAATGGTGACCAGGCCGGCCAGGAAGTTGATCCCGAAAAACGGCAGGCCCGACCACACGTTCACGAGCACCACGGCGAGGCGGGCCAGGCGCGGGGTTCCCAGCCAGGCAATGGGTTCCGCGATCGCTCCCAGGTGCATCAACACCCAGTTGATGACGCTGTAGGTGGAGTCGAACATCCAGGTCCAGGCCAGCATGGCCAGCGACGTGGGCACGACCCACGGGATCAGCACCGCGCCGCGAATCCACCGCATCCCCGGCGCCCGCTGCGCCAGCACCAGCGCCAGGACCAGCCCCAGCACCAGTTTGGCGGCAACCGCGCCGAGCGTGTACCAGATGGTGTTGGACAGCGTCAGCGTGAAGATCGCCGTGCGGAGGAGGCGGACGAAATTCTGCAGGCCCACGAAGTGCGCCGGCCCGCTGACCTGCGCGTCCGTCATGCTGAGGAAGAAGGCGTAGCCCAGCGGGTACACTGCCAGCACCAGCAGCAGCAACAGCGTGGGCAGCAGGAAACTCCACGCCGTCACGGTCTCCGGGCGGAGACGGACGCCGTACGCGGTGGTCCTCTGGTGCAGAATCTCTTCCCTGGAGCTCATTCGCTCCTTCTTCGGTCTTATGACGCCGCGGGCGTGCGCGAGGTCGGGGCCAGCCCCAGGGCCTGAGCCTGCTCCCGGACGATGGCGACCACACGCTCAACTTCGGCACCCAGCGTCTTTCGGCCGAGGTCCGCCGAGGCCTCACGGGGGTCGGCCTCGGGGCGAACCGTGAAATCCGGCGTGGGACGGCCGTCGAACGCCTTACCGTCGACGATCCCAAACTCCTGGTAGCGGAGCGGCACACCTTTCGGCGGCAGCGCGGCGAGGTCGACGAGGTCGGGCCTGGTCGCAAGGATGATCGAGGTCTCGATCTTCTCGGCGTGGCCGGGATCGGAGAAGGGCGGGGACGCCGGCAGAAAGGCCATCGCGAACACGACGCGTACGCGTGGCGGATCGGATTCTTCCGCGGCCAGACGCTGCAGCGTGCGCTGGTGATTGACCGCACCGTGCCCGTTGACGAGCACAACGAGGCGGTACCCGTCCAACTTCAACAGCCGGATGAGCTCGCGGACGGTGACGGCGAACGTGCCTTCCTCAAAGTATAGGCTCTTCACGGGATTGTCGGGGAAGTCCATCCCGATGATGCGTTCCGTTCCTTGGAATCCCAAGACGGCCGCGCTCTGCGGTCCGCGGTCCACCGGTCGCACGGTCTCCGAGCCGATGTAGTAGGTGGGCAGGACGACGCCGCCCACCTGCTGCGCCGCATCGACGGCGACCATATGCGCATGCAGGCCGTCCATCCCCATGGGAAGATGGGGGCCGTGCCACTCGATCGGGCCGATCGGGATGAAGACCAGCGGGAGGCGCGAGCGCTCGCGCACGATCTCCGGCGGCCGCATCAGCTCGTACTGGACGGTGCGCATCTAGTTCCCTCCCGCTCGGTCTGCAGGCTCAGTGTCTCCCTTGACGATCAGCGATTCGATGACACTCGGATCGGCGGTGCCTTTCAAGAACTCTCCGACCTTCCGGCCGTGGTACAACACCACGATGACGTCGGCGACGGGGTACACATGGGACAGGTTGTGCGTGATGAAGATGGTGGAGAGCCCCCGCGCGGTGACATCGCGGATATAGTCCAGGACCTTGCGGGCCTCCTTGATGGAGAGCTGGGATGTGGGTTCGTCGAGGATCATCACCTTGGCGCCGAAGTACATCGCTCGCGCGATCGAGATGGCCTGCCGTTCCCCTCCAGACAAGAGACGGATTTCTTTTTCGGCCGTGGTCAGGCTGGTAATGCCGATCTCCCGCAGGTAGCTCTCGGCCGTCCGGTGCATCTTTGCGGTGTCGAGCACCGACACCGGGCCGACGCGCCGCGCGGGCTCGGCTCCCAGGAAAAAATTTCTGGCGATGCTCATACTCTCCACTAATGCCAGGTCCTGGTAGACGGTCTCAATCCCCAGCCTGCGGGCCTGAGTCGGCGAACCCAGGTGGACCCGGCGGTGTTCAAACCAGATTTCGCCGCTGTCAGGCTGATGCACGCCGGCGAGGATTTTGATGAGCGTCGACTTTCCCGCTCCGTTGTCCCCCACCAGCGCCAGCGTTTGACCACGCGGGAGGGCGATGCTGACGTGGTGGAGCGCCTGCAAACGACCGAAGCGTTTCGAAATATCGCGCGCCTCGAGCAGCGGGGTTGCCATCAGCTTCTCCAGGTGAAGATCAGCCGGTCCAGCTGTGTGTTGATGACGACGATGACGATGATCACGCACCCGACGAAGGCCGTGTACCAAAACGAGGGCGCCCCGGCGGCGACGAGTCCGACCTCGATGGAGGCGAGGGCGATGGTCCCCAAGATCATCCCCAAGACCGTTCCTATCCCTCCGAACAGAGAGACGCCGCCGACGACGGCAGACGCGATGGCCTCAAGTTCCAACCCGCTGCGCACGGGCGAGATCGACATCATGCGGCCGAGCTGGAGCGCGCCGGCCAGGCCCGCCAGGAGGCCACAGATGGTGAAGTTGATCAACTTCACTCTATCGACCGGCACCCCGATGGCCCGCGCCGCCTCGGTCTTTCCGCCGGTTCCGTAGACCCAGTTGCCGTAGCGCGTTTTCTCCAGCATGATCCAGAAGATCACGGCGGCAACAGCCCACCAGGCCGCCGACACATGCAGTGAACTCGCCGGGCTCGGCGTGCTGTTTCCCAAGACGTTGAGCACCGGCAAGGGAGCGATGAAGCTGATGGGCCAGCCCCCGGTGACCCACAGGGCCATCCCGTTCCAAAAGAACAGCGTCCCCAGCGTGGTGATGAATGATGGGATCCGGGTCCGCACTGTGATGAGGCCGTTGAGTAATCCGATCAGGCCGGCCATGCCCAGCACCGTGATGACCGAGAGCGCCGCCGGCACCGCCGCCTTCAAGAGCATGCCGAGCACAATCGCCGAGAACGTAAAATTCGAGCCCACCGATAGGTCGAACTCCCCCGAGACCATCAGGACGCCTTCCCCGATGGTGATCGTGCCAATCTCTGCCGCGATGGTCAGGATTCCCCCGAACGTCGCCCAGGTGAGGAACGCGCGGTTCAGATAGGTGAACACACTGTACGTGACCGCGATGGCAATCACGGCCCCGAGTTCCCGCCGCCGATGGAACATGACTCGTCCGAGCAGTGGGGTGAGAGCGGATGGGAAGGAGCCCGCCAGAGGCGAACTCCTCCCCACCCGTGGCGAGTCAGCCTTCATCGGTGCGACGGCGCACGACAGCCCATTGCCTATCGGAACCCCTGCTTGGCGAGCTTCGTGATGAAATCGACGTTCTTCGCGTCGACCGTCCCCCCGGCGCCGATGTGGTCGTTGGGATCGAGGGCGTAGTTGTTGTAGAGATAGAGCAGGGCGATGGGGAGGAAGCCGAAACCAAGCTGCTGGAGGTCGATGGCCGAGACCACGCGTCCTCGCTTGATCGCATCGAGGGTGACGTCGTCGATATCGGACCCCACCACCCGGATCTTGTCGTTGGATGCCTTCATCTCGTCGAGGAGTTTGACCGCCGCGTGGGTCCCCAGCGCGCCGAGGGTGAAGATCGCTTTGGTGTTGGGATTCTTCTGCAGATAGGCGCGCATGATCTCGACCGCCTTAGTGGTCTCCTCGCCAATGACGAGTTTGTCCACCTTGGGGTCCAGAGACGTGATCCCCTCGATGTAGCCCGAGGTCTTGATCTCCAGGACGCGGTTTCCCGGCTCATGGTTGACGACTACAACGTTCGCGCCCTTCTCCAGGAGCGGGACCAGCTTCGCGGATGCCCGCGCCGCGGCGATCCGCACGTCGACGCCCACGAACGCGATCGGGGTGCCGTTCGCGAACGTGGCCGCGAAGTCCTTAGGCGGAGGTGTATCCGAGAAGATCGTGGGGATGCCGGCCTGGGCGGCACGCTGTAAGGGCCCTCGAATCACTGCGGGGTCGGCGCTTGTCGTGACGATCCCCGCGGCTTTTGCGCTGATGGCCGCGTTGACCATGTCCGCCTGCTTTGGCGGACTGTACCCCGAGGGTCCTTCGAAGACCGCCTTGACGCCCAAGGCCTTGCCTGCCGCCTGGACCCCGCGCTGGACGACGGCCCAGTAGGGATCGCCGGGTCCGACGTGCGCCACCCAGTAATAGGTCCCGGATGAAGCGGACTGCGCGAAGGCCTTGGCGATGTGCCGCGTGCCGGTGGACAGCACGCTGGCCGCCACCGTGGCCCCGACCGTTGCCTTCAGAAGATCACGACGACTGAGCTTCTCGTGCATGCTCGTTGCCCCCCTTCGACGGCGATGATGAAACCGTTCTGGTCTCGCGAATCCTGGAGTCTCCCACCTCCCCGCGCGGCGCCTGGCTTCGTCTATTATAAGGAAACGCCCGAGTGACCCAGGCCGGAGCCGAGCCTTTCGTTAGCCCGGCTTCATCGGTGTGACCAATCCCTCCACCGGGACCCGCCGTCCCTCGCGGGCGGCCCGGTCCAGCGCGTCGCAGACCACCGCACACCGGTATCCATCCTCGAAACTGGCGCCGTCCGGCTCCACGGTGCTCTGCCCGCCCACTGCCAATAAGAAGTGGTGCAGTTGGTGCACAAACGTGTGCTCCCATCCCAGGATGTGTCCCGGCGGCCACCAGGTCCCACCGTACGGGTGGTGCGCCTCCGTCACCAGGACCGTGCGGAACCCATTGGCCCCGTCGTCGCGGACAAACAGCTCCAGCTCGTTCAACCGCTCCAGGTTGAACGCCAGCGAGCCGCCGGAGCCGTTCACTTCGAAGCTGAGGAAATTCTTGCGCCCCGGACAGAAGCTGCTGGCCTCCAGCGTACCGACCGCGCCGGTGGTGAACTCCAGGACGGCCTCGATGGCGTCCTCGACATCGACCGCACCCTCACCGCCGTCACGGCGCGGACGGCGGTCGATAAAGATGCGGGCGGTGGCGGAGACCGCCGAGACCTCGCCGACGAGGAACCGCGCCAGGTCAAGCGCGTGGGCGGCCAGGTCGCCGATGACCCCGCTACCCGCCCGGGCTTTGTCGTGTCGCCAGCTGTAGGGAGCGCTGGGATCGACCATCGAGTCGTCACAGTACCGGGTCCGGAAATGATAGATCCGGCCGAGCCGTCCTTCGCGGATGAGTTGCCTGGCCAGCCGGACTGCGGGAACGAACCGGTAGTTGTATCCGGTCATGTGCACGATGCGCGCCGTCGCCGCGGCGTCGCGCATCTGCGCCGCCTCCGTCGACGTCCGCGCCAGCGGCTTCTCACACAACACATGCAGCCCGCGCGCGGCGCCCGCGACAGACGCCTCGGCATGCACGTCGTTGGGACCGGCGTTGATCAGGACCTGCACCCGGCGGTCGTCAATCAGCCCCCGCCAGTCGGGGTAGGCGGCCTGCGCGCCGTAGCGCTGAGCGGCCCGCTCCACCCGATCTGCCGATCGTCCCGCGACCGCGACCAACAGCGGCCGCGCCGGGAGCGGCCAGAAGATCGTCGAGACCCGCTGGATGGCCAGGAGGTGAGCCTTGGCGACCCCTTCGTACCCGAGTACCCCGATGCCGACCTGCCGGACCGAACCGTCGGTCACAGCACGGCCTGGGCCACTTTGTGGATGCCGGCAATGACGTCGCTGACATCCTGGTCGGCAAACAAGGGGTGCACATCGAGATGCACGGCCCGCTGCAGGATGGCATCGGTGCGTGGGAATTGCCCCTTCACCAGGGTGGCGCTGCCTTTGTAGTGCGGGCACTCCCAGGAGCACTTCCGTGTGGACAGCAGGCGGCGGTTGATGATCTGGTCAAAGTGGTTGTAGACATGCTGGCCGCTCCACCAGGGCACGCTCGCCGGCAGGTTCTCCGCGGCCAGGGCCCGGGCGAACCGGTCCGCCTGCGCCGCCGTCGGCACGAAGAAGATGACCGTGGCGCCCGTTTCGCCGTCCTCATCGTAGAGCGTTCGAAAGGTCAGTCCGGGGATGTCCCGTATGCCGTCCCTGATCCGGCGGGCGTTGGCGCGCATCCGTTCGATGATCCAGTCCATCTTTTTTAGTTGCGCCAAGCCGACCGCGGCGGTGAGCTCGCCCATGCGAAAGTTGATGCCGATGATGAGCGGGCTGTCCCCGGCGATCAGCAGATCGAGTTCCTCCATCCGCACCGAGCCCTGATCGTGGAACCGCACGGCGCGTTCGAACAGGACGGGGTCGCTGGAGGTGAGCATGCCTCCCTCGCCGGTGGTGATGGTCTTGTGATATTGCAAACTGAACGCGCCGAACTGGCCCCAGGTACCCAGGCGCCGCCCCCGGTACCGGCCGCCCAGGGCCTGGGCCGTGTCCTCGACGACGGACAAGTGATGCGCCCGCGCGGTCTCGAGGATAGGCGCCAGGTTTGCGGGGGCGCCGCGCATGTGCACCGGGATGACCGCGCGCGTGGAGGGGGTAATCGCCGCGGCGAGCGCCGCCGCGTCCATGTTGAGCGATTCGTCGATATCGACGAACAGCGGGACGGCCCCCAGGATCACCACCGCATTGATCGTCGCGATCCAGGTGTACGTGGGCACCGCTACCTCGTCGCCCGGCCCGATGCCCAGCGCCGCCAGTGCGGTGATCAAGGCGCCCGTCCCCGACGTGACCGCCAGGGCGTGACGCGCGCCCATGGCCTGGGCGAAGGCCTTCTCTAATGACGCGGCGCGATGGAGCGGCCGGGGACCATAGTGCCGGAAGAGGGACTGGCTCTCGATGACCTCGAGCACCGCCGCCTTTTCCTCCTTACCGATCAGCAATCCGCCCGGCCACCCGGGCAGCAACGGGGTGGTGCGCACGGGTGTGCCGCCGTCGATTGCCAACCGATCGGTGATGGCCATCTGGATGTCTCCTCCGGGGTATGTTGCGCGTTGCCTTCGCCAGCAGGATTGCGACTCCTGCCCTAATCGCCGCATGCGCCGCGCGAAGGGGTTTGCAACCGGCGCCGTCCCGTGCAGGTGGAGGACCTCCGCCGCGGGCCGTTGAACCACAGAGGACTTGACTCTCTCCCCCCTGGGCGAATACAGGTCACGACTCTTTCGAGCGGCACTGATGAAGTGCGGCTCGGGCGCGGCATTTTGCAGGACTCGACTCTGAGAGGGCGCGGCAGCGCCAACTGTTTTCCCTTTCGCGGTGGCCGGAGCCCTTCGACTCGCTTCGCTCGCTCAGGGCGCTCGACTCGTCGGAAGGGCGGAGGCCGCGAGCGAAGTCCGCGGAGCGGACGAGTCGAGCGGGAGAGGGACAAAGGGTGAGAGGGTACATACACTCAGCCGGAGACCGGTGACTCACAAGGGAGGAATGCGTAGTGGGCAGGAATCGATGGTGGATGGTCGCACCGCTGTTGTTCCTTGCGGTGATCCTGGTGGCTCCCGTGGGGGCCGTGAGTCCAGTCGGCGCGGATAAGTTCAACGTCCGGGCCCAGATCGACCTCAGCAAGCTGACGCGGGATAACTTCGCCGCGATGGTCACGCCCGCGGCGAAGTCGCAGTCCGGGCTGGTCTTCTACGACTTCGCGGATACGCTGTGCGAGTTGCTGGCGAAGGAAAGCGCGGACTTCACCCAGCAGACCGGCATCGCCGTCAAGCACGTTTGCGTGGACGGCGACACTGCCACGCAGCAGCTCATCGCGGAGGCGCAGGCGGGCAAGCCGGCGTCGGCGGACCTCTTCTTCGGGCCCAACAACAGCATGCGCGCGTTGACCAAGGCCGGCGTCATCGCCAACCTGCCGCTGGTTGACCTGCTGCCGAACGCCACCGACGTGGAACAGGCGGCGGCGCGGGCTTCGCGCGGCTTCAAGCACGGCGGGACGGTGGTGCCGTTCCACCGCAACCAGACCGCACTGGCCTACAACAGCGCGCTGGTGACCAAGCCGCCCCAGACGTTTGAGGAATTGCTGGCCTTCGCCAGGGAGCACAGCGGCAAGGTCACCGTGACCGATCCGACCCACGGCGGCAGCGGCTCAGGTTTCCTGGAGAGCGCCTTGTTGAAGTTCTCTCCGCAGTGCAAGGATGACTACTACAACTTCGACCTGACCAAAGAGCAGGCCGCGGCCGCGGCGCAGAGGTGCATGGCGCCGGTGCTGGCCTACTGGCGATCATTGAAACCACACGTCAAGTTCTCGAACGGCAACGAGAACTCGATCAAAGCTCTGGCCAACAACGTGGCGCTGGTGGCGACGGTCTGGGAGGATGACCTCTACACGCTGGCGACCAAGGGGCTGGTCCCGCAGTCGGCGCGCCCGGTGCTGCTGCAGACGGGGCAGGTGGGTGACGGCGACGGCCTGTTCATCGTGGCGTCCACCCAGAAGCTCGAAGCCGCGCTGCTCTACGCCAACTTCCTGATGAGCGATAAGGTGCAGATCGACAAGCTAGAGCAGACCGGGAGCCGCACGGCGAGGGTCAATCTGCAGACCAAGGGCAAGATCCCCGAAAAACTGGCGAAGTTCCTGGTCCTGGATACCATGTACCATGAGCGCACGCGGCCCCGGATCAATGGGCAGATTACAGATGCCGCCGGGGACCTCTTCGTCAAGGAGATCATCGCCAAGTAGAAGACCATGGCGCGCCTCGAGCTGCGGGACATCACCAAACGCTTCGGGCGCGCCGTGGCCGTAGACCGGGTGTCGGTGGAGGTCACAGACGGGGAGTTCCTGACCCTGCTGGGCCCCTCCGGGTGCGGGAAGACGACCACCCTGCGGATCATCGCCGGTCTCGTCGACCCCGACGAGGGGGAGGTGCTGCTGGACGGCAAGCCCGTGCAGCACTTCCCCGCGCACCGCCGCCAGACCGCGATGGTTTTCCAGAGTTACGCGCTGTTTCCCCACATGACCGTCTCGGAGAATATCGGATTCGGCCTGCGCATGCGCGCACTTCCCGCAGACCTGATCCAGCGGCGCGTCGGAGAAGCGCTGGCCCTGGTCGAACTGGAAGGCCTGAGCGACCGGTATCCCCGCCAGCTCTCCGGCGGCCAGCAACAGCGGGTCGCCGTGGCCCGAGCAATCGTCACGCGGCCAAAGGTGCTGCTCTTCGACGAACCATTGAGCAACCTCGACGCGAAGTTGCGGGAACGGCTGCGGCTGGAGCTTCGCGCGCTCCAGCAGCGCCTGGGCGTCACCACAGTCTATGTGACGCACGACCAGGCGGAAGCGCTCGCGCTCTCCGACCGCGTCGCCGTCATGTTCGGAGGGAAGGTCGTCGAGATCGGAACGCCGCGGCAGGTCTATCGCACGCCGCGCGTGCGTGTGACGGCGGAGTTCCTGGGGGTCACCAACTTCCTGGATGGAAAGGTCGCGGCGGTGGCAGACGGGCACTACATCGTCCAGACGCCGCTGGGGATCGTCGAGGCAGACGCGGCGCTGGGCGTACGGGTGGGCGAAGTGGTGACGCTGTCATTTCGTCCTGAGGACGTGCGAATCGGCCGGTACGAGGGCACGGCAATCACCGGCCGCGTCCTGCACGCCTCGTACCTGGGGTCCGTGACCGACTACGTCGTGGAGTCAGGCGGGATCACGCTGCGCGTGCACGAGGCCGGGGGCTCCGCGCGCGGCGCGGGCGAGGAGATCACGATCACGCTGCCGGCGACCGCGGCGATTGTGCGCGGGGGATAGCATGGCGCAATTCGCCGCCGCGATCCCGCAGGTGACCCCAGCGCAGGTGCGCCGCCGCCGCGAGTGGCTGGTCGACCTGGTCCTGC
This sequence comes from Candidatus Segetimicrobium genomatis, assembly GCA_005888595.1. Taxonomy (GTDB): domain Bacteria; phylum Sysuimicrobiota; class Sysuimicrobiia; order Sysuimicrobiales; family Kaftiobacteriaceae; genus Telluricultor. The sequence goes on from VBAL01000114.1 coordinate 23,062, forward strand.
TGGCGCCGGGGCTGGGCTATCTGCTGGTGTTCATGTGCGTCCCGCTCGTGCAGGTGGCCCTGCGAGGCTTCGGGCTGCTGGCCATCGGCGAGCCCTCGCAGTTCACGCTGGGGTTGTACCGCGAGGTCCTGGCCAACAAGATTGATCGGGATAGCATCATCTTCAGCCTGTACTTTGCGCTCGGCACGACCGTGATCAGCCTGATCCTCTCGCTCGTCATCAGCGCGCTCCTGCAGATCAACTTCCCGGGACGCTACATCATCAGCGTGCTGTATAAGATCCCGCTGGTGGTGCCGAGCCTGGTGGCGGCGTTCCTGGTGCTGACCATCATCGATCAGGGCGGCATCATCTCGCGGGCGCTGCTGCCCTACGGCGTGGAGTGGCCCGAGCTGGTGCACGATCGCTACGGCCTGGGTATTATTCTGGTCCTGGTCTGGCACAACGTGCCGATCATGACGGTGATCCTGTCCGCCGTGATGAGCGGGATTCCGCACGACGTCACCGCCGCGGCGCGCAATCTCGGCGCCAGCCCCTGGCAGGTGTTCCGGAACATTACCGTGCCGCTGTCGCTGCCGGGGATCTCGGCCGCCTCATTGCTGGTGTTCATCGGGGTCTTCGGAGCCTTCTCGATTCCCTCGTTGCTGGGCGCCGCCTATCCCAAAGCGATCGCGGTGGTGATGAGCAACGAGGTGCTGGACCGGGCCAACTGGGGCCTGGCCTCCGCGCTGGGCACGATCGTGACGGCGCTCTCGGCGATCCTGCTCTACGTGTATTACCGGCTGATCCGGCATCAGGAGGCCGCGCTGCGATGAACCGGACCTGGGCCCGGCAAGGGACGCCGGGGCGGTGGCTGGTCGCCGTGGGCTTCTTCAGCGTGGCGTCCCTCGTCTTGATCATCCCGCTGATCGTCGGGGTGCTGTGGTCGCTCGTCAACCCGGACGTCGGCTGGTTCCCGCCGGCGATCGTGCCGTCCAGCCTCTCGCTGGCGAACTGGCGGGCGATGCTCTCGGTGCCGGAGATCGGGCAGGCCTTCGTGATGAGCTTCCTGATCGCGCCGATCGTGACGCTGCTCTGCGCCGCGCTGGCATTGCCCACAGGCTACGCGCTGGGACGCCGGCAGCTGCGCGCGCGGCGGACCATCGAGCTGCTCGTGCTGGCGCCGATCATCCTGCCCGGCATCGTGCTCGCGACGGGGCTGGGATCGATGTTCATCCGCCTCGGATTGTCGCATACGGTCACGGGGGTCGTTCTGGTGCAGACCGTCGTGTTGCTGCCGTTCATGATCCGGATCGTCGCCGCGACCTTCGAGGGCGTCCCGCAGGACTTGATCGACGCCGCCCGGAACCTCGGCGCCAGCCCGTGGCCGCTAGCCCGCGACGTCCTGATCCCGCTGGTGCGGCCTGGGCTGTTTGCCGGCGGGCTGTTCACCTTCATCGGCAGCCTGGAGGAGTTTGTCTTGACCTTCATCGTCGGCATGCCGTATGTGCAGACGCTGCCCGTTCTTCTCTGGGCGTACCTGGGGGGCCGGTCGTCGATCTTCACCTACGCCGCGGTCGTCACCATGGTGCTGCTGGTGCCGACGATTGTCTTGATGTTCGTCGCCGAGCGGACGCTCAAGCAAGAGTACCTGGCCGCGGGGTTCGGAAAAGTCTGATGGAGCTGCTTGCCAGTCGGGCCGGCCGGCCGCTGATCTCGGCCCACCGAGGATTCGCCGCCGCGGCGCCGGAGAACACGCTGGCGGCGCTGGACCTCGCCTGGCGCGCCGGCGCCACTGTGGCTGAGATCGATGTGCAGTTGACCCGCGACGGCCGCGTCGTCCTGATGCACGACCGCTCGGTGACGCGGACGACCAACGGCTCCGGGCTCGTGCGGGACCTCACGTTTCGAGAGCTCAAAGCCCTGGATGCCGGCGCATGGTTCGGAGCGCGTGCCGGCGCTGGCAGAAGTCTTGGACTGGAGCCGCGGCCGACTGGGGTTCCTCATTGAGTTGAAGAACTACCCGCACCGGGAGATGCCGCTGGTCGAGAAGACGATTGCCGAGATCGAGGCGCACGGCGCCCAAGACTACGTCGTGCCGGCCGGCTTCGACCACGTCACCCTGGCCGAGATTCACCGTATCCGCCCGCATTGGCCGCTGGAAATGATCTACATCGCGCGTCTCGCCGACCCGGTCCACGCGGCGCGGGCCGCCGGGGCCGCCCTCATCTCGCTGGAGCCGGAGTTCTGCCTGGAGCCCGATGTGAAGGCGATGCATGCCGCCGGACTTTCGGTGCTCACCACCCTGCTGGACGGAGAGCACGCCCAAGAACTTCTGGGGATCGGCGTGGACGTCTTCGAGTCCGATGATGTGGCAATGGTGGCGTCGGCCCTGGGAGTCGCGCCGAGGGTCTAACCTGCCTGCGGGCTGAGCGTCGTGCGCAGCGCCGCGACCGACTCGCGCACGTAACGGTCGAGCACCGCGCCCCAGGGGACCTGCGACGAACCGCCTGGGAGCGTGGCCTCGGGTGGAGCAATCTCCAGAACTACGGCGCCCGAGTATCCGATCTCACGCAGCGCCACGGTGATCGGGAACAGATCAAGGTGACCCCCGCGCAGCCCCCGCCTGTTTGAATCGGCGACGTGCACGTGCCACAGCCATGAGCCCGCGGCGCGGATGGCCGCCGGGATGTCGGGCTCTTCGATGTTGGCGTGGAAGAGATCCAGGGTCATACCCACCTGGGGTGAGCCCACGTCACGCAGGTAGGCCAGGGCCTGTGCCGTGGTTGTCACCAGGTAGGCCTCATAACGGTTGAGCGGCTCGATGGCGATCCGACCATCGCCATTCCTGCTCCCGGGTGCTAATCGGCGCGAGGCGCGACTCGCCTGAGGGCAACATCTGTACAACCGGCGCGCCGATGGCGGCGGCGAACCGCAGGCAGCCGACCAGATAGGCGACCGCCTCTGCCCGGATGGCGGGATCGGGATGGGCCAGGTCACGCCGCGTCTGTGGGACCTTGCACGAGGCGGTCAGGGCTACGGGGGCCAGGCCGGTTCGGGCGAGGAGACGGCGCACCGCATCGGGGGTCCACATCTCCGGCTCGCCCAGGAGTTCCACGCCATCGCAGCCGGCTGCGGCGATGCGCGCCAGCGCCTCCTCCAGCGGGGCCTCGTAGATCCAGGTGCATGCGCCGAGTCGCAACACGGCAGCGCTTACGATCCACGCGGACCGATCAGCACGACCGCCAGGTCCACGATGTTCATGCCCGGCCCGGCAGGACGGATCCGTTCGATGTGTAACGCCTGTGTTTCTTTCATGAGCTGCACACCGCCGACAGGCCGGCCATCGGGCCGGACCACCGCCTCCCCCCGAATCGTCCCATACAATAACAGTTCCAGACCCAGTGGTTCGTGGACCCCGGCAAAGAGATCGTCCGCGCCCGCGTAGGAACCGGCACGGCCGCAGTAGGGGCAATCGTCGATGTACGGGTGAGCCGGGTGCTCGTCTGCGACCTCGTAGTGCACGCTCCCCGCGAACCGGTGGTAGCGTTCTGAACCCCCCGCTGCGCCGCGGAGCATCACGTGGTGTTTCCCCGTCTGGCGCAGGGCGACGTAGTAGTAGCGGATGTGCAGATCGTGAGCGTGATGCAGGGCCGGATCAGTGCCGCCCTGCCACGGCTGCAGCCCGCCCAGCCGCGCCTGGGAGTCCGAGGCTTCCGGCGGCTTCCAGTGCCCGAAATCGTTCGTGATGCCGCACTGCTCGCGCAGCCATCCGGTCACGAACGAGACGGCCGCATCCTGGGAGGCGGCGAGACGATCGTGGACATAGAACCAGACGTTCGGATAACTTGGCGGCTCGAACACGGACCGGGACGGCAGATCATAACGCGCGGCGGATTCGCTCATGCCAGTGCCGTACCAACTTGATTTCCGCATCTGCTTTTCTTAGTATCCATGGAATCGCTCGGTAGCCACGCCTACCTATCAAGTTGGTACGGCACCAGGCGCACCGGTGCGCCGTCGGTGGCAGCGCTTCGATAGCAGGCGGCGACGAACTCGACGGCGCGGAGGGCATCTTCCGCGGTTGGCCCCCCGGCCTGGCCACGCCCCATAGCCTCGATGAAGACGCGGACCTCCTGCGCGTAGCCCAGGCGTTCCGGCACTGGGAACGCGCTGAAATCTCTGGTCACGGCCGGCTGATCCCGCGCCGGCGTGTACGTCAGCCGTTCGAACCCCTCGGTGACGATCGCCGCGTGGTCCCCGAAGAACTCGACGCGCTCCAGCGGGGCGGTCCACGTAGCGTGCCCGCACGTCGAGAACGCGACCAGCGCGCCGCTGGTGAATCGGAGCAGCATGACCGCATCATCCTGGTCCGGATAGCAGGATGATCGGGCCAGGCAGCGGACCTCCTGGACCGGGCCGAGCAGCCAGCGTCCCAGATCCAGCAGGTGAATCGCCGTGTCGTACATGAATCCCCCCGAGATCTTGGGGTCGCTGAACCACGCCGGCGTGCGCATGTCTCCGTCGTTCATCTTCATCGTCCCCGAAAACACCCCGACCCCGCCGGTGAGCAGTTCGCGGACCCCGATGTAGACCGGCGCGAATCGCCGGTTGAATCCCAACTGGTAGAGGCAGCCGGTGCGCTCCACGGTCCGCAGGACGCGGCGCGCATCCTCGACGGTCGTGGCCATCGGCTTTTCGCAAAAGACATCCACGCCGCGTTCGAGCGCAGCGATCGATGCAGCCGCGTGGTGAATGTTGGGGACGACAATCACCACGGCGTCGGGGCGCAGCTCCAGCAGCGTGTCGAGGTCCGGGCACGGCGTCGCGCCGATCGCGGCGGCGGCAGATCTGGCCCGCTGCTCATCCGCGTCCGCGACTCCCACGACCGTCGTACCCGGAACAGCCGAGAAGTGGCGCACGTGCGCCGCGCCCATCTGTCCCGCACCGTACACTCCGATCCGCACCGTCGCCTCCTCCATGTGGGTGTGAATTCTTCGACGTCGGACGGGCGGCAACATTTCGTCTTCCCCATTTCGCACACTCGGCCAGACGGAGACGGGGACAGGAGGGAGCCCCGTCGGCGCGAACTAGCAGAGTGTCCCCCTGAGAACAGGTACTGTGAGGAGGGAGAGGAATGTTTATGCGCGCCGTTGTGGCGCTTGGAGCTGCTGCAGCGCTGGCGGTCCTCGTCGCCGGCGGCCCGACGACGTCTGCCGCGAACGGCTGGGCTGGCAGCGTAGCCTTTACCAACCAGGTGGCCAGTTCGCCGAGCAGCGGCGGCGGCTACCCGGTTCCGCCCGGTTCGCGGGTGCCGGTCGCAGGGACGTGCGGCGCTGGGCCGTTCAATGCCAACTATTCGGAGTCGTGGATCGCCGTCGAGCCGGGTACGGAAGACCTTGTCGGCAGCTCGAAGTTTTTCTTTGATAAGTACAGCACGTTCTACATGTTCTACCTCGGCGCCCACCAGATCTTTAACGGCGCCCCGGCCGGCAACAATCAGATCCAGGGCTACGATTGCCTCTCCGCCGTGCCGGGCACGATCACCCAGGACATGCCGCCGAGCTGGACCGATACCACCGATCCCAACGCCGACTTTGATACACAGGGCCGCGTATACCAGACGATGCTGCCGTTCCGTCACTGGGTCAGGGGCAACGGCGGCCAGGCGCTCGAGGCGACGAACAACGCCTCGGCCAAGCAGGCCGGTCATGTGGAAGATAAGCAGTGGATCGCCGTAAACCACATCCCCGGACACCCATTTCAGGATCACGTCTACGCGGCGTGGGCGGTCTTCAACGGCAGCTCAAATGGCCAGGGGATCAAAGTTCGCCTCGCGGTCTCGCGGGACCGCGGCCAGACCTTTGATAAGGCTGTGACGATTAGCCCCCCTTCGCAGGTCGGCCCGGCCGCCACCTTCGTCTACCCGTCGATCGACGCCGCCGGGACTCTCTACGTGGCGTTCGTCTCCTTCCCGCCCAATGGCTCGGCCTCGACCATCTACGTCGCCCGCTCAACCGATGACGGCATCTCCTTTACGCCGTTCGTCCCTGTGACCATCGTGAACATCATCACCACCGCGACCGGAGGTCTGCCGAACACGAGGTTCCGCGATCACCTATGAGGACTGGGACGGCACGCAGATGGACGTGAAGTTTACGCAGTCCGCCGACGGCGGTGTGACCTGGACGACGCCGGTTGTGGTCAACGACAACGTGGACGCGCCAACGACGCCCACCGATCAGTTTCAGCCGACGGTCGCCGCCGGGCCGGCAGGGGCGGTCGCGATCACCTTCTACGATCGGCGTAAGGCCTGCCCGAGCGACGCCAGTGTGTTGGCAGCGGACGTGGGGCGAACGAACTTTTGCATCGACGTGTCACTGCAGGCTTACAAGGATAACGGCATCGCCGCAGGCGCAGTCCCAGTTGGCCACAACGCGAGGATCACGAAGTTCACCTGGGATCCGGAGCAGCCGGGACAGCACCTCGGCGGCCTGTCCCAATACCCCTGCGCCGGGGCGCGTGATCCGTGTCCGGACGGCCGCGGTTTCATCGGCGACTACTTCGGGCTGGCGATCTCAGCCGGCAATATCTATGCGCTGTTCGTCTCGACGCACTACCCGTCGAACGTGACAGCGGACGAGGGCGTGCGTGTGTATTATCAACAACAGGTACTGGCGACGGTGAAACGGGCGGACGTGGGATCAGGTTACTAGACGAGTTGGTGCGCGGAAAAGGGCGGGGCCCGAAACCGGGCCCCGCCTCACGTTTCCTGTTCCATCCGGTCAGCTGACCGGGCGCGGTTCCGCGTCCAGTTCCGCGGCGCACACCACCGGATGCTGCCGGTCGGTCGATTCCACGGCGTTCTGTGCCGCGAAGATAAGCTCGCCGCCGTTCACCGCGTCGTCGGGGAAGCTGGCAATGCCGACCCGAAGTTCAACAGCGGCGTCCGTGTGGACCAATTGCTTCAGCGCCTCGTCCTCCTGGAGTTGACGCTGGAGCCGGTTCACGAACTTCTTCGCGCTGGTCTGGGTGGCCATGGACAGCATCACCAGCAGCGCTCCCCCATCCGTGCGAGCCATGATGTCGGCGCGCCGGATGGTGCCGAGCACGAGTTCTGCGAATCGTTTGTGGACAAGATCCGCCGCGGCGTCAGTTAGGATCAGGTTGAGGATCGCAAACGGCACTCCCAGCTGCGTGGCTCGCTTGATCTCGTCCGAGAGGATGTCGTCGAACTGGTCCCGGGTAAACAGACGGGTCTCGGGCTTGGCCGTGGCAAGGCGCTGCAGGTTTTCCAGCAGTGAGGCGCGATCGAGCGCGATTCCGGCCTGACTGGCCATGTGACCCAGCACTGCCACCGAGTGTCGGGCAGGATTCCATTGGTCATCCCCGCCGGCGCACAGGATCCCCAGGAGCCGCCCCGCCAGCATGATAGGGGCGCACACGGCGCGCATCCAGGCCTCATCCTGGACTTCCACCGTCACCGGATTTGTGGTGTCGGTTGTCACTTTGCCCGTGCACGCGCGCATGAGCGGGGCCGCCTCTCGATCAGTCAGCCCCATGGCATAGGCCAGATCGAGATCACCGGCGGTGTGGTTGGTCAGGAACACGGCCCCATAGGGGGCCCGCAGCAGCTGCTGCGCGGCTTCAGTCACCTTCACGAGGACAGCGGCCGTGTCGGTGACGCCCGCCAGCCCGCGGGAGAGATCATACGCGAATTCCAGCTCGCCCAGGCGGCGCCGGAGCTGTTCGGTCGATTCGGCCAGCCGGTCATTGAGTTCCCGGTTCTTGCGTCCGTGTTCTTTCAGCAGGCGACTCTCCTGGGCCATGATGCCGAAGATCAGCGCCGTCACCAGGCTGCTGCCGGTAAACAGGCCGACCCGCAGCGTCGTCGACCCCAGAGACGGCAGCCCGCCCTCTGCCACGTTCCACATCCAGATGACGATTCCGGATACGGCCACCGCCGACAGGATCGCTTCGCGTAACTCCAGGCGGATCGCCGCGGCCAGGACCGGAAGGTAGAACAGGAAGAGGAGGCTGCTGTTGATCCCGCCCGTATACCAGACCAGCGCGGCAATCGCCAGGATGTCGATGGTCAGGAATACGTCTTGCCGCAGCACTCCGCGGAGGCGCGGCAGGACAATCAGGGCGATGAGGATGTAACATGCCAGGAGCGCGGTGAGGCCGATCAACACGAGCTGGGTTTCGGGAGGGACCACATCCCACCACAGGATCGGGAGGAGCGCAAAGAGGATGAGGAGGCGAATCAGGGAGACCTTGCGCTCGACATGACCTTCCGGCTGGCGGCTGGGCAGGTCGGCGCGAACAAAGTTGCGAATGTTTTGCAATGCTCCAGTCCTGCGCAACTTGGGCTCCTTCGGGGGGCACCTGCTAATGTCTTATACCTCAGCGGGGTGCGGCTGAGTCGTCGCCTTGCCGATCACAGCTCCATTTCGAGGAACGTTGCGACAACCGCGGGGTCAAAATGCTTCCCGGCCTGCTCACGGATGTAGGCCAACGCCTTTTCCTTCGGCCAGGCTCTCCTGTACGGGCGGTCAGACGTCAGCGCGTCGTACACGTCGATCACGGCGAAGACGCGGGACGCCACGGGAATCTCCTCGCCTTTCAACCCCCGCGGATACCCGCTGCCGTCCCACTTCTCATGGTGGCAGTAGGGGATGTCCACAGCCAGGCGGAGATAGTGGATCGGCGACAGTAGTTCATAGGCGTACGTCGGATGTTTCTTCATGACCACCCACTCCTCATCGGTGAGCGGCCCCGGCTTCAGCAGGATGCTGTCTGGGATACCCATCTTCCCGATGTCGTGCAACAGCGCCCCGCGGCGAATGTGGACGCGGTCTTGGTCTCCTACATGCAGGGCGCGAGCCAGCCGCTCTGTGAGCTTAGTCACCCGGAGGGTGTGGCCTTCGGTTTCCTTGTCCCGCAGGTCTAGGGCTTTGGACCATCCTTCCAGCGTGGTATCGTAGGCCATCGTCAAATCGGTGTTGACACGCTGCAGGTTGTCAAACAGCGTGGAGTTGTCAATCGCAATCGCCGCCTGGCCCGCCAGCGCCTCCAGAAAGCTGAGCCAATCCTGAGTTGGATTCAGGGGGGCGCGGTGCAAGACCTCAAGCACTCCTTTGACCTGCCCCTTGGCGATCAACGGAACGGCGAAATAGGAGACGAACTCTTCTTCGGGGAGCTTCACGGACCGCGCAAATTCCGACATCTCCGCGGCGAGGTCCGGGACGCTGATCACGCGCCGTTCCATGGCGGCCCGCCCGGCATGTCCTTCCCCCAGGCGGAGGTTCGCATGCCGCAGCGCCTTGCCGCGAAACCCGCGATTGATTTCAAAGCGGAGGGTCTGCGAATATGGATCGAACAAGAGGACGGTGGCGGCATCAGTTTTCAAGTGTGTCGTGACCTGATCGAGTATGACATTGAGGGTGACTCGCAGATCGAGGCTGGCGGTGATGGCCATGTCGATGTTGCGAAGGGCCTGGAGTTGCTGCAGGCGTTCCCCCGCCTCTGCGAATAGGCGGGCATTTTCCAGGGCAGCGGCTGCTTGATTGGCGAAGGCCTGGAAGAACTCGGTGCGGGCGGGTCCGAAGAAGTTGTCCTGATCGCCGTGCAGAACGAGAACGCCGAACGGCTTGTCCCGGCTGATCAATGGAAATGCTCCTGCGCCCTTGACGCCCAGGCCGGTCAGGATGTCGCGGCGGATGAGCGACGCGTCGGACGCAATGTTGTCCACCACGACGGGGAATCCGGACCGGATTGCCCGACCGCTTGGTCCCTGGCCGGCAGGCGACTCATCCCAGCGCGGGGCGAGGTCTCTTAGATACTCATCTTTATCCGGCCAGTGGGCCAACCGTCGAATGGCCCCACCGGGTTCAGCGTGACCGATCCAGGCGAAGCGGGCGCCGAATGTCTTCACCGCTGTCTCTACGACGTAACGCGCCAGCTGGTCCAGGTCGAGACTCTGTGATAGTTTCTGCGCGGTGGCGTAGAGCGCGCTGAGCGTTTCCAACTGACGCTCGATCTGCTCATCGGCGTGCTTCTGCTCGGTGATGTCGCGCGAGATGTTCAACACGCCGACCAGCTGTCCGGCGCCGTTGCGGAGCGGCACCCTGGTGGTGGAATGCCACCGCACGTTATTCGCACTGTCGACCGTGCGTGACTCCGCTTTTACCATCGGCTGTTCTGTACGCAGGACGGCCCGGTCGGCCTCGGCGTACTGCGCTGCCAGCTCGTGTGGGAAGACGTCGAACGCCGTCTTGCCGACGAGCTCTTGTGATGTCGCCTTTCCGAGGAAATTTGCATACGCATCATTGACCAACATGTACCGGCTCTCAAGATCCTTCACCGTGATGTAATCAGGCACGGTGGTGACCATGGTGTGCAGCAGATTGCGCGCCATGGCCAGTTCCTCTTTGGCCTTCCGTTCCTCATCGCGCAGATGCTTCGCTTCGAGCGCCCGGTTCACCGCCGCTCCCAGCCGGATGAGCCGATCCTTGAGCAAGTAGTCCGATGCCCCTTGCTGCATGGCGTTGACCGCGACCTCTTCTCCGATGCTGCCGGAGACGATAATGAGCGGGATATCTAACCCCCGATCCTTCAAAATTTGGAGGGCGCGGAGCCCCGTAAATTGAGGCATATGAAAATCCGCGAGGATGATGTCGGGATGAGGATTGAGCTGGCTCAAAAAGTCCCGCTCTGAATCGACTCTCTGCCAGTCGAACGTGAAGCCGGCGCGCTGGAGCTCCGCGGCCATCAGCTCGGCGTCCGCCGGACGGTCTTCCACGACAAGCACGCGGAGACGATTCATTGCACTCTCAGAGCGCCGGAGGCTGGTTCAGCAGCGTCCAGTAGAGTCCCAGTTGCCGGACGGCTTCAGTGAACTGGGTGAAGTCAACGGGCTTGACGATGTAGCTATTAACGCCCAGACGATAACTTTCCACGACGTCCCGCTCCTCTTTGGACGAGGTGAGCACAACCACCGGCACATTCCGGGCCTGCGCATCGCTCTTAATTTGCCGCAGCACCTCCAGCCCGTCCACTTTCGGGAGCTTCAAATCCAGCAGGATCACCCGCGGGCCTTCCCGTAGGCTGCGACCATTGTAGGCGCCCTTGCCGAAGATGAACTCCAGCGCCTCGGCTCCATCTCGGACCAGATGGATCCGATTCGTGACGTTGTTCTTCCTGAGCGCACGGAGAGTTAACTCCGCGTCACTGGGGTTATCTTCAACTAACAGAATTTCGACCGGATCCCCCGCCATGGGAATCGCCCCCCAACGTGAAATAGAATGTCGCGCCCTTGTCCACGGCTGCTTCTGCCCAGATGCGGCCGCCATGCCGGTGAATGATGCGCTGCACAATCGCGAGACCGACTCCCGTTCCTTCGTACTCCTCGGCGCGATGAAGCCGCTGGAAGACTCCAAAGAGTTTCCCCATGTATTGCATGTCGAAGCCGACTCCATTGTCTTTCACGACATACACCGGCTCGCCATCGTCCGTCTGGGAGCGTACTTCGATGCGCGCCTCTTCTCTGGTGCGCGTGAACTTGAGGGCGTTGGAGAGGAGGTTGGCAAAGACCTGCCTCAAGAGCGCTGGGTCCGCCTGGCACACCGGCAGATCATTAATCGCGATGTGGACCGCCCGGCCCTCACGGTCGTGCTGCAGGTCCTTCACGACCTGCTCCACCAGGTCGGACGTATGCACTGGCTGCCTGTTCACGGGCTGACGGCTGAGACGCGCGAAGGTGAGAAGATCGTCGATCAGATGACCCATCTGCTGCGCGTTTTCACGGACCAGGTGCAGATAACGCTGCGCCTCGTCCGGAAGCAGTGGCGCGAAGTCTTCGACCACCAGTCTCGAGAAACCGTCCATGGCCCGCAGCGGGGCGCGGAGATCATGCGCGACCGAGTAGCTGAATGACTCCAGTTCATTGTTGGCGGCCTTGAGCTGGGCCGTGCGCTCAACGACCCGGCGTTCCAGGTCCTCTTTCGCGGTCTCCAATGCTTGATACAGTCGCGCATTGACAATGGTGAGCGCTGCACGCTCCGCGAGTGCTGTCGCAAATTCCAAATCCTCAGGGCCATAGCCCGGCGCTTCCGGCTGATGCCGCGAAAGGGACAGAATGCCGATCGTTCTCCCCTGCACCCGAAGGGGAACCATCAGCAGGCTTCGGGACGCCACCCGGTCAAGAAGCGGCCAATACTCCTCCTTGGTGGCTTGGCGAAGGCTGGCGACCGACACCTGGGGGACCAGGAGGGGCTCGCCCTCCCTGAAGACCTTACTCGACATGGTATTGTCGGCAACCCGAATGGGGGAGGCCGCGAGCACCGCGCGGGCAAACGCCATGGCGTCCGGATCCTGATCATAAAGCGCCACGGGCTCGAGCCATACTCCGTCCGCGGAGACGAGGAAGATCACACACGTATCCCCAACGAACTCCGCGACGCGGTGTGCAACACGCGTGAGCAAGCCTTCATAGTCGCGCGTACTCTCCGCGAACGTGTGCGAAGATTCAGCCAATGCTTCTGCGCGGCGGAGATGACGCTGAATTTGCTCCGCCATCTTGTCAAATGCCCTGGCCAGATCCCCGAACTCATCAGTCCTGTGGGCCAGTCCGGTACGCGCCGTCAGGTCTCCCGTGGCGATCGTGGCGGCCTGGTGTGCCAGGTGCAGGATGGGCTGCGTGAAACGCCTCGCCAGCAGGTACGAAAGCGCGACTCCGGCCAGCACGATGGCCACTTCAAGGAGGGCGACGATCGCACGGAAACGGGACAGGGACGCGTAGGCCTCCGCCGCGTCAAGTTTGACGACAAGGCCCCAATCTCGGTAACCCACCGGTCGATAGGCGGCCAGGACCTCGACGCCGCGATAGTCCCGGGGATGCAGGAGGCCCGACTGCCCATGGACGGCGAGTGCCATGGCGGGCATCCGGCCAACAGGAATGTCCGTGAGTTGTGGGGCGTTGTGTGCAGGCAGAAGAAGATGGATCGTCGAGTCGCGCAGCGTTCCGACCAGGGTTTCTCCGCTTTCCCCGAGTCCCGTTTGGCCGGCGAGGAGGTCGGCCATCGGTTGGACATCGAGGACCACGATGACCACGGCGAGAAATTGTCCATCATTGCCCGCGACGGGGGCCGTCAGCAGTGACTGGTACGTTTCTCCCGTGCGGCGGGGTGCGCCCAACGTGCTCTGCCGGCGCCCCTCCACAAAATCGGGATCCATGCCGTAATCATTGCCGACACTCGTCTCATCTGTCGCTGTGATGATTGTCCCGTGTGGGTCGGCGATGGAGATGCTGACGAAGTCTTTGGCGCTACGGCGTGCGTCGGCGAGAATCTGCGCGGACTGCCGCCGGAACTCGTCCCCGGCAATCTTTCCGGCCGCGCGATCTGTGACGAGCTGGCGCAGTCGGGTTCGGCTGGCGACCAGCCCGACCAGTTCCTGCTGCTGGTGGATGTAGTTTTGCAGGAGAGCCTGACGGTCTGTTGCCGCGAGTGAGAGCCGCTGGTCGATTTCGCCGCGCACCATACGGCGGGCAAAGCTCTCCGACGCCAGAATCAACATTCCTCCGGTGACGATGGTCACCATAGCCACAAACGCCGTCTGCTTAAGGAGAAGCGACGAGCGGAGGGTCCAACGCATCCTAGGTTGGTTGGTGGAATGACGTGTGCGCATCTCCTGGCCTTCTCGCACTGCTCTAGTTAGCGTTCCCAGGCCAGCCGGATGCTAGTCTAGTCGGGCTTGATGTCTTTCCTCGCCCCCCTGCAGGAGTACACTCGCTCGTCCTCCTAAAGATCTGCGAACGGGTAGCAGGATGAACGCCGGAACCTGCCAATCACGTTATGCGAGACGATGCCGCGGGCGAGCGATTTCTTCCCCCTCGGGCAGTTGCGTGTTGGACCGTCTGGTGCGATGACGGACGTGCCGGGCGTGCGGGTCGGACATGCGTCGCTCCGCTCCGGCGCCCTCCGCACCGGCGTCACCGCCATCCTGCCGCACGGCCGTAACGTGTATCGAGAGAAAGTCACCGCGGCCTGCGCGGTGCTCAACGGGTACGGAAAATCGATCGGGCTGCTGCAGGTGGAAGAATTAGGCACCGTCGAGACCCCCATCCTGATCACCAGTACGCTGAATGTGCCCCGCGTGGCCGATGCGCTGATCAGTTACATGCTGATGCAGGACGACACAATCGGCGTCGCCGAAACCGTCAACCCGGTGGTGCTGGAGTGCTTCGATGGGTACCTCAGCGATGCGCGGGCCCGGGCGGTCGGAGAGCGAGAAACGTCCGAGGCCATCCGGTCGGCCTCCGATGGGCGGGTGGCCGAAGGATGCGTGGGCGCGGGCATGGGGATGCGGTGTCAGGGCTTCAAGTCTGGGATCGGCACCTCTTCCCGCCTGGCAGGTGAGTCAGGGTACACGGTCGGCGTGCTGGCCGTTCCCAACTTCGGCTTTCCCGGAGACCTGGTCATCGCCGGCGTTCCGGTGGGAAAGGAACTGGCGACGGCGGGCCAGCCGTCAGAGCGGGGATCGTGTATCTTTGTCGTCGCCACCGACGCGCCGCTGGCATCCTTAGACCTCCGGCGGCTGGCGTGGCGGTGTTTTCTAGGGATGGCCCGCACCGGTGCCATCAGCGGGCACACTAGCGGAGATCTGGCCGTAGCCTTCTCGACGCATCCCCGGCAAGAGCGGCAGGAACGCGCAGTCTTGAATGGACTCTTCCGCGCCGCGGTCGAGGCGTCAGAGGAAGCCATCCTCAACGCGCTGTTTGCGGCCGAGACGACGGAAGGGCGGGACGGCCACGTGATGCCCGCATTGCCGATTCCCGAGGTCGTCATGATCCTCCGGCGCCACGGAGTCTCGCTGCGCAAAGTTGGGCAAGGGAATTAACGACAACAAATGACTTGGGAGTCTTCGATGCGAACTGGCTGTGTCATCGCGCTTACGTTCCTGGTCCTGGCGGCTTCGGTCAGAGCCGGTCCGGTGGTCGCGGTGTCCGTTTCCCCGGCCGTCATTTCCCAAGGCGGCGCCGTCGTGGTAACAGTCACCGGCGATCTGCCGGACGGTACGCCGCAGGTGCGCTTTGCCGGCCGGACGTGGCCCCTCTACCGAGAATCCAACCGCTGGCGGACGTACCTGGGCACCGACCCCAACACCGCCGCGGGGTCGCGGGCGATCGTCGTCGAGCTCGTGGATCGTGACAGCATTCACGTACTCGCGCGCCGCATCATCACGGTGCGCCGCGTCGCCTTTCCCAGGCGCACCCTGATCTTCGACCCGGAGACGCTGGCGCTCCTGACTCCAGAGAAGGTGGCGGAGGAGCAAGCCAAAGTTGCTGCGGGGTTGCGCGTGTTGGAGCCCGCGCAGTTGTGGAGCGCGGCGTTTCGAATGCCCGTGGCAGGAACGATCACGTCGCCGTATGGGGTGATCAGCATCTATCAGGGCGCATCACACGGGTGGCATCACGGCATCGACATCGCCGCACCCGAGGGCGAGATCGTGCGCGCCGCCAACAGCGGCATCGTACGATTGGCCGAGCCGCTGCCGCTGAGCGGGAATACGGTGATCGTGGACCATGGCATGGGGATCCTGACCTTCTACATGCATATGTCCGCGCTGGACGTCACGGCTGGTGAGCGCGTCCACACGGGCGACATCGTCGGCCGCGTGGGCAGCACCGGCCTGGCGACCGGGCCGCACCTGCACTGGGGCGTGCGCGTGAACGGTGTCTACGTCGATCCGCTGCTCTGGGCGCACTGACGGTGCGCATGCGCCGGCGGGCGCGGCGAGAGGTGCGGGCGTGAGTCTCGCGTCCGTCAAGATCGAACGGCGTGACTCGGTCTCGGTCGCATATCTGCAGGGGGAAATTGACATGGCGAACGCGCCGGAGGTCAGCCGCCAGCTGTTCGGCGCTGCGCCAAACGATGCGGTCGGGCTGATCGTGGATCTCTCCGGCGTGACCTATATGGACAGCCGCGGCCTGCATCTCCTGTTTGACCTCGCGGAGCGTTTGCACGTCCGCGATCAAGTGCTGCACGTTGTCGTGCCGGCGGCGGCCTTGATCCGGAATATGTTGGTGCTGACGCAGTTCGGGTCCGTCGTCCCAATGTTTGCGACCGTGGAGGAGGCTGTTGACGAAATGCTCTGAGCCGGCCGCGTCAACCGGTGAGGGGGTCAGGGCTCATGCCACTCGCCGAACCGCCGTTTAGTCGGGGAAGAACTCCGGGCCTCTGTTCTTGAAGCGGTTGATGAAATTGACGATCGCGGCCTCATCGTACTGGTCCAGTTTCATCAGGTGGGTCCAGGCGGCCACGGCAATGCGGCTGTCGTTCTTTGGACGCAGAGTGATGATGACCTTCGAGCGGTAGCGCCGGGACAGCGCCACCAGCTTGTTGATCACCTCAGTATCGTCCGCGCTCTTGAAGCTGATCCAGATCCCGCCGTGCTCCAGGTTGTGGACAACGAGTTCGTCGGGGAGTTCCCCGTTGTAGTAGCCCCACTCTGCAGGCTGTGGGAAGTGCCAGCCCGACGTCGGCGGGTCGGAGTTGTAGGACGGATGCTGCTGTCCGGGAAAGATGTGTTCCCGGCCCTGTTCGGGGTAGTCGATGACGTTGAGCTTCGGCTGTCCGGCCACGCCGGCGGTGGTCGATGTGGAGTTCGCTCGTACGGCGCCCCACACCACCCACGCCACGACACCCAGCACCAGCACGCCGGCGGCGGCGAAGATGCTCATCCTCCGGCGGCGGGCGCGTTCCTGCCGTTCCGTCTCCTCGGCCTTGCGCTGGTGTCGCGCCAGGCGGCGGAGTTCTTTCTTCCCCAACGGTCTGTCCACGGAATCCCTCGATCGCGCTACGTCTACCATGTCTTCCAGGTCTACTGCGTCACTTTCCTCCGAGGCTCTTTAGGTAGACTCGGGAGACATGGCAGACCTGGTAGACGCAGTCGCCAATGGGAACAGTCTGTCAGAAACTGCGGGTCGAATCAACGGCGGGGAAAAGCCGGCGCGGCCTGGAACTTGGGTTCTGATGGTCATCCGTAGCGTGGTCAAGCCAAGCGCCTACTTTGACTCGGTGACGCTCATGCTCGTGCAGCGCGAAGTGCGCCAGCTTCCAGATGTTGAGGAAGCCGGCGCGGTGATGGGTACGGACGCCAACAAAGAACTGCTGCGCGACGCCGGCCTGCTGACATCTGAGGCACAGGCTGCGCGGCCCGACGATCTGATCCTTGCCGTGCGAGCCGGCAGTGGCGAGGTGGCGTTCGCCGCGCTCCGGACGGCTGAAACACTGCTCGTGCAGCGGCGTGAGACCGCGGCCACCGGCACCTACCGGCCTAAGACTGTCGCATCGGCGGTCCGGATGCTGCCCGGCGCCAACCTGGCGCTCATCTCGGTGCCCGGCCGTTTTGCGGCGGGGGTGGCGAGAGATGCGCTGGCCGCCGGGCTGCACGTCATGCTGTTCAGCGATAACGTGACTCTTGATGCCGAGATCGAGCTCAAGCAGACGGCGACGGCACGCGGGCTGCTGATGATGGGACCAGACTGCGGGACCGCGATCATCGGCGGCACGGGTCTGGGATTTGCCAACCGTGTGCGCCGTGGCACGATCGGGATTGTCGGAGCGGCCGGCACGGGCATCCAGGAGGTGGCGTCGCTGGTGCACCGCGGGGGCGCGGGGATATCGCACGCGATCGGAACCGGCGGCCGCGACGTCAGCCGGGCGGTAGGGGGCCTGACTGCGCTAGTGGGTCTCACGGCGCTGGCCGCCGATCCCGGGACAGAGGTCGTCGTCCTCATCTCAAAGCCACCGGCATCCGAGGTCGCCGGACGGCTGCTGGGTGCGGCACGGCATCTCCGCAAACCAGTCGTGATCAATTTCGTCGGGGCATCGGTGGCCAATGACGGGCCCCTGCACGGCGCGCACACGCTGGAAGAGGCGGCATCCCAGGCGGTGACCCTGGTGACCGGGGCGCCGCCCCACTGGCCTGAGTGGGAAGCGCTGCCGGCGCAGGAAGCCGGCCGGCTCGCGCCCACGCAGAAATTCATGCGCGGATTGTACAGCGGCGGCACGTTGTGCTATGAGGCCCTGATCCTGCTGCAGCGGTATGTCGGGCCGGTGTATTCGAACACGCCGCTGGATCCAGACTATGCGCTGGAGTCGGCGACGCGCAGCCGGGCGCACACCGTGATCGATATGGGCAGCGACGAATTCACCGTGGGCCGCCTCCATCCGATGCTAGATCCAGAACTGCGCCACCGGCGGTTGCTTCGCGAGGCGGACGATCCGGAGGTCGCGGTCATCCTGCTCGACGTGGTGCTGGGCCACGGGGCGCACCCGGACCCGGCCCGGGACCTGGCCCCGGTGATCCGGCAGGCGCGCGAGCGCGCACGGAGAGACGGCCGCTGGCTCCCGGTGGTGGTCTCCGTGTGCGGCACCGATGAAGACCCGCAGGGATACGAGGCCCAGGTGGCGGCGCTCCTCGACGCCGGCGCCACGGTGCAGGCGTCGAATGCGCGGGCGGTCCGCCTGGCTGGCCTGATTGCGGAAGCCGCAGGAAGCAAAGGCAGCCCGCGCCCGCCGCTGGCAATCCCCGTCCCGTCGCAGCCGCAGTCGCTGCCGGATGCCACGCATGTTCTCCAGTTACTCAGCGGTCCGCCGCGCGTCATCAACGTCGGCCTGGAGTTGTTTGCGGAGAGTCTGATCACCCAGGGCGCGGAAACCCTGATGGTGGACTGGCACCCGCCGGCCGGAGGCAAGCAGAAGTTCATTGACTTGCTGGACAAACTTGATGCCTGACGGAATTTCGGATTGCGGATTTCGAATTGCGGATTTGAACGGCCGGGGATTTCAATCCGCAATCCACAATCCGCAATCCGAAATCGGGAGTGCGTGATGACCATAGACGAAGCCAACCAACTCGCCGTGAAGCGCATTCTGGACAGCCAGCCCATCCTGGTCGGGATTGCGCCCGCCGCGGAGATGATCCCCGGGATGCGGCGCAATCTGATCCTCCACGCCGGACCGCCCATCACCTGGGACCGGATGTCGGGACCTCTTCGCGGTGCAGTCATCGGCGGGCTGATCTTCGAGGGGCTGGCCACGGATGAATCGGGCGCCGTGCGGCTGGTGGAGCAGAAGCACGTGCAGTTCGCGCCATGCCACCACCATGGCGCCGTCGGGCCGATGGCCGGCGTCACAACCGCGTCGATGCCCGTGTATGTGATCGAGAACCGGGCGTTTGGCACCCGCGCCTATTCCAACCTCAACGAAGGCTACGGAAAAGTGCTGCGCTACGGGGCATATGGCGAAGAGGTGCTGGCCCGGCTGCGCTGGCTCCGCGACGTCTACGCGCCCATCATGGGCAAAGCGCTGGAACGGTCAGGCGGGCTGGACATGAAGAGCCTCATCGCTCAACAGATCCAGATGGGTGACGAGGGACACAATCGCAACAAAGCCGGAACGGCGCTGTTCGCCCGCCTGCTGGCTCCGCACCTGGCGCGCACGGGGACGCGCACGGATGACCTGGCCGCCGTGCTGACTTATCTCGCGGAGAATGATCTGGCGGTGCTCAACCCTGTGATGGCCGCCTGCAAAGCGTCCATGGATGCCGCGCACGGGATCGCTGGGAGCACCGTGGTGACGTGCATGGCGCGCAACGGGACCGAGTTCGGCATCCGCGTCAGCGGCCTGCCGGACGCCTGGTTTACGGCGCCGGCAGAGATTCCGGTCGGGCTGTTCTTCCCCGGTTTCACCCAGGACGACGCCAACCCGGATATCGGCGACAGCACGATCACCGAAACGGCCGGCATCGGCGCATTCGCGATGGCCGCCGCGCCGGCGATCGTGAAGTTTGTGGGCGGAACCCCGTCGATGGCGGTGGAGTCCACGCTGGAAATGTACGAGATCACCGTCGCGGAAAACCCCGCCTTTGGCATCCCGCAGCTGGATTTTCGCGGTACACCCACCGGGATCGATATCCGCAAGGTCGTGCGTACCGGGATCACCCCCCGCGTCAATACCGGCATCGCCCACCGCAAGGCGGGAGTCGGGCAGATCGGGGCCGGGTTGGTGCGGCCGCCGATGGCGTGCTTCGAGCGGGCGGTGGAGGCGTTTGCCGCCACACTCGCGTGAGCCGGCCTTACTCCAAGGCCGTGGACAGGAGCGCGCTCGCGGGCGTCGTACCGTTGTAGGGACCCCGTTCTGACGTCCACCACCGAGGGAGGGACTGTCTATGCACGGATCGCATGCGCCGGGCCGCCGGCCGGAGCTCCGCATCGTGGCGGTGCTTGTGACCGGTCTGCTATTCTGGTTGCTGTCGGCTCCGCTGGGAGCCCAGCAGCCCCGAACCGGCGGTACACTGACCTTTATCGTCTCGGCGGAGCCGCCATCGTTTGACGCCCACCGCGAAGTGACCTTCGCGCTGATCCATCCGGCTCGTCCACACTACAACCTGCTCGTAAAGTTTGATCCGCTGAATTATCCGAAGGTCGTCCCCGATCTCGCGGAGAGCTGGACGATCTCGCCCGACGGGACGACATACACGTTCAAGATTCGCCGCGGCGTGCGCTTCCATGACGGCAGCGTGCTCACCTCGCGCGACATCAAGGCCTCCTACGACAAGATCATCTTCCCCAAGGGCGATGTGATCAGCGTCAGGCAGGGGGCCTACACGATGGTGGCGTCGGTCGAGGCCGCCGATCCGACCACGGTGGTGTTCCGGCTCAAGTGGAAGGCGCCGTCGTTCCTGCAGGACGTGGCGTCGCCGTGGAACTGGATCTACAAAGCGGACATTATCGAGAAAGATCCCCACTGGTACGAGCGCAACATCATGGGCACGGGTCCTTTCAAGTTCGTGGAGTATGTCCGCGGCTCACACTGGGTGGGCGCGCGGAATGAGGATTATTGGGTGAGAGGCCGGCCCTACCTGGACGGCTATCGCGCGGTGTTCATCGGCAATGCGGCGGCACAGGTAAACGCCATCAAGAGCGGTCAGGCCCTGGTGGAGTTTCGCGGGTTCTCCCCGCCGCAGCGCGATGACGTCGTCCGCACGCTGGGCAGCGGGGCCACGGTACAGGAGAGCGGCTGGTTGTGCAACAACACCGTCGTCTTCAATTCCAGACACAGGCCCTTCGATGATGCACGCTTCCGCAAGGCCCTCTCGCTGGCGATCGACCGCTGGGGCGGGAGCACCGCCCTCTCCCAGATCGCGTTCGTTGGGCCGGTGGGCGGCCTGTTGCGACCCGAGGGCCCGTTCGCGACTCCCCAGGCCGAGCTGGAGAAACTCGCCGGCTACGGCCGCGATATCGCCGCCGCACGCGCCGAGGCCAAGAAGTTACTGGCGGAAGCCGGAGTCCCCGAAGGATTCGAGTTCAACCTGCTCAATCGCAACGTGGAGATGCCGTACCGGTACGTGGCCGTCTTCCTGATCGATCAGTGGCGGCAGATCGGTCTGAAGGTGAACCACGTGGTGAAGGAGACCGGCCCGTACCTCGCCGATGAGCGCGCGGGAAACTTCGACGCGGCCGTGGACTTCAACTGTGACTTCTACGACGATCCGGACCTGCAGCTGGTGAAATTCCTCTCCGTGGAGCTGCCTAACGGGAGCGTCAATGGTCTCAACTACGGAGGGTACATCGATCGAACCCTGGACCGTCTGTACGATGAGCAGAGCCGGACCGAAGACGCTGCCCGCCGGATCACGGTAGTGCGACAGTTCGAGAAACGGCTGCTGGACGAGAAGGTGTGGCAAATCTACGTACTCTGGTGGAAGCGCATCATTCCGCATTCCACCAAACTGCACGGATATAAGGTCGGTCCCTCGCACTACCTTGAAGACCTGCAGGACGTGTGGATCTCCGAGTGACTATCACGATGGTAATCCGGCGCCGGGGGTGGGGGCGATCCCCTCCCGGCGCGGTGGGTCCCGGGGACGGCTGACGTGGCCCGCTACCTGACACGCCGGCTCCTGCTCATGATTCCCACGCTGCTGGTCGTGGCGGTGATCATCTTTGTCCTGGTGCGCGTGATCCCCGGGGACATCGTCGAGCTCCGGCTCGTCAGCGGCGGCAGCTTCGTGACCGCAAGTGTGATCGAGGCAGAGCGGGCCCGCCTCGGGCTGAACAAACCCATCTGGCGGCAGTTTGTCGACTGGATGGGCGGCCTCCCGCGATTCGATCTGGGCACGTCCATGTGGACGGCGGCGCCGATCGCCAAGGAGATTGCCCTCCGCTTCCAACTCAGCCTGCAGCTGGCGATCATGTCCACCCTCATCGCGGTGACGCTGGCCCTCCCCTTGGGGATCGCGGCAGCGGTGCGCCGGGGCACCTGGGTGGACCACCTGGTGCAGATCCTCAGCGTGGCGGGGCTGGCCACCCCCTCGTTCTGGCTCGGTATCTTACTGCTGCTGTTCCTCCTCTCGAATTTCCACTGGCTGCCTCCGCTGACATTCACGCCGCTGTGGGTGGACCCGAAGGCAAACCTCTTGCAACTCATCTGGCCGGCCCTGGCGGTCGGCTACCGCTATTCGGCCGTGACCACGAGGATGACGCGCTCAGCGATGCTGGAGGTGCTGCAGGAGGACTATGTCCGCACAGCTTGGGCGAAGGGATTGGCCCAGCGGGTGATCGTCATCCGGCATGCCCTGCGGAACGCCATGTTGCCGGTGGTGACGGTGATCGGCCTGGAGTTCGCCTTCCTCATCGGTGGACTGGTGGTGACCGAGCAGGTGTTTAACCTGAACGGCATTGGGAAGCTGTTCGTGGATGCCATCGCCCGCCGCGACTACACCATGATCCAGGGGTTGCTGCTGCTCGTGGCCACCGTCTATATCGTGGTCAACTTCCTCATCGAGTTGTTGTACGTCTGGCTCGACCCGCGGGTCAGTTATGGCTAGCGGCGTGCGCGCCGTGGCGCAGGCGCGCGGTCCCGCCGTGGCGGCGGGTCGCCGGGTCCAGCGTCGGTGGCTGGCGAGGTTTGCGCGCCGGTATCCGTTGGGGGCCATGGCTGGCATCGCCATTCTGGGTCTGACGGTGTTCGCGGGGCTGGCCAACCATCTGGCGCCCTACGATCCGCTGGCGAACGATTTCGGCACCATGTTTGCCGCCCCCGGCGCCCGTCATTGGTTCGGCACCGATGCATTCGGCCGCGATGTCCTCAGCCGCATCCTCTATGGCGCGCGCACCGCGCTGCTGGTCGGGTTTGCGGCGTCGCTGGTGGGCGCGACGATTGGGGGGACCGTGGGGGTCGCGGCCGCCTATTTCGGTGGAACCACTGACCTGATCATCCAGCGTCTGGCGGACATCATGATTTCGTTTCCCATCATCATCCTGGCGCTGGCGATCGTGGCCATCCTTGGCTCTGGGACGTTCAATCTCGTTGCCGCGATCGCGGTGTCCTTTGTGCCCCGCATTGAACTCGTCGTGCGGGCGAGCGCATTATCGGTCCGCGAAACCACGTATGTGGAGGCGGCCCGGGCCATCGGCGCCCGGCACTGGCGGATCGTGTTCCGGCACATGGTCCCCAACGTCACCGCGCCCTATCTTGTCATGCTCACGGCGTTCCTGGGGCAGGCCATCCTGCTGGAGGCCTCGTTGAGCTTTCTGGGGCTGGGGGTGAACGAGCCAACGCCGGCGTGGGGGCTGATGCTCTCCGGCGCGGCGGTAGAGTTCGTCCAGCGTGCGCCGTGGATGGCCATCTTCCCCGGACTGGCGATCACGTTCACGGTCCTGGCGTTCAACGTGCTCGGCGACTCCCTGCGGGACGCCCTGGATCCCCGCCTGAGAATCTAAGACTCTGAACTTCGGGCCAGTTAGCTCAATTGAGTCAATGTCTGCTCGGGGCCTGTCCCCTTCAACCCTACGATCCACGAGGCATTTGCGCGGTGGCATAGCTCATCTGAGTCATTTTTCATTTGGGGACAGTCCCCACTTCGACTTGGCGAGAATTCCGGACAGGCCGGTAAGATCGGGGAGCTCGTACGCGGGCGCAAACCGAGGATCGAACACCGCGCCTCCCGATCGATTCACCCAGACTGTCCGGATGTGGAACGCTGTGGCCCCGGCGGCGTCGGTCGCGGAGCCGGCGATGTGCAGGAGATCGTCTCGATCCACCCCCAGGGCCTGCAGGGCCTTGGCGTAGACCGATGGATGGGGTTTGAACTTCCCCCCCTCGGTAGAGATGATGCGATCGAACGCCACGGGCAGCCGTCCGAGCAGCGCCTCCAGCATATCGGCGTCCCCATTGGACAATGTCCCAAGGATCACGGGAAGGCGTCGGATCTGCGTGAGCACTCCCAGGGTTTCCGGCCAGGGCGGCAGCGTTTCCCACGCGTCGATGAGGTAAAAGATCTCGTCTCTAGATAGCGGCGGCCGAAGCGCGGCGAGGACGTGCCGGGCGGAGGCTTCCAGCGCAGTCCGGTTTCTCGCCGGTTCGCGATCGAGGGAGTTGGCGATCAGCAGGTACTCCATGTGGCGCTGCCGCCACGCCCGCGCCAGCGCCGCGGGGTCGCCGCCCGTGCCCCGGGTTTGCATCAGCGCGCCCAGCGCTTGTTGCAGACCGGAGACAGTGTCATACAGGGCCGAATAGACGTCGAACGTGATCGCTCGCAGCGCCACGGTTACATCTCCGTGTCCTTCGTGTCTTCCCTTGGTCCTTCGTCCCCTGGTCCCTGGTCCCCGTCGTGTGTCCGTGAGGGCAGGGTTCATCCCCAGGGTGTCGTACACAGACGCTGTCGCGCAGTCGCGCTGTCGGGCAGTCAGGCGGTCGCGGACACCGGCCATTCCGCGACTGCTCGACCGCGCCGCTGCGCGACCGCGACGCATTTCAGAGGTGATGACCTGTGGCGATGAAGTCGTTCGATCTCAGCCGGTGCCGCGCCCTGGACCTGTCGCAGAACTTCAGTATGGATTCGCCGCCGTTTGCGTACTATGAGGGACCAAAGATCACCTGGGTGAAGAAGATGGCCTTCGAGGGCGTGAACGCCCAACACATCTCCACGACGAATCACATCGCCACGCACCTGGACTCGCCGCTTCACTTCTTCGATCCCGGTCCCGACGTCGCCGGCATCCCCCTGGAGCAGCTGCTGGGGCCGGCCTGCGTGGTGGACCTCCAGCAATTTGGCATCGGCGATTATGACATCTACGGCGCGGACCATTTCCAGGCCTGGGAGAAGAAGTACAACATTGCGATCGAGCGAGGCGACATCCTGGTCATCCACACGGGGTACCACGCTTACTACAACGAAGACTGGTCTCCGCACACCAAGGCGCGACACCCCGATGCGCGGGCAGACCTGCCGCGGGCATTTCTCCGGCATCCAGGCCCACGGGCGGAGTTCTGCAAATGGATCCTCGACCGTGGGATCCGCTGGCTGGCGATCGACGCGATCAGCACGGACCACCCCTTCAATACGAAGGTCCGCGACGCCCGGCGCGATCTCATCCCGGAGGTGGAGAAGAAGATCGGCATGCCGATGGACAAAGCCTTCCCCTGGCCGCAAGAGTATCAGGCCACCCACACATTGCTGTTCCCCAAGGGTGTGTACCACATCGAGAACGTCGGAGGGCATGTCGACCTGATCCTCAATCAGCGGGTGTGGGTCGGCGCCTTTCCATTCCGGTTCAAGGGCGGTGAAGCGGCGTTCTGCCGCTTCGTGGCGTTCGTCGAAGCGTGATGCAGCCGCTGGAGGATCTACTGGTCATCGACCTGACCCGGGCGCTGGCCGGACCCTTCTGTACTGTCATGCTGTCTGACCTCGGCGCGCGCGTGATCAAAGTGGAAACGCCTGACGGTGGGGACGACACCCGCGGGTGGGGTCCGCCTTTCGTGGGGACCGAGAGCGCCTACTTTCTCAGCGTGAACCGTAATAAGGAGAGCCTCGCGCTCAACCTGAAAGATGCCCGCGGCGCGGCGATCCTACGGCGGCTGCTGGCTCGCGCCGACGTGCTGGTGGAGAACTTCCGGCCTGGAACCATGGACCGGTTCGATCTGGGCTACCAGGCGCTGCGCCCGGAGTTCCCCCGGCTGGTCTACGTGTCCATCTCCGGCTTCGGGCAAGATGGTCCGTTTCGCGAGCGGACGGCATACGATCTGATCCTGCAGGGGATGGGCGGGTTGATGGGGATTACCGGCGAAGAAGGCGGTTCGCCCGTGAAGGTGGGTGTGGCCATCGCCGACATCTGTGCCGGGATGTATGCGGCCTTCGGTATTCTGGCGGCGTTGCGCGTCCGGGAGCGCACGGGCCGCGGGCAGCTCGTGGACGCGGCGCTGCTGGACGGGCAGGTTTCCTGGCTGACCTACAATGCGGGATTCTATTTTGCCACCGGTGACGACCCCGGCCGGCTGGGGAGCGCCCATCCCACGATCGTGCCCTACCAGGCGTTTCGCACAAAAGACGGCTATCTCAACGTGGCCGTCGGCAGTGAGGCGATCTGGCGGCGCTTCTGTGAGATCATCGATCCGGTACTGGCAGACGATGCCCGGTATGCGACCAATCGGGATCGGGTGGCTCACCGCAAAGTACTCATCAGCCACCTGCAACGCATCTTCGAGACCCGACCTACAGCGGCCTGGGTAGAAGTCCTGGACGGCGCCGGCGTGCCCAACGGGCCGATCCTCTCTCTCGCCGAGGTCTTTGCGCATCCCCAGGTGCGTCACCGGCAGATGGTGGCGGAGATGGATCATCCCACCGCCGGCCGCATCAAGCAGACCGGCGTCCCCGTCAAACTCTCTGACACGCCCGGCCGTCTGCGTACCCCGCCGCCGACACTCGGACAACATACCAATACGATCCTTCGCGAGTTAGGAATATCCGACCGCGAGATTGAAACGCTCCGGCGGGAGAAAGTGATCTAGGCAGAGTCTACCCAGTCTCCACAGTCTTCACAGTCTCCCCAGTCCGCCACCCCCTGGTTCATCTAGACATGTTGATGTCTTAGACCGAGTAGACTGTGTAGACTGGGTAGACAGGGTAGACTGGGCGTCATAGGCGATGACCACGACGAAGTGCCCAAGTTGCGGAACTGAGCACGCTGCCGATACATTGGCGAAGGTGCTGTACGTCTGCCCCCGCTGCGGGACGTACCTGCATATGCCGGCCCGCGAGCGCATCATGATGCTGGCCGATCCGCGCGCGTTCAAAGAACTGGACCGCGGCCTGGTCTCCGTCGACCCATTGCGCTTTACGGATCAGCGCTCATACCGTGAGCGGCTGGCCGAGGCACGGCGGCGGACCGGGTTGCGCGAGGCCGTGGTGATCGGTGAGGCGCGCCTCGAGGGCAGACCCGTCGTCCTGGTCGTGTTCGACTTCGACTTCATGGGCGGGACGATGGGTTCGGTGGTAGGAGAGAAAGTCGCCGACGCGTTCGAACACGCCACGCGCCGCCGTTGGCCGGTGGTCAGCGTGGTAGCCAGCGGGGGCGCCAGGATGCAGGAAGGGATGCTCTCCCTGATGCAGATGGCCAAGACCGCGGCCACGCGGGCCGGGCACGACCGGGCCGGACTGGCCCACATTGCGGTTCTTACCGATCCCACCTTCGGCGGTGTCGCGGCGAGCTTTGCCTCCCTGGCCGACGTTCTCATCGCTGAACCCGGTGCGGAAATCGGGTTCGTAGGGCCGCGGGTAATCGACCTGACCCTCAACGAGCCGCAGCCCGCCGATTCCCACCGCGCCGAGGCCCTCTTCCGTGCCGGCATGGTCGATCTCGTCGTCGGGAGGCCGGAGCTTCGCGCCACGGTAGCCTTTCTGGTCGGCCACCTCAGCCGCCCCAGCGCCCGGCGCGCGCGTACGTTACCCGGACGTGCCGGCGCCGGTGTGATCCGCAGCGTCCCGGAGCAATCGCCTCCGCCGCCGTGGCACACGGTGCAGCTGGCGCGCCATGCCGGCCGCCCGACGTCCCTGGAATACATCACGCGGCTATTCGCACGGTTCGTTGAGCTGCACGGCGACCGGCAGCTCGGCGACGACGCCGCGATCGTATGCGGGCTCGGCGAACTGAAGGGGCAGACGGTCGTCGTCGTCGCGCAGGAACGAGGCCGGACCGACGAGGAGCAGGCGCAGCGCCGGCGCGGCAGGCCGTTTCCCGAAGGATACCGCAAAGCCCTGCGCCTGATGCAACTGGCGGCGAAGTTCGGGCTGCCGGTGGTGACGCTGATCGACACGCCGGGGGCCTATCCCGGCTACCAGGCGGAACAGCGCGGCATTGCCCAGGCCCTCGCGCACAATCTCCAGGCCATGGCGTCCCTCCCGACGCCGATTGTCAGCGTGGTGATCGGCGAAGGGGGCAGCGGGGGGGCGCTGGCGCTGGGCGTCGCAGATCGCGTCCTCATGCTGCAGAACGCGATCTATTCCGTCATCTCCCCGGAGGGCGCGGCGGCCATCCTCTTCCGGGACGCGGCCAGGGCCCAGCAGGTGGCCGAGGCGCTGAAGATTACCGCCGACGATCTCCTCCGTCTGGGGGTGATCGACGGGATTGTTCCCGAGCCCGAAGGCGGCGCGCATACCGATGCCGACCTGGCCGCGCGACGGCTTGGCGGCGCGCTGCAGGCGACGCTGCGCGACCTCACCCGGATGAGCGTCGATACCCTCTTGCGCCGGCGCTACCAGAAGTACCGGCACATCGGCAAGGTCGGCGTCTACTGGCGTCAAGTTGTGCGCCGCGAGATGCAGGAGCTCTTGGATGCCCTTGAGCAACGCCTGCTGCGGCGCGAGCATGGGGCCGGGCCGGATGAAGATGTCCGCCGGCGGAAAGATCCCGCGGCCCAGTAGGGGAGGTGGAATCCTCCGGCTAGTTCTGCTCAACCCTTCGCATACGGCCTGCCGAGCGCCTCGGGTTTCGCGAGGCCCCACCGGGTCCGGAACCATGGGGTGGAGATGATGCACAGGATCGGGATCGTGATGGCAAACGGCACCGTCCTCCACACATACCGGGATAGGACCCCCGGGAGGATGAGTTCCGGGCTGAGCGACAGCTGCCACATGATCCCGAACAGCGAGGCGCCCGCCAGCAAGATCCAGGGATTCCACATGGAGAAGAACACGAGGGCCAGGCTCACGAACCCCCAGCCCATGAGAAAGTTGTAGTTCCACACAGGGTTATAGGAAAGCGTATACGTGGCCCCCGAGAGGCCCGCCAGCATACCACCCAACGCGACGCACAGGAAGCGGATGGACGTGACAGGGATGCCGGAGGCCTCCGCGGCTGCTGGATTCTCCCCCGCGGACCGGATCGCCAGGCCCAGGCCCGTTCTGAAGAGCAGCAGCCAGGTGATCGCCACCAGGGCGACTCCGAGAGGGAAAAACGGCGAGAGGCCCCAGAGGCTCGGGATGCGTCCCAGCCCCAGTGGTCCCGTATATGGACTGCCGAGGTAAGTGGTGAGCCCGAAGCTGAGGATCCACAAACCCATCCCGCTCACCACCTGATCACCTCGCAGGGTGATCGAGAAAAATCCGTGGCCGAGGCCGAGGAGTCCTCCGAGGGTCAGACCCGCGAGAAACCCCAGCGCGTGACTGCCCGTGGTCTGAGCCGTGATGAAGGCTGCGGTGCCTCCGAACAGCATGAGGCCTTCGAGTCCGACGTTGAGGACGCCCGAGCGTTGGTCGATCAGTTCGCCCAGCGCCGCAAAGAGGAAGATGGTTGACGCTTCCAGGCTTCGCGCGACGAGCTCCCACATCGCCTTTACCCCCGAGGAAGTTCGGTCGGAACGGGTTGCAGGGCCTCAGACGGGATCCGCCGCCAGCCGAAACGGAAGTGGTAGAGCACGTGGGAGGCAACGAACGTCATCATGAGCAGGCCAAGGAGGGCGTAGTCGACTCCGAATGGCAGGCGCAGTTCTCCTTGGGCGAACCGAGCGCCCACGGAGAGCCCGGCAAAGAGCACGACGATCGGGACTGCTCCGAGAGACGACCCGCGCGCGATCAGAGCGGCGATGATGCCGTAGAAACCGAGATCCCCGTAATAGCCGTAGTTCCCTGGGATTTTGTAGACACCCGGGACAGCGGCGAAATAATGGTACCCGGCCAGAGCGGCGAAGGCGCCGCCCAGGAGGAAGACCAGCAGCGACAAGGCCACGGGGATGATGCCGCCGTAGCGGGCTGCGGCTGGGTTCTCACCGAAGGCCCGGATCCGATATCCGAGCGCCGTCTTCGCGAAGAGAAGGTCGAGGAGCACCGCCACGCACAGCGCGAGCACAGCCGTGACGGGCACACCCAGTAGGAGGGGTGCGTGCAACGATGATGGAAGCCCGAAGCTCTCCCCCTCGCCCGTGGCGCTCATGAACGGGCCCCCCTCCTTGATCATGTACGCGACCAGCCAGAAGAGGATCGAGTTCAGCATCATCGTGACGAGGATCTCGTTTACCTGGAGCTTGGCGCGTAGGAGGCCGGCGAAGCCGCCGGTTGCTGCGCCTGCTGCGGCCGCGGCCGCAATCATGAGAACGATAAGCAGCCCGGGCGGCAGGGCCAGCGTCTGGGGGTTATGCGTGCGGAGGACGAAGGGGACCGCGAACGCCGCCAGCCCCCCGGCATAGACTTGGCCCGGGAGGCCAATGTTCCAGAGGCCGGCGCGGAAGGGCACGAGGAAGGCGTACGTGCAGAACAGGAGATAGATGGAGCGGTGGACGGTGGCGAGGACGCCGTGGGGATTGAAGAAGGCGTACGAGAACACGGCCCGATAGGCATCGATGAGCCGGGTGTCGCTGGAGAGGAAGAGAAAGCTGGAGAGCGCGAGGGCCAACAGGATGGCGACGACCGCCGTCAGGGCAGTAAAGATCGCAGGGCGTGCTGGCCTTGGCTCCAGCGTGAGTTCATAACGTCCCAGCCTCACCGGACGCCGGCCTCCTTCATGCCCACCCCCGCCATCATGGCGCCGACGGTCTCGGCGCCCGCCTCTGCGCGGGGGATGATCGCGCCGAATCGACCTTCGTAGATGGGTGCCACCCAATCGCTCAGGGACAGGATCTCGTCCAGGTCCTCGGAGATGAGGAGGACCGCAGCCCCCTCTGCCGTGGCTTCCACAAGTGTGGCGCGGACGAACGCGGCGGCCTCCACGTCCAGGCCCTGAGTGGGGAGGTGTGCGATGAGGAGCCGGGGGTTTCGAGACAGTACCCGGCCCAGGATGAGCTTTTGCAGGTTGCCTCCGGACAGGTGCTGCGCCCGGGCGTACTGGCTGGGAGCCTTCACGTTGTAGGTGGTGACAATGCGCTGGGTGAGTTGCTCCAGGCCCGCGTTGTCGAGCAGGCCGCGCCGGATGAACGCGGGGTCAAAATGGTAGTTCAGTGCGGTGTTCTCCACGAGGGAGAAGGTGGCGATGGACGCGACCTCGATGCGTTCCGCAGGGATATAGCCAACCCCCATTCGCCATCGCTGTAAGGGCGACAGTCGGGTCACGTCGCGGCCATCGAGCCGGACCCTCCCCGATGCCGCGGGGCGGAGGCCGGCCAGGACCTGGGCGAGTTCCTCCTGGCCATTCCCAGTGACCCCCGCCACGCCCAGGACTTCGCCCTCGCGGAGGGAGAAGGAGACGCCGCGTAGAGCGAGCAGGCCCTTGTCGTTGAAGGCGGAGAGCTGCTCCACCTGCAACAGAGGGCGCCCCATTTCGGCGGATCGGTTCATCGTGCGGAAGGCGATGTCACGGCCGATCATGTGCTGGACCAGAGATTCCTCCGCTGCGTCCGCGGTGCGGAGCCGCGCCACGACTCTCCCTGACCGCAGGACTGTCACCCTATGACTTACGGCCATGACGATGGGGAGCTTGTGGGTGACGAGGAGAACGGTGACGCCGTGGTCGCGGACCAGGGTCTGCAAGCCTGCCAGCAGCGTCTTCACTTCCGGCGGCGTGAGCGCGGCTGTGGGCTCGTCCAGGATCAGGATCTCTGCGCCGCGGTAGAGAGCCTTGAGGATCTCTACCCACTGCCGCTCGCCTTCGGACAGCTGCCATACCCGGGCGCCGAGGGGGACCGTGAAACCATACCGGTTGCCCAGCGCCTCTACCTCCAGGCGGGTACTGCGAAGGTTCAGAAAGCCTCGCGTGCGGGGGTGTCCGAGCGCGATGTTCTCCAGCACCGTGTGGGCGGACACGAGTCTCCGGGTTTGGTGGACCATGCCGATCCCCCGAGCGAGGGCGTCGTGGGGGGAACGGAAGCGGATGCGTTGCTCCCGAAGGTACAGGGCGCCCTCGTCAGGCTGCAACAGACCGAACAGGATGTTCATCAAGGTGGTTTTGCCGGCCCCGTTCTGTCCCAGGACCGCATGGATCTCGCCTGCCTGAATCTCGAGGTCCACGTGGTCGAGGGCCAGCACGCCGGGGAAACGCTTCGTGATGCCCCGGGCCGCGAGGATGGGTTCCGTGGGAGCTAGGTCAGGCGGAGACACCTCAAATCCTTTGGGAAGGAAAAGGCGGTCGCAGGACCCGGCCGAGGGCCGCTGCCGGCGCCCGCCTCACTTGAGGATGGTCATTCCGTCGAGGTCGAAATTGAACTGCCCAAGCAGCCATGTGTCGGACGGCATCTGCTGGGCCGCTTTCACCACCGTCCCCTTGGAGGGTATCGGCGTGTCTTTGAGCGCCAGCCCGGTTCCGTTGCTGATGAAGGCGTGCTCGAAGAACGGATCCCACTGGCCTTTCGTCATCTGCTCTCGGCGTTGGGCCACGAGCTTCAGGATCGAGGCGGGGATGAGAGGCCGCGCCTTGGGGCTGATCGCGTCCACCCCCACCTTCTTATTGTTCATGATGTCCACGGTGGGTTCCACCGTGCCGTCCGCCAGGGTCATGGTGTCGTGCATGCCCAGATAGAGGAGGGTGCGCGGGTTCTGGTTGCTGGCCATCCAGTCCTTGACCATGCGGTCGTAGAGGATCTCCCAGCGCGTGTCGAAGGAGACGGCCACCGTGTCGGTGCTCGACCATCCGTAGAAGCCGACCACGTCCATATCCTTGCCGACGAACCAGATCTTCCGCTCCTGCGACACGTCCAGCGGCGAGCCGGAGTCGGTTTGCTGGGTGAGCACGTCCACCTTGTACTGACTCACCAGGGTCGTGGCGAGCTCTCGCTCTTCCGTGGGTTTGTACCAGTCACCCACGTACTTCACGTACACGGTGACAGGCTTGCCGAGAACTTTGGCCGCGTCTTGGACACCGAGGAAGAAGCCGGCCGTGCGGCGCAGGACCTGGACATTGGGAAAGGCGGAGACGATGCCGATGTTCCCGGTGCGGGTTAGAGCACCCGCGATGAGGCCCTCGAGGTAGAGAGCCTGGTACTGCCGAGGGAAGAATCGGATGAAGTTCCTCTTGGTCGTGACGTCGCTGGCGACCACAGAGCCGAAGTAGACGTTCGGATACTTGTCCGCGATGTCTTTCAAGGGAAGTCCCATGAACTCGGCGTTCCCGACGACGATGTTGGCGCCCTGCCGGATGAGTTCTTCGGCATACGGGATCGTAACGTCCGGTCCGACTTCCTCTCGGTAGACGTATTTCACGTTCGGATACTTCTGGGCAATGCGCTGGGCGGCGCGGTGATGGGCGCCGGACCAGGTGGTCCCCTTTATCACGCTGAAGTGCAGGATCGCGAGCGTTGCGTTCCTGGCAGCGGCGAAGGCAGACGGGCCTGTCCCGCCTCCGGAACCCGCAAGGAGCACGACGAGCAAAAGCGATGGGATGACGATCCGGAGTGACGCGAACCTCGTGCGCCAGCGACGTGCCCGGTCCATGTCGGCCTCCCCCTCGTCCCTTCTAAAGAGAGTGTGTAGGTGGGTGTCCTTGCTGGATGTTTTTCGAAGCATCCGCCGATGCGCGACCGTTCTACAATCCGCGCGGTTTTCCCTCTCGGCATGTCAGACTGGTCTTCCAGGAACGCGCTGATACAAAAGGCCGGGCGCGTGCGCCCGGCCCTCGGCTTGCTCGAATGGGTTCTCGATCTACCGGATGATCCCGGACGGTCGGATCGTGCCCTTCTGGACTTGCTCGATGGTCCCACGCTCTGAGATCAGATAGAGCATGTTGACCCCTGAGGCGACGTGGTACTGGTCAGCGACCTGCTGACTGCCGATCAGGAGTGGAACGTATACCTGCCAGGTCGTGATGAGGGTACGCATGGCGACACGATCGGGCCGCATCAAGATCACCAGACCGGCTACCCGGCCCCCGGACTTCCGTACCCGCCCGTCCAGGTCGCGAATCAACTGTCGCGTTTCATCGTTGAGCGTCCAGACAAACAGGACGACGGTCTTATGCCCGCGACCGATCTCAAGCCGGTGAATGACCCCCAGCCGGTCTTTCAACGTCACTGTCGGCGCTTTCGTCCCAGCCGCCAGCGGAGGCCTGGCGGGAGTCGGTCGCGGACGAGATGGCACCGCCGGCTTGGGCTGGGGAACGTGGGACGGCTGCGGTGTCAGCGGTGCTGATGCCTGTGGCTCCGATGCCTGTGGCGCCCGTGATGCTGATGGCGATTCAACCTTGCCGGTGAGCAGCGAGACGACAAGCGACACCGGTCCATCGGTGACCTCAATGGTCTGATAGACCGATGGGTAGCCCTCACGGCTGACCAGGACGCGGTAGGTTCCCGGTTTCAGGTCGACGGTGAGGGGCGTTGTGCCGACCTGCCGGTCATCCACCTGCACCTGT
The DNA here is from genome assembly GCA_005888595.1 of Candidatus Segetimicrobium genomatis. Lineage (GTDB taxonomy): Bacteria > Sysuimicrobiota > Sysuimicrobiia > Sysuimicrobiales > Kaftiobacteriaceae > Telluricultor. The sequence goes on from VBAL01000114.1 coordinate 57,656, forward strand.
GCACCAGCCGGCACGGAGCGGACGAGCAGAAACGAACTGTCTTCCTGACTCGGCTGCGACGCCGGCGCCGGCCCCGCAGGCGTTCCGCCGAGCATCCGCCCCACCGAATGAGCGTACAGGGAGCCCAGCACCGGGACCCGTGCGCTGACCGCCGGCACGCCGCCAAGTCCGGTCAGCAGCACCAGCGCGCCAACCACGGCTGCCACGCGCTTGAGCAGTGCGGGTTTGAGCAGCTTGTGGAATCTACTGTGCCGCGGCAGAGTCGCCGGGCGAATTTCGGTTGTCGCAAACAGTACGCCGCTCTTCGACAGGTCCGTGCCGCAGGACTCGCACATCAGGGCTCCGGCCGCGAGCTTCGCCCCGCAGATCGGACAGCTTTGGTCGCCCTTTGGGCTCGCCGTTCGAATGTCGCGCATTTGTATCAACCGTCTTCCACTTTACATTCCCGAAAAACTCCGCCTTTGGACCTGTCCAGGCGGCAGACTATGTTAAGGAAGCACATCCGCAGCCGTCCGCCGGTGGGAACTTTTCCCGGCCGCCGGCGTCTAAGCAGACGAAGCCGGGGCAGTGCGCCGGTGAGGGGATCGTGTGACGGAGGGGACCGCTCGCGTGAGCGAAGAGGCGGACCTAATAGCGAGTAGCGTTGCAGGCGACCTGGACGCGTACGACCGCCTGGTAGGACGCTACCAGGATCGAGTCTACCAGGTGGCCTACCGGATCACGGGCAACCATGAGGATGCCTGGGATGCCGCGCAGGAAACGTTCTTGCACGCGTTCCGGTCGCTTCCGCGTTTCCGCGGGGCGTCGGCGTTTTCCACCTGGGTGCACCGTATCGCCACAAACGCTGCGTTGGACATGATCCGTCGCCGTCCTCCGCAGCCGCCGGTCTCGCTGGAAGGCGTGACGGTGAGCACCGGCGATGACCCCGCAGAGGCCGCCACACGGTCGGAGCTTCAGCGGCGGATCCATCGCGCAATCATCTCACTGCCGGCCGAACAGCGCGTGGTGGTTGTCCTGCGTGATGTGCAAGGACTACCCTACGACGAGATCGCTGCCGCGCTGCGGATCCCTCCGGGTACGGTGCGGTCACGCCTCAGCCGCGGCCGCGAGGCGTTGCGCCAGCAGCTGGCCGATCTTGCCCCCGCGGCAGGGTCCTAGCGGTGTGCACGAGGAGGAGCGATAAATGACGATGGGCCATGTGACAGAGTTGCTCTCAGCCTACCTGGACGAGCGGGTGGGCGCGGACGAGCGCGCCAGGATTGTCACGCATCTGGACGCCTGTGAGTCGTGCCGGGCGCATCTGGAGTCGCTGCGCAGGACCGTGGCACTGCTGCACACCGCAGAGCCGGTACGGGCGCCGGAAGGCTTCCGCGCTCAGGTGCGTGCCAGGATCGAAGCGCAGCCGCGCCGCGTCCCGCGCACCCTTCACCTGCCCCGGTGGATCGGGTCGTGGCGGACCGCAGGGGCGGCCGTGGCGGTGGTCCTGATTGGGCTATTTACGGCAAACCTCCTGCGGGAGCAGTTCCCGGGCGTGGCGCTGCGGCGCGATCGGGTACCCCAAGGATCAGTTCCTGCACCGCTGCCCCCATCCGCGTCTGTGGATCGGGCCGCGCGCGCGCCGGAGTTGAGCGCCCCCCAGGCTGGCGGATATCCAGTCCCAGGACAGGTTGGTGCGCCTCCAATCCCGGCACCATATAGCCCCGGTGAGCCAGCCCTGCGGCGCGTGATCCGTACCGCCAGCGTGATGCTGGAGGTAGGCGACCTGGACGAGACGGCGTCGAGGCTGACCCGCATCGCCGAGGTGGCGGGGGGGTTTATCGCCGATTCCTCCTACGCGCAGGCGGGCTCGACACCGGAAGGGACGTTTGTCCTGCGCGTGCCGGCCCCGCGCTTCGCCGACGCGCTGTCACAGGTGGAAAGCCTTGGCCATGTGCAGCAGCGCCGTGTCAGCGGTCAGGACGTGACGGAAGAGTACGTCGACCTGCGCTCTCGCATCCGCAACCTGGAACGCTACGAGCAGAGACTGCTGGCGCTCGTGGATCGCGCTGCGAAAGTGTCAGACCTGCTGGAGATCGAGCAGGAGCTCGCGCGGGTCCGAGGCGAGATTGAGATGCTCACGGGACGCGCGCGATATCTGGACCGGCAGGTAGATCTGGCGATGATTCAGGTGAGTGCACGCGAGCAGACCAGGCAGTCCGGAGGGTTCTGGGATTTGTCGGGGACGCTGACAAAAATCCAGACTGCCTTCGTGGAGACGATCCGTCAACTCCTGCGGGCGGCCGAAGCCGTGGTCGTCGCACTCAGCGCCCTGGTGCCCGTCCTCGCGCTGGCCGGCATCGTCTGGCTGGTGGTGCGCCGGGTCCGGCTGGCGCGGGGGGTCTGACCCGTTCAGTCAAGGGCGGAGGGCAGCACCACTCGTCTGGCCGCGAACAGGTCAGAGACCTGGATCAGGACTACCGCAGCAACGATCGCCAGTCCGCCCGTGATCTGGACGGCCCCCAGCACCTCGTGGAGCATCAGCATCGCCGCCGTACTGCCGACCACCGGTTCCAGCGTCGCGGTCAGGCTGGCCAGGCTCGAGGTGATGTGACGCAGGCCGTACAGAAACAGCCCAAACGGCAGAATAGTGGCGAAGACGACGATGAAGCCGAACAGCGCCCACTCGACTGGTGCGTGGGCCGGTAGATACGCCTTCCACGGCGGCACGATCAGACTCCAGGCAGCCGCGCCCGATCCCAGCGCGTACAGCAGCATCGTCCACGAGCCAACCTGCTGGATCCGCCCTCGCCCCAGGATCGCGTACACCCCGAACGCCACGGCCGACAAACATCCGCTGAGCAGTCCCAGCGGGTGGATACGGATGCCCTCCCCGCCGGTGACGAGGAAGTAGCTGCCGGTCACCGCGAGCAGGATCGCGCCGCCCCGCAGCGGCGTGATCGCCTCGCCTTTCGCGGCCCACGCGTACAGCGCGACAAAGACCGGCGCCGTGTACTGCAAGAATAGGGCGGTGGAGACGCCGGTCAGGCTGATGGTCAGATAGTAGGTGAACTGGGCGGATGTCATCGCCAGTCCGAGCAATACGAGCCGCCCCAACAGGTCCCGCGGTACCCGCAGCGGATGTCCCCGCAGTGTCAGGATGACCAGCAGTGTCAGAAAGGACGCAGTCAGCCGGATTTCGACGAGCGTCCACGGTTCGATGCGGCGGTTGAACAGGACCTTCGCGACAACCCCCGAGACACCCCAGAGGGTCGCCGCGGCCATCACTGCCGCGTAACCGCGCAACCGCGAGTGTAGGGTGGCAGTCAAATGAGCTCCCCTCGAACGGGTAGAACGCAGAATGCAGAAGGCAGAACGCAGAGGGACCCTAGCTGTCTGCGTTCTGCGTTCTGCGCTCTGCGTTCTGCGGAAGCAGAGCGTCTAGCGTCAGCAGAAATCCTGCGAGCATGTCAGAGCCGGAGGTCTCGCCAAATGCCATGACTCCGCGCGCGGCGATAGCGATACGTTCGGCCTCATGCGACGCTAGTGCGGCAACAAGCCGGTGCCAGGATTCGCTGGCCTCTCCGCGCGCTGCGGCCTCGAGGTAGGCCATGCTGATGCGGGTCGTCCGATCGCGCACGGCAGAGATGATGGCCTGACGCATCACGCGTGAGTCATCAGCATGCAGGGCAAAGGCAAGCAGGCCTCCCACGAGGACATCATCGCCTGAGGGAGTCAACCCCGGGCCCATGCCGGCCAGTGCGCCCGCGGCACGGCTTACCAGAATCGCGTCACGACGCTGCAGTCCACGAGCCAGTTCCACGATCGCCGCCTCCGCCCGTCTCTCCAACGCCGTCGTCGACGCATTCGGACGACTCACGGCTCGGGCAAGTCCACCTTCCGGGGCCTCCATATCGAGCAGGCGCTGCAGTGTTGGTAAATGACGGCGGAGTGTGGGGAACTGTTCTTCCGGCCATGCTCGCAGCGTGGCGTCCCAGACGGCTGCATCATGCAGTCCGATCTCAATGCCGCTGGAGGCCGCGACGGCGCCTGGGGCGACTCGATCCTGCCAGGCGTCCATCTCGACGACGAGATTCAGCGGGCCGTTCAACAATGCGGGCGCGACGAGGGCGACGATCTGTCCATCCAGGTTGAGGTAGCAACTCCGATCATATGTCGCGAGGACGTTGCCCCGGTGAGGCTCAATGAAGAACCCGGCAAGCCGTCGACTGACAGACAGGACCCGCAGCAACGCCCTCGCTCTCATGTTCGCGTTTCCGCGCTCCGCCCCGAGCCGGCGTGGGGGTTTCCGTGCTTGCGCGCCCCGCCGCCCCGAGCCCGCGGAACGGGCGTGGGGGTTGCCGTCCCCACTCGCTGCGCCGCGTCGGAAACCGCTTCGACAATACCCTGGTAGCCGGTGCACCGGCAAAGATGACCCGCCAGCGCTACCCGGATTTCGTCGGCGCTCGGGCTGGGACACTCGCGCAAGAATGCGAGGGTCGTCATCAGAAATCCCGGGGTGCAGAAGCCGCATTGCAACCCATGGTGATCCCGGAACGCTTCCTGAATCGGATGCAGCCGGTCCGGCGTGCCCAGCGCCTCCACGGTCATGATCTCCTCACCGGCAGCCTGCACGGCGAACATCAGACAGCTCCTGACCGGCGCGCCGTCGAGCAGAATGGTGCAAGCCCCGCAGACCCCGTGCTCGCACCCGACGTGCGTGCCGGTGAGCCCCAGGTGCTCTCGGATGAAGTCCACCAGGGTCATCCGGACCTCTACCTCAGCGGTCTGGGCGACCCCATTCACCTGCACGGTGATCTCTTTGCGCGTCACAAGCGGCGGGGCCGCCGCCTCCGTGCGCACGGGATTTCCCCGGCGCGCCGTCACAACCCGCGCCTTCGTTGTTCGCCTGACCACGCCCGTGCGCTTCTTCATGTGCTGTCATTGCGAGGCCCGAAGGGCCGAAGCAATCTCCATTGACGGAGATCGCCACGCGCCTTCGGCGCTCGCGATGACAATGTGAGAGACTGCTCCGATTTCATCGCATTCTCATCTGTTTCATCCTGGCCCGTTCCGCCGCTGCCTGTATCGCGCGCCGTGCCAGGACCCCGGCCACTTCTTTCCGGTACTCCGCGGACGCATGGATGTCGCCGGTCGGGTCAATGGTGTGCGTCACGAGTTTTCCCAGTTCAGCCAGGACCCCGTCGGTGACCATCTTGCCGGTGACCACCGCTTCGGCGTCAGGAATGCGGACCGGGACCGGCCCCACGCCGGTAAAGGCCAACCGCGCCCGTTGGCAGACGTTTCCGGCCATGGTCACCACCGCCCCCACGCCGACCAGGGCGTAGTCGCCGTGCCGGCGTGCCACTTCCAGGAACGCAGCGCCTTGTTGTTCGTGCGCCGGGAACCGCACTTCGAGCAGCAACTCGTCCGGTTCCAGGGCCGTTGTGAGGTACGAGACGAAGAACCCGTGCGCCGCCACGCGACGCGTCCCCCCAGGGCCGCGGACGACGACGCTGCCCTCCAGCGCGGCCAGCACCGCCGGCAACTCCGCAGACGGATCAGCGTGCGCGATGTTGCCGCCTACCGTCCCGCGCGTGCGAATCTGGAGATGCCCCACCAGCGGCAGTGCGTCGGCCAGCAGCGGAAGCCTTCGCGTCACGACCGGCGAGCGCTCTGCCGTGCGCTGCCTCGTCATCGCGCCGATGGCGATCTCGCCGTTCTCTTCGCGGATGTAGTCGAGTGTTTTCACGCGGTTGAGGTCGATGATCACCGACGGGCGCGCCAGCCGCATATTCAGCAACGGGACCAGACTCTGCCCGCCGGCGAGCAGCTTCCCCTCGGCCCCGTGGGCGTGCAGCAGTGCCACGGTTTCCTCCACGGACTCCGGCGCCGCGTATTGAAAAGGGGCCGGTTTCATGTTTCGCCTACTCCTCTCCCTTGGGGAGAGGGTCAGGGTGAGGGGACGGTCTCTTCGCTCTGGCTTCTCGAATCATTTCCAACAGCCGGTTCGGGCTGAGCGGCATCTCGGTGATGCGGATGCCCAACTCCGACAGCGCATCATCGAGCGCCTGCGCCATGAGCGCCGGAACCGGGATCACCCCCGCCTCGCCGGCTCCCTTTACGCCCAGCGGGTTGAGCGGCGATGGAGTCTCGAGATGGTCCACCTCGATCTCCGGAACTTCCATCGCAGTGGGCAGCAGGTAGTCCATGAATGTTTGCGTCAGGAGTTGTCCGCTCTCGTCGTAGACCAGTTTCTCGTAGAAGGCCCCACCCAACCCCTGCGCTACGCCCCCGCGGATCTGGCCGTCGAGGATCATCGGGTTGATGACCCGGCCGCAGTCGTGGACCACGACATACTTCAGAATCTTGAGCATGCCGGTCTCGATGTCGACCTCGACGATCGCGGCGTGCACTCCGTTGGGAAACGTCCCGCGGGGCGGGGCGAAGTAGCGGCTGGCCTCCAGCCCGGGCTGCTCCCACTCCTGGGGGAGCGTACCGCGCAGCGGGTTGGCCGCGACGGCGACCTCAGCCAGGGTCATCGATTTCCCCGGCGCGCCGCGGACATACACGCGGCCGTGCTCCAGCACCAGATCGTCGGGGCGCGCTTCCAGTTTGGTGGCCGCCACCAGCAGCGTTTTCTCCCGCACGGCCTGCGCGGCGAGGTGCACGGCGCTGCCCGCCACGACCGCCGCCCGGCTGGCAAAGGTGCCGGTCCCCCAGCCAAACGCGCCGCTGTCACCGGTGATGACGATGACGTCTTCGACCCGGACGGTCAGGGCGTCCGCGATGATCTGCGCAAACGAGGTGAAGTGTCCTTGCCCCTGCGTGCCGACGCTGGTCGCGGCGTAGACCTTCCCCGACGGCTCCACGGTCACCCGGCATCCCTCGTACGGGCCGATGCCGGACCCTTCCACATAGCAGGCCACTCCCAGCCCGACATAGCGGTGCTGCGCCCGGTATCGCGCCCGTTCCTGCGGCCAATGCTCGTAGCCGATTTTCTGCAGCGCCGCCTCCAGCGTGGCCGGATAGTTGCCGCTGTCGTAGATCAGCGGGGCGTTGTCCTGGTAGATGAGCCCCACGTCGTACGGAAACTCATGGGGCTGGATCAGATTGCGCCGGCGCAGTTCCACCCGGTCGATGCCCAGTTCCGCCGCCGCCCGGTCCATCAGGCGTTCCATGACAAACACGCCGTGGGGGCGGCCGGCGCCACGGTACGGGCTGACGATGGTCTTATTGGTGAACACAGCGCGAAACTCGCAGTGGTAGTTCGGGATCTTATATGGGCCCGGCAGCGTCGTGCTGGCGACAATGGGCACGGTGAGGCCATACGGGATGTAGGCCCCCGAGTCGTAGAGGAACGCCGTCCGCACCGCGAGGATGCGGCCGTCCCGGTCGACGGCGATGGCGGCATCGTGGATCTGCTCGCGTTCGTGGTTCATCGCCGCGAAGTTCTCCCGCCGATCCTCAATCCATTTCACCGGCCGGCTGAGCTGCATTGCCGCGTAGGGCACCAGGACTTCCTCGGGATAGAACATCATGATCTTGGGCCCGAAGCCGCCGCCGATGTCGGGTGCGATTACGCGCACCCCGCCCTGGGCCAGTCCCAGCAGCCGGGCCAAGCCATTACGGATCGGGATCGGCGCCTGCGTGGAGTCCCACACCACCAGCTGCCGTAGCCTGGGATCCCATTGCGCCACAATCCCGCGGCACTCCATCGGCGCGGCGGTCCCCCGGTCGATGACAAACCGTTCGGTGAAAACGTGGGCCGCCCGGGCCATTGCCTCGTCCACATTTCCCACGCGCTGCGTGTACTGGGCGCAGACGTTGGTGCCCGTGTCCTCATGCACCAGTGGCGCGTCCGGCCGCACCGCCTGCTCGAGTGTCACCACGGGGGGCAGCGGTTCGTACTCCACCTCGATCAGGTCCAGGGCGTCTTCGGCGATGTACCGGCTGGTGGCGACGACGAAGGCGACCGGCTCTCCGACGTGGCGGACTTTGTCGCGTGCCAGGGCGTACTGAGTCTTGTGGTGGACCAGCGCCGGATGCGGGATGGGTCTGGGCAGCGGTTCCTGCAGCGAGGGCGGAAGGTCGCCGTGGGTGTACACCGCAACGACGCCGGGGAGCGCCTCCGCCCCTGCGGTGTCGACGCGGCGGACACGGGCATGCGCATGCGGGCTGCGCAGGAGGGCCGCGTGCAGGAGGTCCGGCAGCGTAATGTCGTCAACGAACGTCCCGCCTCCGGTGAGCAGACGCGGGTCCTCGTTGCGTCTGATCCGTTCCCCGAAATATCGCGTCGCCATCGTCGCCTGTGGCGCATCCGCTGCGCCGCCCGCGGGAAATGCAGGCGTAGTTCTACGCCGGTAGGCGACTCCCTGGCTGCGGCTCATGCCGTACCAACTTGATAGCTAGGTGTGCCTTCCGAGCGTTACGATGGATACTTAGGAGAGCACATGTGAGGAATCAAGTTGGTACGGCACTAATACCATCCATCGGTGACCGATGGACGGGGGGGGCGGCATGAAGCGAGTTGTGGTGCTGACGACAGGCGGGACGATTTCCACGCGCGATGTCGACGGCAGCGGCGCGAAACCGGCGTTGCGGGGCCAGGATTTGCTGAAGGAGATTCCGGGTCTAAGCGCAGCGGCCGATGTGGAGGTGGCGGAGCTGGCATTCGTCCCCGGGGCGTTCATGACGCTCCAGACGATGGGCCAGATGAGCGA
>VBAL01000115.1 GCA_005888595.1 Candidatus Segetimicrobium genomatis
AATGGACAGAAGGAGGACACCTACGAGTCGCCGGCCACCGGCCCCCTCGGCGTCGTCTATGGAGACGGCCCGCACGTCTTCGTGCGTTCCCTGCCCCGGACCGTCCTGCCGCCCCGTCTGGAGCCGCAGGTGGACCTGATCCGGCTGTGCGTGGGCTGCGACGACAAGTTCGTCCGCTGTGCTGCCGACGCCGGGACGCGGGGACTGGTGCTGGAGGTCTTCGGCGGCGGTCGAGTCAACCCGCCGCTGCTCCCTGCGCTCGATCGGGCCCTAGCCGGCGGGATGATGGTTGTAGCGACGACGCGGTGCATCACCGGCAACATGTGGGACATGTACGGCTACGAGGGCGCGTTCCGCGACCTGCAGCGCCGCGGCATCG
>VBAL01000116.1:0-8320 GCA_005888595.1 Candidatus Segetimicrobium genomatis
TCAAACAGAGCCCGCAGTGCACGCACTGGTCGAGCTCGGGCAGGTTCAACACCACGCGGTCACGCGGTCCGGCGGCCGCGCGGTCGCCTGACGGCAGGATAGTTTCCCTCGCCTCCTGGGTCATCGTCGCTCCGCGACTGCCCGACCGCTCGACTGCCCGACCGCGTCAGCTAGATCCATAATCCAGCCGGGATCTTCGCCGGGGCGCGGCGCATCTCGGCGCAGGTGATCGGGGTCGGGAACATCTTCGCCGGGTTGAAGCGGCCGTCGGGATCGAACACCTTACGCACTTTCGCCATCGCGTCCAGATCCACGTCGGAAAACAGCAGGCCGATGTACGCCTTCTTCTCCAGGCCGATCCCGTGCTCCCCGGTGATGCTGCCACCGGCGGCGACGCAGGCCCGCAGGATCTCCTCGCCGGCGGCGATGACTTTGTCCAGCTCTCCGGGGATCCGGATATCAAAGAGGATGTTGGGATGCAGGTTGCCGTCGCCGGCGTGAAACACGTTGGCGATGCGCAGATGGTATCTGGCGCTGATGTCGGCGATCTGCCGCATGATCTCGGGCAGCCGGCTGCGCGGGACCACCCCGTCCTGCACATAGTAGTTGGGTGCCAGCGCACCCAGCGCGCCGAAGGCGCCCTTGCGGCCCTTCCACAGCCGCAGTCGCTCAGCGTCGTCCTGGGCCACGCGCACTCCGCGCGCCCCGCGTCGCGTGCAGATCTCCTGGACCACACGGGCGCCGCGCTCCGTGGATTCGCGCACTCCCTCCAGCTCGACCAGCAGCACGGCGTCAGCATCGCGTGGATATCCGACCGGCGCCCCGGTTTCCACCGCTTCGATGGTGAGACGGTCCATCATCTCCAGGGCAGCCGGGACGATCCCGGCTCCGGTGATGTCCACGACCGTCTGCGTGGCGGCATCCATGCGGTCGAAGATGGCCAACAGGGTGCGTACGGATTCGCGGCTCCGCATCAACCGGAGCACGGCTTTGGTCACAATGCCTACCGTCCCCTCGGAGCCGACGAACGCGCCGCACAGATCGTAGCCGGGAGGATCCGGCGCGCGCCCGCCCAGCCAGACCACGCGACCGTCATCAAGGACCACCTCGACGCCCAGCACATGATTGGTCGTGACGCCGTAGGCCAGCGTGTGCGGACCGCCGGAGTTGTTCGCGATATTCCCGCCGATTGAGCAGGCTGCCTGGCTGCTGGGGTCGGGCGCGAAAAAGAACCCGCCGGCGGCCACCGCCTTCGTGACATCCTGGTTGATGACCCCTGGCTCGACCACGGCGATGCGGTCGCGCAGGTCGAGCTCCAGGATGCGGTTCATCCGCGCCAGCGAGATGACCACTCCACCCTCGGCGGGCACGGCGCCGCCGGCCAGCCCGGTGCCTGATCCGCGTGGGACAATCGGGACGTTGGCCCGACGCGCCGCACGGACGACGCCGGCGACTTGCTCGGTGCTCCCGGGCAGGACGACCACCTCCGGCAGCACCTGCATGATAGAACCGTCCTGCTCGTAGACGATGACGTCCTCTTTCTCGACCAGGACGTACTGGTCGCCTACGATCTGCCGGAGTTCGCGAAAAAGATTGTCTCGGTTCATCTTTGCGTTCCCGCGATTCCGCGTTCCCGTCAGTTCGCTCATTTCAGGTCCACATCCCGGCCGCCATCGTCGGCCTGACCGTCACATCCGGGCGCTCCCCGACAGGCAGGAGCTTCCCGGGATTCATGATGCCGTCCGGATCAAACGACCGCTTCACACGCTGCATCGCCATCAGGTCGGCGTCGGAGAACATCCAGCGCATATACTCCCGCTTTTCGATTCCCACCCCATGTTCGCCTGTGATGGTGCCCCCGGCTTCGACGCAGGCGCGAAGGATCTCCTCGCCTGCCCGGACCACCTTGTCCATGATTCCCGGCTCGCGGGGGTTGAAGAGGATGATCGGGTGCAGATTGCCATCCCCGGCATGGAACAAGTTGCCGATGGACAAGCCGTACGCTTTACCAACATCGACCACCTTGCGCATGACGTCGGGGAGCTTGGCGCGGGGGACGACACCGTCATGCAGGTAGTATGACGGCGCCAGCCGTCCCAGCGCGCCGGCCCCTTCCTTCCGGCCCTTCCATAACAGTAACCGCTCCTGTTCACTGGCGGCCGTGCGCAGCATCCGCGGGGCGTGTGCGCGGCAGATCTCTTCGATCCGTTTCATCTGTCGTGGCAGCGATTCGGGGTGCCCCTCCACTTCAATCAGCAGCGCCGCCCCGGCATCCTGTGGGTAGCCGGCGTGGATCGCCGCTTCCACGGCCGCCATTACCACGCCGTCCATCATCTCCATGGCCGCCGGTACGATCCCCGCGGCGATGACCTCGGAGACAGTGTGAGACGCGTCGTCGATTGTCTCAAATGCCGCCAGCAGCGTGCGCACCGCCTCGGACTTCCGCAACAACCTGACGACGATTGCCGTGACCACCCCCAGAGTCCCCTCTGATCCCACCACCACTCCGCAGAGATCGTAGCCGGGAAGATCGGCGCTGCGGCTGCCAACCCACGTGACGTCACCCGACGCCAGTACGACCTCCATCGCCAGCACGTGGTTGCCCGTCACGCCGTACGACAGGCAGTGCGGTCCACCGGCGTTGTTCCCGACGTTCCCGCCGATGGTGGACACGGTCTGGCTGCCCGGGTCGGGCGCATAGAACAGTCCGTGCTGCGCGGCCGCCGCGGTCACGTCGACGTTGATGGCCCCGGGCTCGACCACCGCCAGCCGGTTGCGCGGGTCGAGCTCCACGATGCGGTTCATTCGTGTGAGGACCAGCATCACGCCGCCGGCGATCGGGATCGAACCCCCGTTGAGTCCCGTCCCCGCGCCACGCGCGACGAGGGGAACGTTGGCCTCATGCGCCGCGCGCACCACTGCGGCGACCTCGGCCGTGGAACCGGGAAGGACGACGATGTCGGGCAGGGCGCGCGCCACGAGAAACGCATCCTGCTCGTAGACGACCACATCTTCCGGGCGGGTGAGGACATAAGCGGGGCCGACGATTCTCTGCAGGCGGGAGACGAGCGCAGCGCGGGTCATCGTGTTCCCATTATAGGGCGTTACTGAAACCTGCTTCGGCCGCTAGGAGGTGGCAGAACAATCGCTCCGAGTCTTTGTCGATGTGTTCGAGGAACTTGTCGATCTCCTTCCTCACCCTCTTTGCGTGCCATTCTATGTCTTCCAGGAGGATGTCAATGCCTGACAGAGTCTCAGCAACCTGCTCGCGCTCCACGCCTGGATCTCCCGAGCTGCAAGTGCCTTTTAGTCATTCAAACGGAAGGGGTCAAGTCTTGACATAGCACAGGTCGGCCTAAAGTCCTGTTTAACCCTGGCCCAAGTGGGTCAATTCTCCCTGGCTCGTCCGGGCCATCCTTCCCTTCCCCAGTTGCTCGCCGGTCACCATGCGCGTAGGCTCGCACTGTGGCTCGACCGCTGCGCGTCCAATTCCCAGGCGCCTACTACCATGTCATGAACCGCGGCCTGCAACGTCGGCCGGTCTTCCTTGGGGCCGCCGATCACCACCGCTTCCTCGACCTGCTCCAGGACATTCACGGCCGCTGGCAGGTCGAGATCTTCGCCTACTGCTGCATGACCACCCATTACCACCTGTTCCTCCAAACCCCCCTGGGCAATCTGGCCCGCGTCATGCGCCACCTCGACGGACTGTATACTCAAGGGTTCAACCGCGCCCATGGGCGGGACGGTCCCCTGTTTCGCGGTCGCTATAAGAGCCTGCTCGTCGATGCGGACGCCTACCTCCTCCAAATCGTGCGCTACATCCACCTCAATCCCGTCGAAGCCGGCCTGGCCGCTGATCCCCTCACCTACCACTGGAGTAGCCACCGCCTCTACCATCAGCACCAAACACCCGCATGGCTCGCCAGTGAAAGGATCCTGGCATTCTTCGACGATCTCCCCGCCTTTGACCAGTTCATCGCGGAGGGCAACGCCCGCAGCCTCTCCGCCTTCTACCAGCGGAAGCGCTGGACCCCGTTCCTGGGCGATGAGCAGTTCGTTCGGCGCGCACTGGAGCAAACGCGGGTGTCCCCCGAAAACCCGCGCGCGGAGCGAACTCCCCAGTTCCCCACCATCGACGCGGTCGTACGCTTCGTGTGCCAGCGCACCGCCACACCTCTGGATGCCATCCAGATTGGCTATCGGGGGCGGCGAAATGTTCCCCGGAGTCTCGCCGTCTTCTTGTCGAGCCGCGTTGCGGGCTTCCCGCATCGGGAGATCTGCGAGTACTTCCACTTCGAGACTTGCGGGGCCGTTACACGCGTATGCCAACGAACAGAACAGCTGCTATCAGCTGATCCGGGGCTTCGACACTTGATCTCGCCTGACGGAGACGCCTCGAGGGATCGGGGGCCCGGGTTGTGCTATGTCAAGACTTGACCCCTTTTCTCACACGCGTGTGCCAACGGACAGAAGGACTATTATCAGCTGATCCGGGGCTTCGACACTTGATCTCGTTTGACGGAGACGCCCTAACGGATCGCGGGCCCGGGTTGTGCTATGTCAAGACTTGACCCCTTCTCGATAGTTGGAAGGGAGGTGGCAACGGCGTGATTACGCCGGCGCCTTCCCGCATCTCAACGAACTTTGGTATTGACTCGGTAGCTACTTCTTGCGAAGACCGAACCCGACGTCGAGAACCTCAGTGTAGACATAGAATACCAGTACCGAGAATGCGACAACCAGCAGCAAACCTTTGAGAAGAGAAACTCCCCGAACCCCCGCGATCCAAAAGAATGCCAACGCGAGCAGAGCGACATACGAGAAGAAAAATGGCCCAGTCGTCCGAGTCGACCTACCGTGCTTGATGGCACTCAAGTACACAACCGCGATAGGAAAGCTGATTACCAAGATTGTCAGCCACGTGTACAGGTAGATCAACGGGTTACCCCCTCCCAAGCCTATCGCCCCCAAGTAAATCCACCCAGCCCGAAGGCTCGAGCCATGGCCCAACCGATTACTTGCAGCGCACGATTTCTTGAAAGGAACCGCTCCTGACGATTTGCGCAATCCTCGCTGCGCTGAAAGGGAGGGGTCATGAAAGGAAGGGGTCAAGTCTTGACATAGCACACGTCGAAGCAAATGGACTTGCCTTCTAACCTAATCCATTAGAACGTAGGCAATCACCTCAGTCGGTCCGTGCGCCCCCATCACCGGCGTGAGCTCGATATCCGCCGTCCGGCTGGGGCCGGTGATGAAGGTCAGCGCTGAGGGCAATGGCGTGTGCAGAACCTGAAACAAATGGCCAAGGGTGGCCACAATCCGATCTGCCGGCAATACCGCCAGGTGCAGCGGGGGGAGCAAGGAGGTGCTCCTGGGCCGCCGGTCGTCGCAAGGCAGAAGCAGCGTGCCGGTAAGGGCGATTGCGGCGTCTGCGGTGGTGATTCCCACTGCCACCTCTGCCAGGCGATCAGAGGTGTGCCGGGCCGGAGATATCACTTCGATCCCGCTGGATTCCAACGCCGCCGCCAGAGGAGAGAGCAGCGGATCATCCCACAGCGCCGCAGCGCGGATGCTCCGTTTGCGCAGCTCGCTCACCGCGGAGGCGACCCATGTGTGCGCTGTGTCCTTCATGACCTGAATGCCGACCGCGGTAGCCCGCTCCACGAAGAGCGCGATCAGATCGCCGGGCACTGTCGCAGGCGGGCGGAGATCCGGGAGGGACGCGGATGGATCGCGCGTCGCGCGAAGCCGGGTAAGGATCTCCTCGCGGGCGTTCATCGGCGCCTGCCGACAGCGGCGAAGGGCCACCGCTCCCGGAATGACGAGCGGGCAGGCGGTGGTAACTCGCGGAACTGAGTCCACCGTGAGAAGGGATACGGGAGTGGGATCCCTGTCCGTGCCACGGCTCGGTGCAGCAACCGCACAATCGGGGCGACCAGCCGCAGACGGCCGCTGCGCGCCATCGTAGCCACCCACCCGCGCACAAACAGCCGCTCTGCCCAAGACGCGCCCCCCGCCTGAACCACGCGCGCCCGCAGCTCCAGCAGCAACCGCGGCAAGTCTATCTTCACCGGACAGATCTCCCCGCATGCGCCGCACAGCGAGGAGGCAAACGGCAACTCCCCGGCGACATCCAGGCCCTGGTAGAGCGGAGTGATGACGGCGCCGATCGGCCCCGAGTACACCGATCCGTATGCATGACCGACGGTGCGCTCGAACACAGGACACACGTCCAGGCACGCACCACAGCGGATGCAGGCCAACGACTCGCGCATGACCGGGTCCGCCTGAATCGCGGTACGGCCGTTATCCATGATGACCAGGTGAAACTCCTCCGGACCATCGCGCTCACCGGCGCGGCGGGGACCGGTGAGCAGCGACACGTAGCTGCTCATCCGCTGCCCGGTGGCGGCACGGGGCAGCAGGGTGAGGAACACGCCAAGATCAGCCAGCCGCGGGATCACCTTTTCAATCCCCATCAGCGCGATATGGACGCGCGGCAGCGAGGTAGTCAGACGGGCATTGCCCTCATTTTCCACCACGACGATCGTTCCGGTTTCAGCGACGGCGAAGTTGACGCCGGTAATGCCGACACCGGCCGCCAGGAACTTCCTGCGCAGCGCATCCCTGGCCACGCGCGTCAGGCGCTCGGCGTCATCGTACACGGGAACGCCGAGTTTCTCTGCCAGGAGCTTCGCAATTGCGTCTTTGGATTTGTGAACAGCCGGTGCGATGATATGAGCCGGACGGTCGCCCGCCAGCTGCAGCAGGTACTCGCCGAGGTCGGTCTCCACGACCTCGCACCCGGCCGCCTCGAGGACCTGGTTCAGTTCAATCTCCTCGGAGGTCATCGACTTACTCTTGACGACGGTGCGATCGTCGCGGCTGCGCGCCAGGTCGGCGATCACGCGGCCGGCCTGCGCGCCGTCTCGGACCCAGTGCACCTGCCCGCCGGCTGCGACGATCTGACGTTCCAGTTGCTCCAGGTACTGATCGAGATGGGATAAGGTATGCAGCTTTACCCGATGCGCGTACTCCCGCAGCGCCTGCCACTCTTCGATCTCGCCGATGACGGGGCGCTGCAGCTCGCGGAAGCGCACCATGGCGCGGCGCACGGATGAATGCAAGGTCGGATCGGCGAGTGCGCGCTCGGAATTGTGTACAAAATCGATCCGGTCCTGTCTCATTGATCCGGCGCGTCTGCCAGGTCTACTTGGTAGACGCAGTTATTGTGCCGCAAGGATCTCCGCCAGATGCATTGCTCTCACCGGCGAGTTGCGCCGGGACAATCCTCCCGCAATGTGCATCAGACAACTACTATCGGTGGCGGTGACGACCTCCGCGCCCGTGGACTCGATGGCCCCGATCTTCGCATCCAGCATCGACCCGGACAGCGCAGCGAATTTGACCGAGAACATTCCCCCGAAGCCGCAGCACTCCTCGACCCCAGGCAACGGCCGTAGCTCAAGCCCGCGGACAGCGGCCAGCAGGCGCAGCGGCTGCGTGGTGACGTGCAGCCCCCGCAGCCCGTGGCAGGAGGCGTGATAGGTGACGCGGTGCGGAAAGTGCGCGCCGACATCCTCGCGATGCAGAACGTCCACGAGAAATTCGCTCAGCTCGTAGGTCCGGCGCCCCAGGGCGCGCACACGGTCGGCCAGCGCACTCTCGTCCCGCAGGAGAACAGGATAGAACTCCCGCACCATCGCGACGCAGGAGCCGCTGGGCGCGACGACGGCGTCGGAGTCGTCAAAGTCCTTGATAAATTTCTGAGCCAGGCGCGCCGCCTCAGGCCAAAAGCCGTCGTTGAAGGCGACCTGCCCGCAACAGGTCTGGCCCTCCGGGAACTGTACGTCCACGCCCAACCGGCGCAGCACACTGACGGTGGCCTCGCCCACGGCGGGGAAGAGTTGGTCGACCAGACACGTCACAAACAGGGCGACGCGCATTAGGAGTCGATGAGGTCTTGATGACATAGAGCCGGTGCCCGGAGTGAATAGTGAATGGTGAATAGTGAATAGTTAAAAGCAGCGCCGGGAAGGGTTTCCGTTTTCACTATTCACTATTCACTATTCACTTTGTCCTATCAGTCTCCCACCTCGCCGTGCGTCCGCCCGGCCGTGACCGCACCAACCGGCATGGGGACCGGGACCTCGCGCAGGTACCGGGCCGCCTCCTCCGGCACCACCGGGTTGATGTAGAATCCGGATCCCCACTCGAACCCAGCCACCTGGGTCAGGCGAGGCATCACCTCGATGTGCCAGTGGTAGGCATGCCTGGACTCGCCGCGATAGGGAAACGTGTGGATGATGAAGTTGTA
>VBAL01000116.1:8565-28160 GCA_005888595.1 Candidatus Segetimicrobium genomatis
ACTGCGAGTGCGGATGCGACAGCGAGGCTCCCGCCGTGCGCCCGTGATTGCGGAACAGCAAGACGTACTCGAACCGCGTGTCGCCGCGCAGATCGCGGTAGCGCTGGAGATAGGCGCGGATGACGTGGGCGACGTGGTCGACCGGCAACAGCCCCAGGTGAGTGTGATGATCCGTCGTCTCCACGATCACCTCGTGAGCGCCCACGCCGTCCATGCGCGTGAAGATCCCCAGCCGGCTGCGGTCGGTGCTGCCCTCGATGCGCAGCGCGGGGAACTTATTGGAAACCACCCGCACGGTCCAGCCCGGGGTGTTCGGAGCCGTCCCGGATGCCCGGACGGCATAGATCTCCGGCGGGGTGCGTCCCTCGCGCCCTTCGCAGAATGGGCACCGGTCCAGATCATTGACCTCGATCGCCTCGTGCTTGAAGTCAGTCGGGCGCGCGGCACGCTCAGTCGCGATAATGACCCACCGCCGCGAAATCGGATCCTTTCGAAGTTCTGGCAATCGGGAGCCTCCAATCAGGTGTCAGGACAAACGGTTTTCGTGGAGCATCATCTATCCCCTACCCGCTCTGCGCGCTCCTGACTCCGTGCGATCGTCCGCTCGTACAGGCCCACATATTTCTTTGCTGACTCCGCCCAGGAAAAGTCTGCCGTCATCCCGACCCGCTGCAGCTCGCGCCACGTCACGGGATCCCGGAATGCGGTCAGGGCTCGGTGAATCGCCAGCAGCAGCGCCCGCGGAGTGTAGTCGATAAACACGAACCCGTTGGCCGTCCCGGTCTCCACCGCCTGCGGTGTGGCGTCGCGAATCGAATCAGCCAGCCCGCCGGTACGGCGGACAACGGGCACCGTGCCATAGCGCAGACTGTAGAGCTGATTGAGACCGGACGGCTCGTACCGCGACGGCATCAGGAAGATGTCGGCCCCGGCCTCGATGCGGTGGGCCAGACCATTGACAAATCCAATCCGCACCCCGGCCGCTCGCGGATGCTGGCGAGCCGCGTCCACAAACATGCGTTCATAGCGAGGATCTCCCGTGCCGAGGACGACCAGCTGCGTCCCGGCAGCGAAGAGTTCGTCGAGAATGGCCGCCACCAGGTCTAGTCCCTTCTGGTCGGCCAGACGAGTCACCATGCCGATCAGGGGGATCGCAGGATCCGCGGTGAGCCCGAACTCTTGCTGCAGGTGGGCTTTGCAGGCGCGCTTGCCGGACAGATTATCCACGGTGTACCGGGCGGGGATGAGTGGGTCGTGAGCCGGATCCCACGCGCGGTAGTCCACGCCGTTAAGAATCCCGAACAAGTCGTTCGCCCGGTCGCGCAGCACCCCGTCCAGCCCTGCTCCAAATTCCGGCGTTTGAATCTCCAACGCATACGTCTCGCTGACCGTGCTGAGCAGATCAGCAAGCATCAGCCCACCCTTCAGCAAGTTGACCTGGCCCCAGAACTCGAGGCCCGCGATCGTGTACATCGACGCCGGCAATCCCGTCATGGGGAACTGCTCCGCCGGGAACAGTCCCTGGTACGCCAGGTTGTGAATGGTCAATAGCGTCGCCGTCTGGGCGGCCTGGCCTGCGGCGATGATGGCCGGGACGAGCGCCGTCTGCCAGTCGTTGCAATGAATCAGGTCGGGCTGCCACGACTGCCGCTCCAGCCAGGTCAGGAGCGCCCGGCACCACGACGCAAAACGTGCGAGGTTATCAGGATAATCCTTGCCTCCCTCGCCGTACAGCCCGGCCCGGTTGAAGAGCCGTGGCTGGTCGACCAACCATGCCGGGACTCCGGTGTCGGGCATCTTCCCATCGAGAATGGCGACCGGTAGGCGCTCCGCACCCAATTGCACCTCGACTGTTCCGGCCGGACGCCACCCCGCGAGGCCGATTCCGCGATACCTGGGCAGCGCCAGGCGGACGTCTGTACCCAGTTCCATCAGCGCCGCCGGCAGCGCGCCGCCGACATCGGCGAGCCCGCCGGTCTTGGCCAGCGGGACGGCCTCTGAGACACAGAAGAGAACTTTCATCCAGGCGACACCTTCAACGTCGTTTTCGAGCGCGCTTTCGGCGCACAGAGCCGTCGCCGACCAAGGCGAGATAGATGTCGTTGACGTTCGTTCGCGTCGGGCCGGTTAGCAATAGATCGCCGAGTTGTTGAAAAAACGGATACGAATCGTTGTCGGCCAGGGCACGACCTGCATCCAGTCCGGCGCTCTGCGCCCGGGCGGCGGTGCCGCCATCGACCAACGCCCCGGCGGCATCGGTCGGACCATCGGTGCCGTCGGTCCCGAATGCCGCCACAACCGTATTTGCCCACCCGGCGATGACCCGCCCGCTCGAGAGCGCAAACTCCTGGCACCGTCCGCCGCGCCCCTGCCCGCGGACGGTCACGGTCGTCTCTCCACCGGCCAGCAGGCAGGCCGGCGGGGCGATCGGCGTGCGCCGGGTGCCGATCTCCCGTACGACACTGCAAAATACGCGCGCCGCTTCACGCGCCTCTCCTTCTAGAGACGTGGTGAGGACCAGGGTACGGAACCCCACCGTCTTTGCCCGCGCCGCCGCAGCGGTGACGGCTTGCTCGTTGCTGCCCACCAGCACAATCTGGACTCTTCGAAACACCGGATCGTCAGGCTTGGGTGTCTCCGGTTCGCGGCCGGCCGCGCCCCGCTGGAGGTAGGCCATCGCGGAGACCGGCATCGAGTCCGCCAGCCCATACCGGCGAACAACGTCCAAGGCATCGGCGAACGTTGTGGGATCAGGGGCGGTCGGCCCCGAGGCGATCGCGTCGACCGGATCGCCCAGGACATCGGAGAGAATCAATGCCACCACGCGCGCCGGCGATGCCGCCGCGGCCAGCCGCCCGCCCTTGATCCGCGAGAGGTGTTTTCGAACCGTATTGACTTCCTGGATGGCGGCGCCGCTGCGAAGGAGGAGACCGGTCACAGTGATCTCGTCGTCTAGACTCATCTCTCCCACCGGTGCAGGCATGAGGGCAGACCCTCCGCCCGAGATGAGACACAGCACGAGGTCGTCCGGACCGGCGCCGCGCACGAGATCGAGGAGTTCCTCCGCGGCACGCTGCCCCGCGGCATCAGGAAGCGGGTGCCCCGCTTCGATGACCCGGATGCGGCGCAGCGGCACCGCGTACCCATATTTTACGATGATGATGCCCGCGCTGACGCGTGGACCCAGTATGCGCTCGACGGCGGCGGCCATCGGGGCTGACGCCTTACCCGCCCCCACGACGAAGATACGGCGAATTGAGCCGAGGTCATACCGGCGGCCGGCGATCCGCAAGACACGGCCACGCCGGGAGATGTATCGTCTCACTGCGGCCGCAGGGTCAACGGCACGCACCGCTGCGGTCAGAATTGAGGCGGCCTGACGCCTCAGGCCCGGATTAGGTTTCCCGTTGAAGAGAGTTTCCTGGAACACGGCCGCCTAAAGTTGGAGAGTTGAAGAGTTGGAAAGTTGGAGAGTCCCTGGCGTTTCTTCTACTTTCCAACTCTCCAACTTTTCAACTTCCAACCTACCCGTCAAGGAGCGATTTGCCACAAGGGACTGGTGCCATTGGGCCGCACGGCCTCGACGTGGATCGCCGCTATCCCCTCGCGTTCGAGCGCCCACTGCACCGTGTCGCGGGCCAGGGGAGTAAGGTTATTGATGTCGCTGAGATGGACGAGAAAGACCGTCCGCAGCCGGCCCGACGCCGCCCCAACCACCGCGCGGGCCGCGGCATCATTAGAGAGATGGCCGGTGGGGCTCAGGATGCGGTTCTTCAAGAACCAGGGATATGGGCTGACCGAGAGCAGCCGAAGGTCGTAGTTGGCCTCCAGGATGAGCACGTCCGCATCGCGGGCGCGCGAGATGACCTCGTCGGTAACCCCGCCGAGATCAGTGGCGATCAGCACGCTGACGCCGTTCCCTGATATGACAAAACCCACCGGCTCGGTTGCGTCGTGCGGCACCTGGAATGCCTCAACCTGCACGCTGCCAACGCGAAACGGCACACCGGTCGTCAAGCGTTCCGTGGACGCTCCATTGAGCTGGTCCCCCGCGGCCGCCAGCGTGCCCGCGTTGGCCAGCACCGGCGCACCCACCAGCCGGGAGAGAGGGCCCGCGCCTTTGGCGTGATCGTCATGTTCGTGGGTTAGCAGGATCGCGGTGATCGGCGCGGCGCCTGGGATGGAGTCCAGCTCGCGCGCTGCGACTTCGGCGGGCAATCCTACGTCGACGATCAGGCGCGTCCCCGCCGTTTCGAGGAAGATGGCGTTGCCGCTGCTGCCGCTGCGAAGAATGCGGAGACGAAGTGGGTGAGTTGAAGTCATCACGATGACTATATCACCAGCCACGCGTGCTCGCGCAGCAGCGACCCGGCAGCCCGAAGTGCCTCCGCCCACGCCGCCGGCGGTGCGGCCGGGACCGAACTCGATCGCGGCCGGATGGTCAGTACGGGCACGTCCGCCTCGATGGGAATCCCCGCCAGTTGCTTCGCCTTCCGTACGGCCGTCTCGAAGTCCCCAAGCTCATCTACCAGGCCGCGTGCGGCCGCATCGCGTCCCGCCCAGACCCGCCCCCGCGCCACGGCCTCAACTTCCTCCGGCGTCTTCTTCCGGCCTGCCGCCACCCGCGCCTTGAACCTGCGATAGATATCCTCCATCCATCGCTGGAGCGCAGCCTGCTGGGGCTCGGAAAACTCCGCAAACGCAGAGGGCATATCCGCCGATTCTCCCCGCGTCAGCAACTCCGGCCGTGCACCGGATTTCTCCAGAAGCCCGCGCAGGCTGAGTTTTCCAGCCACGACTCCGATCGATCCCGTCAGTGTGGTTTCACCGCACACGATGTGGCGCGCCCCACACCCGACGTAGTAACCTCCGGATCCAGCCACGTTGCCCATGAACACGACCACCGGCTTGACCTGCTGCACACGCGCCACCTCACGCCAGATCAGGTCTGAGGCCACGGCCGACCCACCGCCGGACTCGACGTGCAGGATCACTGCCTTCACCGCTCGAGCGCTTTCCGCCGCCCGCAATGCACGCCCGACGGTCTCATGACCTGTAAGCTGCTGACCAAACACCGGCAGCGGAAGTGGGAGGTCCCGGCTTTCCCCCGGCACAATCGCGCCGAGCACCTGGACCACGCCGATGGCGCCGCCCTGCCGTGATGGCCACCGCACCGGCGCCCGCACGCGTCGCGACGCGACCGGCCAGGGCACCAGGCGGGCCGGACGACCATCTTGGGCCAGCATGCGTGGCAGATCGTCTTCGAACGCCACCACATCGATCAGATGCCGCCCCTGTGCCTCCGCGGCCGACATGAGGCCCATATCGATAGCCTCCTCAACGCTGGTTTCCGCCAGTCCCCGCCCTTCCGCCACCACGGCGATGAGGTGGGCGAATGTGGTGCCGAGCACCGCGTCCACCATCTCCCGCTGCGGCGGCGTCATCTTGGGATAGAGGAACCGGTGTGTGGCGGTCTTGTACTCGGCAATGTGAGAAAATTGCGCGCGGATGCCCAACCGATCGAGCGCTGCCCGCAGGAACGTGGTTTCGCTGCGCAATCCGTGCAACGCCAGCTCCGCACTCTCGGGTGCGACCACCGTGTCCGCCGCACTGATCAGGTAGTAGCCCGGTAGATCGCAGGTCGGCAGGTAGGCGATCAGCCGTTTCCCTGACGCACGAAACGCCTGGAGCGCCCGCCGCAGTCCCTCCAGCGACGCCAGCCCGGCGTGGAGATCTCCCAGCTTCAGGACGATCCCTCGTACGCGCCGGTCATCGGCGAGGAGGCGCAGACGCTCGCGCCATTCCTCCAGGCTCTCCGGTGGGGGCGTCACCCACGCCCGCCCCAGCCAGCGACGCAAACGCCCGGGGGGAGCCGGACGGCGCTCCGGCAGCGGTCCCCTCACGGTCACGACCACAAACTCGGGAGCCGGGAGCAACCGGATCACCGCGTTTCGAATCAACAGGAACACGTTGATAATAGTCTCAACCACGATCGTAATCAGGAACATGGGCAGGACACACCTCCGGTTCGGAAATTCGTCTTCCAGGTCTACAAGGTCTCCTACGTCTCCAAGGTCGACATGCCAGGCACCTGGCTTGTCTTTGGGACCTAGGTAGTCCCTGTTGACTTAGTAGACCTTGTAGACGCCCTTTAACGCAGTGAGCCCTCAGTCATATCCCAGGTCTGCTAAGCGGGCGTCGTCGATACCGAAGTGGTGGGCAATCTCGTGGACGACGGTCTTGCGAATCTCCTCCGCGATCTCGACGTCAGTGTCGCACGCTTCTTCCAGCGGGCCCTGGAAAATCGTGATCTTGTCCGGGAGCAGCGGATCGGCCACGACGCCGCGCTCGATCAAGGGAACGCCCTCATACAGCCCAAACAACGTCTCTCCCGCCTCCAGTCCCACCGTGGCGTAGTGCCCTTCGTCGGGCCAGTCTTCCACCACGATCTCGACGTTGTCCATGCGGCCGCGGATCTCCGCGGGAATCGTCCCGAGGGCGCGTTCCACCAATGCCTCAAACTTTCGCCGCGACATCCGCATGATAGTACCCAGTCTACCTGGTCTTCTTAGTCTACCTGCACAACTCCCAGAGAGTCATCCAGACCAAGTAGACTAGGAAGACTCAGGAAGACTAAGGAGACTAGGTAGACGTCCCTTTTTTCAGGGGGCAGGGCATCTCCTCGCCGCGACAGAAGTGCATCTCATCCCATGGCGGAACCGCTGCTGCAGTTGCGCGGAATCACCAAGCAATTTCCCGGCGTGCTGGCGCTCGACGGCGTCGACTTTGCCCTCACTGCAGGAGAAGTCCATGCCCTGGTCGGCGAGAACGGGGCGGGCAAATCCACACTCATCAAGATCATCTCTGGAGTCCACCAGCCGGACGCCGGACGCATCGACTACCTCGGTGCGCCCGCCACGTTTCCCACGCCGCGCGCCGCGGCCGATCGGGGCATCGCGGTGATCTATCAGGAGATTGCACTGTTCGGCGACCTCTCGGTGCTGGAGAATCTGTACGTCGGCGCGTATCTACGCCCCCTGCGCACGACGGGGCGCCGCGTGGACTGGGCCAGGATGCGGGCCCGCGCGCAGGAGGTCGTGGCGTCGCTGGGCGTGGAGCTGGACCTCGGGGCGCCGGTGCACCGGTTGTCGGCGGCCCAGCAACAACTGGTAGAGATTGCGCGGGCGTTGCTGCGCGACGCCAGGGTGATCATCATGGACGAGCCCACCGGTCCGCTCGCGCAGCCGGATGTGGGACGGCTGTTCAGCCTCATCCGCCAGCTGCGGTCGCGCGGGGTCGGTATCGTCTACATCAGCCACCGCCTGGAAGAAATTTTCGCAGTCGCCGACCGCGTCACCGTCCTGCGGGACGGACGGCGCATCATCACCGCGCCCGTGGCCCACACCAGTCGCGACGCGCTGATCCATGATATGGTCGGCCGGACGCTGGACGCGTTGTACCCCAAAAGTGCGGTAAAAGCCGGCGCGCCGGTTCTGGAAGTAGACGCCCTGAGCAAAGACGCCGCTCTGGCCGATGTCTCATTTGTACTGCACCGCGGGGAGATCGTCGGACTGGCGGGGCTGGTGGGCTCCGGCCGCACCACGCTCGCGCACGCCCTCTTCGGCATCGATCCCCCACAGCGGGGCCGCGTCAGGCTGGACGGCGTCGATGCGCGCGTCTCTCATCCCGGGCAGGCCCGCGAGCTCGGGATCGCCTATATCCCCGAGGAACGGCAGCGCCAGGGACTGGTGCTGCCGTTTCCTGTTGGCGAGAACCTGTCCCTGGCGATCCTGCGGCGGCTCAGCCGGCTGGGGTTTGTCGATCACGCCAGGGAAGCCGCAGTGGCGCGCGACTTTGTGCGCCGGCTTGATATCCGGACTCCTGGCATCAACGTGCCGGCCGCCGCGCTCTCCGGCGGCAACCAGCAGAAAGTCGTGGTGGGCAAATGGCTGGCCGCCCAGCCGCGGGTGCTCATCATGGACGAACCCACGCGGGGTGTGGATGTCGGCGCCAAGGCCGAGATTCATCGCCTGATGTCCGAACTTGCCGGGCGAGGATTGGGGATCTTGCTGATCTCGTCGGAGCTGCCGGAGTTGCTGGGTATGAGCGATCGGATCCTGGTCATGCATCGCGGCCGTATCACGGGGGAACTGCGCCGGGATGAAGCCACGCAGGAAAAGATCATGACGCTGGCCACCGGCGTCGCATAAGCAATGATGATGAGGTGGGGCCGGGAACTCACCATTCTTGCCGCGCTGGCCTTGCTCTCCGGATATCTCAGCCTGACGCAACCCAACTTCCGCGATGCGTTCACCCTCAGCACGATCCTCACCAATGCGGCCTACGTTGGGGTGGTCGGGATCGGGATGACGATGGTCATTGTCGCCGGTCAGATCGACATCTCGGTAGGTTCGATGCTGGCGGTGTGCGCGTTGATCGCGGGAACGCTGGCCCGCGCCGGCGCGCCGATGTTCCTCGTGGTGCTGACCAGTCTCGCGCTGGGTCTGGGGATGGGTGCGCTCAACGGCGCGTTGATCGCCTATCTGCGCATCCCCTCCATCATTGTGACGCTGGCCACCTTGACGGCGCTGCGCGGTGCGATCGTGTGGTGGACCAAAGGGTACTGGGTCATGCCCCTGCCGCCCGGGTGGAAGTTCCTGGGCACCACTCACATCCTCGGACTCCCGCTGCCGGTGTGGATCGGCTGGGCCGCGGTTCTCGCCGCCGCGTATGTGCTAGCGCATACAATCATCGGGCGTGAAGTCTATGCTCTCGGCTCCAACCCGCAAGCCGCGAGACTGGCCGGCATCGACACCGCGCGGGTCACGTTTTGGGTGTTTGCCGTCAGCGGACTGCTCGTGGGCCTGGCCACCATGCTGCACGTCACGCGTTTCAGTATGGTGCAGACACAGGAAGGACTGGGTCTGGAGTTCCTGGTGATCACCGCGGTGGTGGTCGGGGGGACGAACATCTTTGGCGGCAGCGGCACCGTGGTGGGAACCTATCTTGGCGTGCTGTTGTTGACCGTGACCAGCAGCGCCTTGACCTTCCTGGGCATCTCCGCCACGTGGGACCAAGCCATCCGCGGCGCGTTTATCCTGGTGGCCGTGACCGCTGATATTGTGCGCACCGGACGGTGGCGACAGCCGGTAAGATGGGCCCGATGAGGATCCGGCTGCTGTGGCGGGAGCG
This sequence comes from Candidatus Segetimicrobium genomatis, assembly GCA_005888595.1. Lineage (GTDB taxonomy): Bacteria > Sysuimicrobiota > Sysuimicrobiia > Sysuimicrobiales > Kaftiobacteriaceae > Telluricultor. Next base: position 17,758 of record VBAL01000116.1, read on the forward strand.
GGTATTGATCGGCCTGCTGGTCGGTAGCGGGGTACTGCTGGCGTTGCTCTCCGACGTCTTCTTCACTCCCGCCAACCTACTCCGCGCCACGCGCTATGCGGCTGAAATTGGGCTGGTAGCGCTGCCGATGACGATGATCATCATCAGCCGCGGCATCGATCTCTCGGTTGCCTCCAACATGGCCCTGTCGGCGATGACGATGGGACTGCTGTGGCAGAGAGGAGTTCCTGTCTGGCCGGCCGCGGCTCTGGGCATCGCCGCCGGGACGCTGGCGGGGTGGCTGAACGGCTGGGTCATCGCGCGAGTGCGCGTCCCGGCCATTGTGGTGACCCTCGCCACTCTGGCCGTGTACCGCGGAGTCGCCACCGGACTCTCCGGTGGCACAGGCATCTTGGGGTTTCCTGATAGCTTCCTGGCCCTGGGCGCTGGCACAGTCGCCGGCGTCCCTATTCAGACGATCATCTGGATCGCCGGCATCGCGGCAGGCGCCGTCTTTCTCACGCGCACCGCCGTCGGCCGGTACATCTATGGGATCGGCCACAACGAGACGGCGCTCCGCTTCTCAGGGATCGACGTGGACCGCATCGTGCTCGGCCTGTACACGGCCTCAGGGTTCGTCTCAGCACTGGCAGGGATGATCTATGCCGCCCGTGTGGGGACGGCGAAGTCCAACGCCGCGGCCGGCTACGAACTCACCGTCATCACGGCCGTGGTATTGGGCGGCACCAGCCTGACCGGCGGCGAAGGAACTATCTTGGGGACGATGCTCGGCGTGTTGATCATCACGATCCTGCAAAACGGGCTCACGCTGGCCCGCGTGCCCGCTGCGGTGCAGGACGTACTCATCGGCACCGTGCTGGTGGGTGCCGTGCTGACGTATCGTGAACGCGCCGGACGAAAGGAGGTGTTCGTGATAGCCCCCCCGCAGCCCGAGCTGCATCATGTGGGCGGGCGCGTGTTGACCGATCCCGGTAACGACCTCGCCGTCGGCGAGGAGAGGAGGAATCCATGAGATACATTCGAGGCTTCGCCCTGGCCCTCACCCTGGCGTTGCTGGTGGGACTCGCCGGGCCGGGGCAGGCACAGAAGGCGCTGAAGATCTTCATGGTCCCGAAGTTTACCGGCGCGGCGTACTTCGCAGCCACCGAGAAGGGCGCGAAGGAAGCGGTGGCCGAGTTGAAGGGCCGTGGAGTCGCCATCGACTTCCTTTACACGGGTCCCAGCGTCGCCAACACCGATGAAGAGATCCGCATGATCGACGATCTCGTCGCCCAGAAACCTGACGCGATCATCATCTCGGCGAACGATGCGGAGGCCCTGGTTCCGGTGGCAAAGAAGGCGAAGGCCGCCGGCATCAAAGTCATCACGTACGACGCCGACGTGGCGGATCCCACGGCGCGGCAATGGTTTGTGAACCAGGGGACGTTCACCCTGGTGGGCGGAGCGCTGGTCGATGTCGTCGCTGAGCAGGCGGGGAACAGCGCCCGCTTCGCTGTCGTCAGCGCTGATCCGGGGGCGTTCAACCAGAATTCCTGGATCGCCGCGATGAAGGCGCGTGTGAGCGCGAAATATCCGAAGATGCAGCTGGTCGACATCCGGTATGGGCTGGACAAGCCCGCGGAGTCGTTCTCCGTCGCGCAGGACCTCATCAACAAGTATCGCGGGCAACTGGACGCCATCATCGCCCCCACGTCCGTGGCGCTGCCGAAGGTGGCAGAGGCCGCGGAGCAGGCCGGCCTGGCCGGCAAGATCGTGGTCACCGGGCTGTCCACGCCCAACGATATGCGCGAGTTCGTTAAGAAGGGAACCGTCAAAACGGTGGTACTGTGGAACCCCGTAGACCTCGGCTACCTGGCCGTCTACGTCGCGCACGCCACCATTACCGGCGCGTTGAAGGAAGGCATGGCGAAACAGTCCGTGCGGGCCGGCCGGCTCGGTACTCGCGAGGCCACCGCGCAGCTGAATGACATCACGGCGAAGGGCCCGCTGACGCTGCGCAACGTGATTCTGCTGGGCGCACCGTTCCGGTTCACGAAGGAAAATATCGACAAGTTCAACTTCTAGGGTGCACCGGGCGCCCGGAGCGGTGAATCTCTGCTCCGGGCGCTTTTGGAATCCAGCGACTGCCGACTGTCGGGGAGGCTATCATGCACAGTGAGGGGGCACTCACCTGGTACATTCCGGACGCCTACCTGCCGGCGGGGGGAAGCGGGCCACTGGTCGGCCACGAAGCCATCTGCGTGCTGAACACGTCGGATGAACGGGCGCACATCGAGGTGGATTTTTACTTTGAAGACCGGGAGCCGCATCCGGGGGTGGCCTTCAGCGTAGGCCCGCGGCGCACGCTCCACGTTCGGACCGACCGGCCGCACATGCTAGGGGGCTTCGCCGTCCCGCGCCAGGTGCCATACGCGATGCGGGTGCGCGCATCGGTCCCCGTGGTCGTGCAGTACAGCCGCATGGATGTCACGCAGCCGAATTTGACGTTGATGACCTGCGTGGCCTATGCCGGGCGGTGAGGACACGCCGATGGAAGCAGACCGCGATGCGCTGAAGACCCTGGCTGAGCGGGGGAGCGATGTGCAGGCGGCAGTGGCGGCCTTGACGCGCCTAGCGATTGAGACGCCATCGTGGGGCTACGGCAACTCGGGTACGCGCTTTGCGGTGTTCCCGTGGCCGGGCGCCGCCCGCACGGTGTGGGAGAAGGTGGATGACGCGGCGCTGGTTCACCGCCTGACCGGCATCTGCCCATCGGTCGCCATCCACATTCCCTGGGACAGGGTGGACGACTGGCAGCGCCTGGTCGTCTACGCCGCGGAACGGGGTGTGCGCGTCGGCGCCGTGAACCCCAACGTCTTCCAGGACGACGTGTACCGATTGGGCAGTGTGTGCCATCCGGACCCCGCGGTGCGGCGGCGTGCAGTGGCGCATCTGGTGGAGTGCGTGCAGATTGCGAAGACCGTCGGCTCGAACCTTCTCAGCCTGTGGTTCGCCGACGGCACCAACTACGCGGGGCAAGACGATCTGCGGACGCGCAGGCGCCGCCTGGTGGACGCGCTCGCGGAAGTCTACGCCACGCTGCCACCCGGCATGCGCATGCTGATCGAGTACAAATTCTTTGAACCCGCCTTCTACCACACCGATCTGGCCGACTGGGGGATGGCGTCGGCCGTGGCGGCCCGCCTCGGCCCGCAGGCCGAAGTCCTGGTCGACCTGGGGCACCACGCGCCGGGGACCAACATCGAGCACATCGTGGCCTGCCTGCTCGATGAAGGCCGGCTGGGCGGCTTCCACTTTAACAACCGCCGCTACGCGGACGACGACCTGATCGTCGGCTCGGTCAATCCGTTTGAGCTGTTCATGATCTTCCACGAGATCCTGTCCGCGGAATGCGGCACTGATCCACGCGCCGCGGCGTGCGCGGGGCGCATCGCCTACATGATCGACCAGTCCCACAACGTGGAGGGCAAGATCGAACCGATGCTGCTCTCTGTCGCCAACATTCAAGCCGCCTATGCCAAGGCGCTGCTGGTGGACCGCCGGACCCTCGCCGCCCGCCAGACCGCCGGCGATGTGCTGGGAGCGCATCAGATCCTGCTGGACGCGTATCACACCGACGTGCGGCCACTCCTGCGGCGCGCCCGGGAGGAACTCCGGGTGCCCGCCGATCCCCTCGACGCCTTTCGTCGCGAAGGCCATGCCGAGCGTCTGGCGAAGGCGCGAGGCGCGAAGGCGGCAGGGGCCGGCTATCCGGGGGCATGATGGCGGCGGTCGAGTTCGTCGCCTGCGATCTTGGCGCCGAGAGCGGGCGTTGCATGCTGGGTCAGTTCGACGGCGAACGCGTCACGCTGCGGGAACTCTCACGGTTCCCGAACGGCCCTGTCAAGATCGGCGGCCATCTGCACTGGGACGTCCTGCGGCTCTTCGGTGAGCTCACTGACGGGCTGCGCCGCTGCGCTCGCGACGGACATCGTCCGGCCGGGATCGGCCTGGACACCTGGGGGGTGGATTTTGCGCTGCTGGACCGCGCCGACCACCTGATCGGCAACCCCTATCACTATCGCGACCGGCGCACAGAGGGCATGCTGGATGAGGCTTTTCGCCGCGTGCCGCGGGAGGAAATCTACGCCGCCACCGGGATCCAGTTCATGCCGATCAACACCTTGTACCAGCTCTTGTCCATGGTGATCGACAACGATCCGCAGTTGGAGCGGGCGCGGGCCCTGCTGATGATGCCCGACCTCCTGAACTTCTGGCTGTGCGGCCGCAAGGCGTGCGAGTTCACCGACGCCACAACCAGTCAATGCGTCGATCCCCGGGCGCGGGATTGGGCGATACCCCTGCTGCAGCGCCTCGGGATTCCGGCGCACATCGTGCAGCCGGTCGTGCCGCCGGCGACGGTGCTGGGTCCGTTGCGATCAGAGGTGGCCGCCGACATCGGCCTGGACCCGATTCCGGTGATCGCGCCGGCCTGTCACGATACGGCCGCGGCGGTCGCGGCCGTCCCCGCCGAGGACCGTGATTTCGCGTACATCAGTTCCGGCACATGGTCGCTGGTCGGCATCGAGTCTGGGGGACCCATCCTCACCCCGGCGGCGCTGCACTATAACTTTACGAATGAGGGCGGGGTCGCGGGGACGTTCCGGCTGCTGAAGAACGTCGCGGGATTGTGGCTGGTCCAGGAATGCCGGCGGCGATGGGAGCGGGATGGTCCTGTGGAGTACGCAGAATTGATGCGGGCGGCCGCCCAGGCGCCGGCCTTCGGACCAATCATCGACCCCGACCATGAACAGTTTCTCCGCCCGGCCGATATGCCCGCCGCGATCCGCCGGGCCTGCCGGGAGAGCGGTCAGCCAGAACCTGCCGACCGCGGCGCGGTGCTGCGGTGCATCCTGGAAAGTCTGGCGCTCAAGTACCGGTGGGTGATCGAACGCCTCGAGGAGTTGAGCGGCAGGCAGATCCGCACTGTCCACATCGTTGGCGGAGGGTCGCGCAACGATCTGCTGTGCCGGCTCACGGCCGATGCCACCGGCCGCGCCGTCTACGCAGGACCCGCCGAAGCGACGGCGATGGGCAACACGCTCGTGCAGGCGATGGCGCTCGGGCATCTGACGTCACTCGCCGACGTTCGTGCCGTGGCCCGCCGGTCGGCGGAGCCGGTGGTCTATGAGCCGCGCGCCGGCGCCCGCTGGGATGATGCGCAGGCGACCTTGCAACGACTGCTGAAATAAAATTGCGAAAGGGCGCGTAGAGTAAGGATGTGAGGACTGAGTCGATCCCCGCGCGGATTGAACTCCTGTACTGGGAGGAATGCCCCTCGTACGATCTCGCGTTGCAGCGGCTCCGTGAGCTCCTGGCGGAGCGACAGATTGCCACGCCGGTCCGCCTCATCGAAGTGACCACGGAGCAGCAGGCCGAGCAGTTGCGCTTCCCGGGGTCGCCGACGATCCGGATCGAGGGGCAGGATCTCTTCCCGGTCCCCGACGGTCCGTATGGCCTGACCTGCCGCGTGTACCGTACCGACGACGGCCGCGTGACGCCCCTGCCGACGACAGAGATGATGCGCAAGGCGATCAACGGTATTCTGAGGGAGGAATGATTCGTCCATGGCTATAGCACTCGAATCCAGACTCATCTCGTTCGCCCTGAAGGGCACCGACGAGAAGGTGCACGGGCCGGAGCTTTACACGGGAGCCAAGGTGCTCGGGGTCATCTTCTCCTGCAACCACTGCCCTTACGCCCAGGCGTGGGAGGGACGGCTGATCGAGATCCAGCGCGACTACGCCGGGAGAAGCGTGCAGTTTCTGCTGATCAACTCCAACGACCCGGCGAAATACCCCGATGACAGCTTCCCGAAGATGCAGCGCCGGGCCCAAGAGAAGGGGTATCCGTTCCCCTATCTGTTTGACGAGACCCAGGAGGTGGCCAGGCAGTACGGCGCCACCCGCACGCCGGAAATCTTTCTCTTTGACGAGCGGCGCGTGCTGCGCTACCACGGCGCGCCCGACGACAACTATGAGAATCCCGGCGCGGTCCGCCAGCCCTACCTGCGCAGCGCGATCGAGGCCCTGCTCGGAGGGAAGACGCCGCCGACGGCAGAGACCAAACCGGTGGGCTGCACCATCAAGTGGAAGTGATTTAATCTGTCATTGCGAGCCCGAAGTGGCGAAGCGACGCCACAGGCGTCGTTGCGAGGCCCAAGGGGCCGTGGCAACCCCCTTCGGTCGATGGAGATTGCTTCGCTTCGCTCGCAACGCTTCGCGGATCGCCACGGCCCTTCGGGCCTCGCGATGACTGCTCGGTGCTACACGTCGTAATACAGGTAGAACTCTGCCGGATGCGGCCGCATCCGCACGAAGTCCACTTCCTTGCGCCGCTTCAGGTCGATCCAAGTCTCGAGCAGGTCCGGCGTGAAGACCCCGCCTTCTAACAGAAACTCGTGATCCTGCTCCAGCGCCGCGAGCGCTTCGTCTAGTGCGCCGGGGACCTGTTTGATCTTCTTCGCCTCCGCCTCCGGCAGTTCGTAGAGATCCACGTCCATCGGCTCGCCCGGGTCGAGCTTGCGGCGGATCCCATCCAGGCCCGCCATGAGCAATGCGGCGAACGCCAGGTATGGGTTGGCGGACGGATCGGGCGGTCGATACTCGATGCGCTTCGAGCGCGGGCTGGTGGAGTATACGGGGATGCGCACCGCTGCGCTGCGGTTTCGCTTCGAATACACCAGGTTTACGGGCGCCTCGTACCCCGGCACCAGCCGCCGGTACGAGTTGGTGGTGGGGGCGCAAAACGCCATCAGGGCGGGGGAATGCGCCAGGAGCCCGCCGATGTAATGCATCGCCATCTCGCTCACTTGCGCGTAACCCTCCGGGTCGAAGAACAGGTTGACCCCGTCCTTCCACAAACTCTGGTGGCAGTGCATGCCAGACCCGTTGTCGCCATAGATCGGCTTGGGCATGAACGTGACCGTCTTGAAGTGTTGCCGCGCGAACATCTTGGTCAGGTATTTGTAGAGCATGAGACGGTCGCCCATGTCGGTCAGCGTCGTGAAGCGCAGGTCGATCTCGCACTGGCCGGCGGAGGCCACCTCGTGGTGGTGCACCTCCACCTCCATCCCCGCTTCCTTCATCTTCAGGACCAACTCGGAACGGAAGTCCTGCAGGCTGTCGGCCGGGGGCGCCGGGAAGTAGCCCTCCTTGTGCCGCGGCTTGTACCCCAGGTTGGGTTTCTCATCGCGTCCGCTGTTCCAGGCCCCCTCTGCGGAATCGAGGGCATAGAACGCGGAGTGCTGCGTCTGCTCATAGCGGACGTCATCAAAGACAAAGAACTCCGCCTCCGGACCCCAGTAGGTCGTGGTGGCGATTCCGGTGCCAGTGAGAAATCCCTCGGCCTTCTGGGCGATGTACCGCGGATCGCGTGTGTAGCGTTCTCGCGTCACCGGGTCAACGATGTCACAGATCAGCAGCAGGGTAGGCACGTGCAGGACGGGATCGACCCGCGCGGTGCGGGCATCGGGGACGAGGAGCATGTCGCTTTCATCGATGGCCTGGAATCCGCGAATGCTGCTGCCATCAAACCCCACCCCTTCGATGAACATGCTCTCGTCCAGTTCGTCCGCCGGCGCCGAGAAATGCTGCCAGGTCCCCACCAGGTCGGCGAACCGGAAGTCCACCATCTGAATCCCCTGCCGGCGGCAGAGGTCGATCACCTGCGACGGATTGACCAGGCCCGCTTCCGCGGGATGGTTACGAATCTGTTCCTTCATGCGGTGTCCTCCTGTTCGATGATCTCCGGGTTCGAGGTCCCCCAGAAAACAGATACGGCGCCTCCAGAGGGAGGGCGCCGTGGCCCTGCACACGTCTATATATTTCCCCGGAATATAGCAGAGAACATCCTCGCGGTCAAGGTGATTTGACTTCCCCGGCGGGGTCCGCCACCATGAGAGGGGAACGTTCGAATGCCACACTACCGGTATCTCATCGTTGGCGCCAGCATGACCGGTGATGCCGCCGTCCACGGCATCCGCGAGGTCGATCCCGCCGAACCCATCGGCCTGATCGGCGCCGAGCCGCACCCGCCCTACAACCGCCCTCCGCTGTCCAAGGGACTGTGGAAAGACCAGTCCATCGAGCAGATCTGGCGGGGCACAGCCAAGCTCGGCGCGGAGCTGCACCTGGGCCGCCGGGTCATTCAACTCGATAAATCCGGCAAGCTTGTGGTCGATGATCGCGGGACAGTGTACACCTTCGACAGATTGCTGCTGGCGACCGGCGGCCGGCCACGCCGCCTGCCGTTCGATCACGAGGGCGATCGCATCCTCTACTTCCGGTCGCTAGACGACTACCAGCGGCTGCGTGAGCTGGTGGGCGCCGGACGGCGGTTTGCCGTGATCGGAGGCGGGTTTATCGGTTCGGAGATCACCGCCGCGTTGTCCATGAACGGCAATCAGGTGGTGATGCTGTTCCCCGATGAGGGCATCGGCAGCCGCGTCTTCCCCGCGGGACTGGCCCAGGCACTCAACCAGTACTACCGGGAGAAGAGCGTGGAGGTACTGGCGGGCGAGCTGGTGTCCGGGATGACCATCAGGGGCGGGAAGACGGTCTTGGCGACAAAGCGTGGGCGAGAGGTAGAGGTCGACGGCGTCGTGGCCGGCATCGGCATTCAGCCCGAGGATCACCTCGCATCGGCGGCGGGGCTCCGCACCGAGGACGGCATCGTCGTGGATGAGTTCCTGCGCACCAGCGCCCCGGAGATCTATGCCGCCGGCGATGTGGCGCGGTTCCCCAACCCGGCGTTGGGCGAGCGCATCCGCGTCGAGCACGAAGATAATGCCAACACCATGGGTCAGGCCGCCGGCCGGAATATGGCCGGACAGCCCACCCCGTATCATCACCTGCCGTTCTTCTACTCTGATCTCTTCGAGCTCGGGTACGAAGCCGTTGGCGACCTGGACTCGCGCCTGACCATGATCGAAGACTGGAAGGAGCCGCACCGCGAAGGCGTGGTCTACTACCTGCGGGATGGTCGTGTCCGCGGGGTCTTATTGTGGAACGTGTGGGGACAGGTGGATCACGCCCGCGCGCTGATCGCCCAGCCCGGCCCGTTTTCCCGCCACGATCTCATCGGCCGGCTGCCGGCGTAGCCCGCGGCCCGCTTATCGCAGGGTCTGCAGAAACTCCAGGAGTGCGGCGTTAAATCGCTCGGGTTGCTCGAGGTTGCTGACATGGCCGGCCTCGGGGATGAGGACCAGACGGGAAGAGCGAATCGCCGCCTGCATCGTCCTGGCGCTACTGACCGGCGTGGCCTTGTCATCCTCTCCCACGACGATGAGCGTCGGGACGCCGATCGACGAGAGCAGCGGTGTACTGTCGGGCCGCTGCGCCATCGCCCGCAGGCCCGCGGCCAGGGAAGCGATCCGCCGGCTCTCCATCAGCGCGCGGACGGCTTTTACCAAATCCGGTCGCGACTCCAGCGTCTTCGTCGAGACGACCAGTTTGACGAAATCGTCGAGATACCCGGCCGGTCCCTCCCGCTCGATGCGCGCGATGCCGTCATAGCGGCGCTGCTGTCCCTCCGGCGTGTCGGCCTCCGCGCGCGTATCTAGAAGGAGGATGGCCTTCGCGCGGTCGGCGTGGCGGGCCAGGTAGCGCAACAGTACGTATCCCCCCATGGAAAATCCCCCGAAGACCGCCGAGGTAAGGCCGAGATGTTCGACGAGCGCCTGCAGGTCGTCGGCGAGGTCATCCAGTGACGACGGCGCACCCTCGGACTCCCCGAACCCGCGCAGGTCCGGGGTGATCAGCCTAACGGTGCGCGCCAGGGGCGCCTGCGGCTGCCACATCTGACGGGAGAAAGGAAACCCGTGGATGAGGATGACCGGCAGGCCCGTGCCCGTCTCCTCGTAGGCCAGACGCACACCCCCGCGGGTGAAGTACATCATGCCCTACTCCTCCTCCCCGTGCGTCTAATTCCCGCTACCAAGGTGGCGTGCCTTCGTGACGTGTCCGTCCTGCTCGCGATGCGCACAGACACGGGCTCCGTCCGCGACGAACTCCGCGTAGGCGGCTACCGCGCGATTGCGGTCCGCATGAAACGATTGCAGGATTGTCGTCGCAACCCAGGGCACACCGGTGATGCCCAGATAGATGCGGTGGCTGCTCCACGGATAGAGTTCCAGTCGGGGCACCAACCCCGCCCGCAGCGGATTTAGGTGTACGTATCGAAGGACCGAAAGCACATCGTACTCCTCCGAACACACCCTGGCCCAAAACCGATCCCCGAAAAGGTGTCCCCAATGCCGGTGAATCCGGTTCACGTACTGAGCGTACCGGTGCAGGAGCGTGTGCATCATTTTGGACACCGGCGTGTCCGTCGCTTCGACCAGCAGGTGAAAATGGTTTCCCAGC
>VBAL01000037.1:0-7855 GCA_005888595.1 Candidatus Segetimicrobium genomatis
ATATTGGGCTGCTCGCTCAGCTGCCCGACCATGGCCGCCCCGATGACGCCGGCGACGGGGCCTGATTCAATCAAGTAGATTGGGCGGTGCCGGGCCGCGTTGAACGTGGTGGTGCCCCCGTTTGACTGCATCACATACAGATCACCGCTGAGCCCGCCCCCGCCAAGCGCAGTTTCCAAGTGGCCGAGGTAGGTCTCGACAATCGGCTGCACGTAGGCGTTTAGTACCGTGGTGCTGCTGCGCTCGTACTCTCGCCACTCTCGCGTGATGTCATGCGAAGACGTGATCGCCACCTCGGGCAGATGGTGGCGGAGATAGGTGGCGCATGCCTCTTCATGCGCCGGATTGGCGTAGGCGTGGAGGAGACAGATGGCGATAGCCTGGATCCCGTCACGGCGACAGCGTGTGACGACGGCATCGAGGTCTTGGTCCCACAGGGGCTGCAGTACCCGCCCGTCCCGGTCGATGCGTTCCCGTACTTCAAACCGCCAGCGTCGCGGGACAAACGGGCGCGGCTTCTCGAACCGCATGTTGTACAGGTCGGGACGATTCCCCCGTCCGATCTCCAGCACGTCGCGAAAGCCGGCCGTGGTCACGAGGGCGGTCTTCACGCCCTTGCGCTCCGTAATGGCATTGATGACGATGGTCGTGCCGTGGATGAAGTAGCCGACGTCCCGTAGCTCCACTTCGCCAACCGCGATCGTGTCCATGACGCCGTCGGCAAACGCGCGTGGCGTGGTCAGCGCCTTGGCCACGCCGATCTCCCCGCTGACTTCATTGAAAAAGACAAGGTCCGTGAAAGTCCCGCCGATGTCGGCCGCCACCCGGAGGGTCACCGTTCGCGTCCTTTTGTACGTCGCGCCCGTTCCCGTTGGGTTGCGTCCGCATCGAGGGTCAGATCCCCGCGGATCACCACGCCGTAGATAGTGCGGGCCTGCGCAGGGGTGATGAGATCGTCCAGCACATCATTTAGCACGCGGTCGGGATCCCGCTCCGTGGGAGGTCCGTACCCGCCTCCACCACCGGTCACGATCCGCACCAGGCTTCCCTCCTGCAGCGGGGTGTGTGGGACACGCGCGCCGCGATAGCGTTGCCCGTCGGCGAGGATCTCCATGTAGTTCACCGTCCCGTCGAGCCCGGTGGCCACACCCCAGGGCCGTTCAATCGACCGGCCGATGCTGGCGTAGGTGCCGGCGCGGTTGGTGAGGATGCGGTACTCGCGCACGAGCCCGTATCCACCGCGGAAGCGGCCGGCGCCGACGCCGTCTTCCACGTTGAAGGAGTACCGCTCCAGACGAAGCGGGAATTTTCCTTCCACCAGCTCCACCGGGTAGTTGTACGTATCACCATCGGTGGTGGCAATGAGCCCGCTCTCACCGTCCTTGTCGATGCCCGCGCCCCACCCGCCGTTGTGAGGCTCGATATGCACGAAGAGCTCGTTGCTGCGCGGGTCGAACCCCACTATGTACGACGCGCACAGGCTGACATAACTCCCCGCGGTGAGACGGTGCGGTGCCGCCGGGGCGAGGGCCTTCCAGACGAGTTCGGAGACGTACGCCGAGCCCTCATAGTACCAGCCGGTCGGGGTCGGCTTGGTGGCGCTGAACACCGTGTCGTCAGGGACGACGATGCGCAGGGGGCGAAACCAGCCCTCGTTGCTGGGGGCCTGTGGGTCGGTGATGGCCTTGAAGATCGTCTTGCAGGCCGACATCAACGCCCCGCGCGCGCAGTTGATAGGACCGGCGACCGATGGGCTGGTCCCGGTGAAATCGATTGTCATCTCATCGCCGGCCACGGTGACGCTGACGTGAATTGGAATCTGCGATGCGGTGATGCCGTCGCCGTCGATGCGGTCATCCGCCGTGTAGACGCCGTCGGGGATCTCGCGGACGGCCTGCCGGCTCATGCGCTCGCCGTGGTCGAGGATATCGGCGAACGTCGCCAAGAGCGTGTCCACCCCGTAGCGGCTGCAGATTTCCTGCAGGCGCGCGTCGGCGATCCGCACCGCGGCGATCTCGGCATTCAAGTCCCCCAGTGACATCTTGGGAAGCCGGACGTTGGCGGCGATGATCTCGACCACCTCGTTCACCAGCTCGCCGCCGCGGAAGAGGCGCAGCTGGGGGAACTGCACGCCTTCCTGGTAGACTTCGGTCGCATCCGGAGAAAGACTGCCGGGAACCTTGCCGCCGACCTCGCTCCAATGCGCGACCGCAATGGCGAAGGCAACCATCCTGTCACCAAAAAAGACGGGTTTGATCAACGCAATGTCGGCCGTGTGCGTCCCGCCCGCATACGGGTCATTCGTCATATAGACATCGCCCACAGCGATGCGGCCCGCGTACTTTCGAAGAATGCTCTGCACCTGCATCGCAAAGGTGCCGGTGAACAAGGTAATACCGTTGGTCTGGGCGACGAGCTGGGCGTCCGCGTCCGTGATCCCGCAGGCGAAGTCCAGCACCTCGTAGATCACGGGGCTCATGCTCGTGCGGGCGAGGATGATGCCCATCTCGTCGGCGGTCGCGAGGAGTTTGCCGGTGATGATCTCAACCGTGACGGGATCGATCACTCGCACCTCCCACACTGGGCGCACCCGACCGGGACGGGCGTCGAGGCAGAGTTATCAATTCTGCGATGGGACTACCGTTCGCTCTTCCCGACGAATGTCCGGACTGATTTCGTCTCCAGGTATTCGGCCAACCCTTCGGCTCCCAGCTCGCGGCCGATGCCGCTATCTTTCACCCCGCCGAACGGCGCCTCCGGGAGACTGAGCGGCTTATAGTTCACCCACACCATGCCGGACTGGATCCGGTCGACGAACCGCTCGATGGTCTTCGTGTTCTCCGACCAGATGGCTGCGCCAAGTCCGTAGGGAGAGTCGTTGGCTTTGGCGATCGCCTCGTCGAGGTTATGGACGCGCTCGAGCGGCAGCACGGGGCCAAAACACTCCTCCGCCCAGATCGCGGCGTCCTCCGGGACCGCGGTCAGCACCGTCGGCTGTAGGAAGTAGCCCCTGGTGTAATCCCCGCCGGACGGTCTGGCGCCGCCGGCGACCAGGACCGCGCCGCGTTGGAGGGCGTCCTGCAGCAACCGCTCCACGTCATCGCGCACCTGCGCATTGTTCAGCGGGCCCATCTCGACGGCTGGATCCAGCCCGTTGCCGACTCGTATCGACCGGGCGTAGCCCGCGGCCAGCCTGGCGAACTCGTCGAAGACACGGTCGAAGACGTAGACACGTTTCACCGACGTGCAGGACTGACCGGCGTTGCGGAAGCGCCCGCTGCGTACGATTGTCTCGGCCGCCGCCACCAAGTCAGCGTCGTCGCACACGACGCTCGGATCGCTGCCCCCAAGTTCCAGCGTGACGTGTTTGAGCCCCGTTGCAGCCGCCGTGTAGATGATCCGGCCTGTCTCCGTGGAGCCGGTGAGCGCAATCTTCCGCACGGCGGGATGCCTAATGAGCGTGTTCCCGACGGTGGCAGACGGGCCCGTCACGAGGTTGGCGATACCCGCCGGCACCCCCGCTTCGTGGAGCATTTGGGTGAGGACGATGTCGGTGAGTGGGGCGGTGGTCGCTGGTTTGATGACGACCGCGTTGCCGGCCATTAGTGCCGGCGCCACCTTCCAGGCGTAGAGCGAGACGGGGAAGTTGAACGGCAGGATCGCGGCGCAGACGCCGATGGGCTGCTTGCGAGTTTCTAGCTTAATCACATTATCGCCGTCGCGGGCGTAGGTGACGGTGCCGGTGATCTTCCCTCCGTATCCGGCGTAGTAGTCAAAGGTGCTGGTGAGGCTCTCGATCTCGCTTTGGGCCTCGCGGTAGACCTTGCCCTGCTCGCGGGTCAAGAGCCGCGCCAGATCCTCCTTCCGTGCCTCGACCAGCGCGACAAATTTCTGGAGCACACGACCGCGCCGGCGAGACTCGTGCAATCGTGGCCACCACGTGATCTCAAATGCTTTCTGAGCGGAGGTCACCGCCCGCTCCACGTCCTCGGATGCACCCTTGGGTACGATACCGACAATCTCGTCGGTGTTGGCAGGGTTGCGCACCTCGATCGTCTCCTCGCGCTGCGCGGGGATCTGCTTGCCGTCGAGGAGCATCCCGTACGTGGCGGCCATCGGCATGCCTACCCCATTCCCATGCCGGAGAATCCGGTGGGACGCATGCGGAGACTCACCCGCTTTTGTGGGGAATCTGTCGGCGGGTATTTGTACGGCTGGCCCCCGTAACGCATCGAGAGACGGTCGATGTCGCGCGCGCCGTTCGCAAAGTCCAGGCGGACCTCGCCGCGAATCTGCACGTATAGATAGGGATTGTCCTTGTCCACAACGGCGATCGCCGCGTAGGGGTTGGCCTCCAGGTTGCGGAGCTTCACCCGCCCCTGCGACGTGTCCATTAGAATTTCCTCGCCATCCAGCATGAACCAGACCGGCGTGGCCTGCGGTCGGCCTTTCGGGCTGACCGTGGCCAGCACGGCGAAATTCGGCTTCTCCAGGAACTTCTGAACATTTTCGGGCAGTTGCATTCGACTTTCCCTCCTGCATCGTGTACCGGTGCAGCTTCATCGTATTCTGGCAGCCTCCGTCTGCCAAGCCCCATCGGCCAGGAGCCGGCGCGCAGCAGGCCGTAACCAGTAGGCAGGACTCGCTTCGGGAGGATCGCCGGAATCTATATGCAGCCGCGCATGTGGCGGGGCGTCGTTGAGGAGTATCGGGAATTTCTTCCTTTTACAGACGCCACGCCGGTCATCACCCTCCGCGAAGGCGGAACCCCACTGCTGGAGTCCCGTCTGGGGGCTCCGGTTGGTTTGCGGCTGCTGGTCAAATACGAGGCCACGAATCCCACCGGATCGTTCAAAGATCGCGGGATGACCGTGGCGGTGTCGAAGGCGGCGGAGGCCCGCGCGCGCGGGATCATCTGCGCGTCTACCGGGAATACGGCCGCTTCGGCCGCTGCCTATGCCGCTCGAGCAGGACTGCCATGCGCGCTCATCATTCCCGCGTCTGGTGTCGCCCTGGGGAAATTGGTTCAGGGTATTGCCTGCGGGGCGACCATCATCGCCGTCCAGGCCGCCTTTGATCGCGCCCTGGATCTGGTGCGCGAGGCAGCGCCGCTCCTTGGACTCACGCTGGTCAACTCCGTCAATCCCCACCGGCTCGCCGGACAGAAGACCGCAGCATTCGAGATCTGTGACGCGCTGGGCCGGGCGCCACAGACGCTGGCCATTCCCGTAGGAAACGCTGGCAACATCACCGCCTATTGGGCGGGATTCAAGGAATATCGGGCGGCCGGGCGCAGTAAGTCACTGCCGAGAATGGTCGGCGTCCAAGCTGAAGGCGCCGCGCCGCTGGTTCAGGGGCATCCGGTCGATGAGCCGCGTACTGTGGCGTCCGCGATCCGTATCGGCCGGCCGGCAAGTTGGGATGGAGCGATGACCGCGGTCCGCGAATCCGGTGGGACGCTGCTGGCCGCGACGGATGAGGAGATTCTGGCCGCACAGGACCAGCTGGCGCGCGAAGGGATATTCGTGGAACCCGCCTCGGCCGCGTCGGTGGCAGGCGTGCTCAAGATGGGCCGCGCGCATCAGCTGACCGGACACGGACTGAAAGACCCCGAGGTGATCCAGGCACGCGCAAACCTGCCGGCGCCGATTCCAGCGACACTCGAGGCAATCAGCGAACGACTATCCCTCGGATAACGTTCCCCCCTCACCTTGAACCACTCGCTCCGCTCGGGTTCAGGGCAACGCCCACACCCTCTTCCCCCCCGGAGGGGAGAGGGGAAACGGAACGTCAAAAACGCGGTTGCACGGGTTGGAACCCCGGTGGCTGCTGAAAGGGCTGTGGCGCGGGCCCGAACGGCAATCCAGGAATCTGCGGGCCCTGGTACGGACGGAGCGGGAAATACTCCGGCGGGCTACCCGGCATACCGGGCAGATTGTCCGGGCCCGGCATCAACTGATACAGCCTCCCCTGATAGTAAAAGAGAATGATCGGCTGGCAGTCTTGCCCCTGTCCGAGGCCCTGACCTGGTCCCTGGCGGTCCGGCCCCGGGAATGGGATGATCTCGGGCTGCACCGGGAGGTTCTGCGCGGGCATGGCGGAGACCGCGGCGGGCTGCGCGGCGTTGCCCTGCGCCGAATGGTGCAGGGCGGCGCCCGCGTGCCATCCGGCTAGATAGATAAACACTCCCAATGCCGCAATCACGCCGGCCCCGATCACCCCATACGCAACCTTGCGCAGCATAACCGTTCCCTCCCGATCACGTCTTGGTTCAACTATACCACCAGGGTATACAATGGAGTCATGGCCCTCGTCTTCACGTTCTCGTGCGGTGGGTGCGGTCGCACATATAGCGTCTACTACCCCAAGGCCTTGATGTATGAACTGAGCGGCTCCGCGCCCCGGGAGATGGGACTCAAAGAGGATGAGGAGGATCGCCGTTCCGGGGCCGTCGACGCCGTCCGGACGCGGGCGGAGGCGGCGAGCCGGATCTTCGTGGACGCGAGCCAGGAATTAGAGCGGGTCTGCGTGTGCGGGAAACGTCTGGATTTCAACATCATGCACCATCCCCGCGTCCCACAGTCCAAGCAGCTGCTGTTGCGCCGGCAGACGGGCCTCATTCCGTTCCCCACGGTACCGAAGAAGTCGTAGCCCGCCATTTCGCGTGCTGTTCCAATGCCCGTGCCCGCACCGGAGGACCCCGCGCCGGCTAAGAGAACCTACGAACGGAGTATCCACAGTCGTACGCTACATTTAATGTCGGAGGACCTTCTGTGACTCAACGTGATTTGCGCACGCCCCACCGGCTTTTGCCCGAGCAGCTGCGATGGGCGTGCGACCCCAAGACTTTTCCATTTAAGACGACCGCAGAACTGAAGGCCGACGAGGTCATCGTCGGGCAGGACCGCGCCGTGCGCGCGCTCGAATTGGCGCTGACCATCCAGCAGCCCGGTTACAACGTGTACATCTCTGGGCCGGTGGGCACCGGGCGTACGACGTACGCGCGGAAGAAAGTGCAGGCCGTCGCGGCCGCCAAGCCCGCGCCGCCGGACTGGTGCTACGTGTACAACTTTCAGCAGCCCGACCAGCCGGCCGCCCTCTCGCCGCCGTCGGGATCCGGGGTGAAATTCCGCAAAGACATCGATGAGCTCATGGACGAGCTCAAAGACGCCATTCGGAAGGTTTTCGCCAGTGAGACGTTTGAGACGCGAAGACGCGAGCTGGTCCAGTCGTTCGAGCAGCGGATCGCGGACGTGTGGCAGGAACTCGAGACCAAGGCCGACGGTGCCGGTCGGTCCCTCTGGAGAGCCGATCACCCCGGAGCTGTTCAACCTGCTCCCGGAGGAGCAGCGGAACGAGATCACCCGCCGCGGCCGCGCGCTGCAAGAGGAAGTGGGCGAAGCGGTGCGCAAGGTCCGGATCATCGAGCGTGAGGCGCGAGACGCCATGCGCGAGCTGGAACAGCGGGTGGTGAGTTCAGCGGCCAGTCATCCCATCGCCCGCTTGAAAGACCGCTACGCCGATCACCAAAAAATCGTAACCTACCTGGACCAGGTGTTGGCCGATGTGGTCGAGCACCTGGACGACTTCAAAGAGCAGGAAGAATCGCCCGCCCCATTTCCACTCGCGGCGTTCATGCGCCGGCAGGACCCCTTTACCCGCTACCGGGTGAACCTCGTCGTGGACAACAGCCACCTCCGGGGCGCGCCGGTAATCGAGGAGAGCAACCCGACCTACTACAACCTACTGGGAAAGGTGGAGTACCGCGGCGAGTTCGGCGCGCTGGTCACAGACTTCACCATGATCAAGTGCGGGGCTCTGCAGCAGGCCAGCGGCGGCTTCCTCACACTGCAGG
>VBAL01000037.1:7881-18061 GCA_005888595.1 Candidatus Segetimicrobium genomatis
AGCGGGGAGGCGCGGTTCGAAAATATCGGAGAACAGCTCGGTCTGATGCCCACGGCCACGCTCCGGCCCGAGCCGATTCCGTTGGATGTGAAGGTGCTCCTCATCGGGACGCCACAGATCTTTCAGCTCCTCTACGTGCTCGATGAGGACTTTCGTAAGCTCTTCAAGATCAAGGCCGAGTTCGACGTCGAGGTTGAGCGAACGCAGGAGGCCACCCGGGCTTACGCTGAAGCGGTCGGCGCCATCTGCAACCGGCGGGGGTTGCGGCCCTTCGACCGGTCCGCCGTGGCGCGCGTGCTCGAGCACAGCGCCCGGCTGGCCGAGCACCAGCAGCGCCTGTCCACGCGCTTCAATGACATGGTCGAGATCATCTTTGAAGCCTCGGCCTGGGCCCAGCAGGCCGGTCATGACGTCGTCGCCGGGGCCGATGTGGATCGGGCGGTTGACGAGAAGGTGTATCGATCCAATCGCATCGAGGAGCGCCTCCGGCAGATGATCGCCGAGGGTCAGTTGCTCGTTGACGTCGATGGCGTGAAACCGGGTCAGGTGAACGGGCTGTCGGTCCTGCAGCTGGGGGACTACCAGCCGCGGTGTGGTGAACATCGAGCGCGAGACAGAGATGTCGGGCCGTCTCCACAGCAAAGGCGTGGCCATTCTGGCCGCGTACATGGGCGGCAAGTACGCGCAGCAGCAACCGCTCAGTCTAAACGCGTCGTTGACGTTCGAGCAAACGTATTCGGAGGTGGAAGGCGACAGCGCCAGCTCCACCGAGCTCTACGCGCTGCTCTCTGAACTATCCGGCGTGCCGATCGAGCAGAGCATCGCCGTCACCGGGTCGGTCAACCAGAAGGGGGAAATTCAGCCGATCGGCGGCGTCAACGAGAAGATCGAGGGGTACTTCGCGGTCTGCAAGGCGCTCGGGCTCACCGGGCGGCAGGGCGTGATGATCCCCGTGCAAAACGTCGCCAATCTGATGCTGAGGCCGGATGTGGTTGATGTCGTTCGACAGGGCAAGTTTCATATCTGGGCTGTCCGTACGATCGACGAGGGCCTGGAGGTTCTGACCGGGCTGCCGGCGGGTGAGCCTGACGCCGACGGCCAGTACCCGGACGGCACGGTCAACTCCCTGGTCGGACGGCGCCTCAGCGAACTGGCCGAGCGGCTGCGCCGCTTCGCGCCGGCCGGACGGTCCGGCGACTCCAAGAACGACGAGAAAGACAAGTAGCCACGCACCACGCGCTGCGCTTGGATGCATGGCGCAGCCACGACTGTCGAGGGAGGGCGGGTGGATGGATCTGGGCCTGCGGGGTCAGACCGCGCTCGTGGCGGCCGCCAGCCGTGGCCTGGGGAAAGCGGTGGCGAAGCTGTTTGTCGAGGAAGGGGCCCGCGTCGCCATCTGCGCGCGCCGCAAAGAGGCTCTGGAAGCCGCGGCCGCGGACATCGGCGGTGACGTGCTGCCGGTGCAGGCCGACGTCAGCAACGCCGAAGACGCAGACCGATTCGTCAGCACCGCAGCGAAGCGGTTCGGGCGGATCGATATTCTCGTAAACAACGCCGGCGGTCCCCCGGCCGGGCCATTCGTGGAGATCAGCGACGAACAATGGTGGGCCGGAATCGGGCTGAACCTGATGAGCGCGGTGCGGCTGACGCGGGCCGTCATCCCGCATATGCGGAAACAGGGCGGCGGGCGCATCATCAATATCGCGTCATACGTGGTCAAACAGCCGCTGCCGAACCTCGTGCTGTCCAATGCGGTTCGCCTGGCGGTGGTAGGGCTCGCCAAGACATTGGCGACCGAGCTGGGACCGGACAACATCCTGGTGAATACCGTATGCCCTGGGCCGATCGCGACGGAGCGGCTGGAGTCGCTCACCAAGACGTTTGCGGAGCGCGAGAAAACGTCGTTTGAGGAGGCTGAACGCCGGCTGTGGACGGCGGAGGTCCCGTTGGGCCGCGTGGGTCAGCCCGAGGAATTCGCCAGCGTCGTGGTGTTCCTGGCCTCCCCGCGCGCCGCGTTCGTCACCGGGACGACCCTCCAGGTCGATGGAGGCATGGTGAAGGCGGTCTTGTAAGCTATTGATGCAGCTCCGTCAAGAACTCCAGCCCCTGCCCCAACGCAATGATCCCAGGGAACGTCCATCTGCGGCCGGGGGTAATCTCCTGCAGCGGACCGTGGTGGAAGGGCGCTCTCAAGGTGAACCGCAGATTGTCCGGGGCGGCAATCTCCACCGTGGCTCTATCGGTGGTGTTGGTCATCCACCACACGAAGGTATCGTTCGCCCGGACGATCTCTTTCACCTCAAGCCGTACGGGCACACCCACTTCTCCCGCTGGGAGAGGGACAGGGAGTTCGAGCTTCAAGCCGTCCTCCCGCAGCAACTCATGGAGCTCCACGCCTTCATAATGTGTTGACCCCACGGTGACGCGAACAAACCGAGGCAGCGGGTCGCCGGCCGCGTCATGACCTGTGATGTGTGGGTACAGGTCGTGCTGCACCAGGACGGTGGTCTCCCGGCCGGTGAGGTTGTACAGTTCGTACGACTGGATCGTGTCCGACCGGAATCGTCCGTCGCCAAGCGTCGGGTCGTCCACGACATTCATGATCAACGTCCAGTCGTGTCTGATCGTGTCTTGGGAGAGGATCTCGATCTTGATCTTCTCCCACACCCGCTCGGGGACCAACCGCGCCACTGCCGCTTCGATGACCCCCGACCGGATCTCAGCCTGCAGCCGGCTCCGCGCATAGAACTCGATCACCACGGTGATAATGACCGACACGAACGCTGCGATGCCCAGATCGCGCACCACGTCGTGGGCCAGGCTTCCGGGAGCGAACGCATGCGCCACGAAGAGCAGCGCCACGCCGAGCAGAGCCGGGACGGCGAGCGCGAGCGCGAATGCGAGGCGCGCCAGTCCCATGAAGGATCGATCGACCATCGTGCCTCCAGGTGCCTCACGCATGTAGGCAGTTGAGTTGTTTGGCATACCTGACCCCTCCCTCAAATTGTAGTGACGAGGCCGGGACGGCGAAAAAGAGGACGGGGTTGAATGACGGATCCTGCTGTTGTGCCCCCAGCGGGATTCGAACCCGCGTTACCGGCTTGAAGGGCCGATGTCCTAGGCCGGGCTAGACGATGGGGGCCCTGGCGGGCACAACGGTAACCACTGTAACATAGGCAGTTGAATGGGGTCAAACGTATGACGGCAACGACGAGAGATCAAAGAATGCCGCAGTGGCGGGCGGCGCACGCGCGGGCCCTCCGCCTCGCACAGCGGCTGCGCGAGGCCTCGGTTATGTTCCGCCGTTATGCCGGCGAACTCAAGTACCATCCGCAGACCGGCGTGCAGGGACGCATCGGACAGGACCTGCTCGACGCCGCCGCCGTGATGCGCGATACGCTCAGCGAGGTGGACGCGATTACGAGGCGGTGGGACGAGGAGATCGCCTGGTTGCGGTCGTTGGCTCCCCGGCTGCAGATGGAGGACATTCATCAAGGCCATGCGGCGGTGCGGGACGCGGTGCGTTTGGTCCGCGCTGCGCTGGATGTGTTTTCGCAGGCGGCGCTGCACCCGGAGACGGCGTCCTTGGATGCTCCATACGGCCATGGCGCGCCGCGCCGGGTACATCCCGGCGCCCAGTGCACCTGGGTGGCCGAACGGGCGGAGGAACTGGCAGTCCGGCTGTCTTCCGTCGCGCTGCTCAAAGAGAACCTGTTGTTGACGCTGCAAACCCCCTAGAACTTGTGCGCATTTACACCGTCGGCCATTCTACGCGCTCGTTGGATGAGTTTCTCTCACTCCTCTCCGCCTACGAGAGCACTCTCCTAGAAGACATTCGTGTGGTACCTGCGTCCAGGCGGTACCCACATTTCGCACGCGACGCACTCGCCGCCGCATTGCAGGAGGCCGGTATCGGCTACCGCCACGTGAAGGACCTGGGGGGATGGCGGCGGCCCCGGCCGGAGTCTCCTCACACCGGCTGGCGCAGTGAGTCGTTTCGTGGATACGCGGACTACATGGAGACGCCCGCGTTTGCTGCCGCGCTTGAGCAGCTGTTGGCCGACGCACAGAGCCATACCGTGGCGATCATGTGCGCAGAGGCCGTTCCGTGGCGATGCCATCGCCAGCTGGTTGCCGATGCGCTGCTGGCGCGTGGCGTGGAGGTCGTGCACATCCTCGACCGGACACACCGGCTGACCCCGTTTGCCAGGATCGAGGGAAGGCGGATCGTTTACGATGGGACGCCGGCGCCGCGGTCCGTCCGGGAACGCTCCTAGAGTGTGCGGATTCAGTCTGGAACCGGCAGGCTCCTGAACCCGTAGCAGCGGAAGACCGCGAAGCGGCGCACAATCTGCCCGCCATGCATCACATCGATGTCCGGCAGGCGTTCGACTCTTTCGAACATCAGACTCAGCGGTAGTCCCGGTGCCCCCGCAACGTCGTTAATGAATATCGCGTCCCGGCCCACCAGTGCGTATATGTTGCGGCGAACGGCAAAGGCATCGCTCAGACCCGCCGTCGTCACGACAAACCGGCCATGAGTGTGGTAGTCGATTTGCGCTGCCGTCTGGTAGCTGACGGAGAGGATAAAGACGTCTCGGCCACCCGGCGTCTGGCTGACGAGCGTGTCCAGCCTCGAGGCTACCTGGTCCCATCCCCACAGCTGCCCCACGAGCGACGGGGTCGGACGGAACGGGAAGATATGAATCACGCCGACGATCAACAGGTTGAGAGCGACGGCTATCCCGGCGAGCACGCGCCAAATCCGTTGGGTCCGCACCTGAGGCCACAGCGCCGCGGCGGGGAGCAGCGCGACTAGATAGCCTGGGGCCGGCCAGTGCGGCTTGGGAATTCCCTGCAGGCTTGCCAGCCAGTTGACCCCGATGAGCGGGATGCTCGCCCACGTGACGAGTGCGAACCGGGCATCGCCCCGGCGGGCCCATCGCGCGCTCGCCGCAAGCGCAAGGAGGAGCAGCACCGCCGCGACTGGCCCGTAGTAAATAAGCTGCCCAGCCGTATAGGCCAAGATGCTGAGGCCGGCGGAGCCAAGTTGCGTCCAGGGAGCGGGCGCGCTGGATTTCCGGATCATGATCCACTGGTGATCCGCATTCCACAAGATGACCGGTAGGACTACAAGCATAGACAGCAATGCAGCCGCGTATGGTTCCCACCTCTGGAGCCATCGGCGGTGCGTAGGGGAGGTCAATAGAAATGCCGGTAACGCGAGGGCCAAGAACACGGCAGTGAGCTTGCTCATCAATGCCAGGCCCAGGGCCAGGCCTGTGATCAGCCACCCGGCGACCGAGCTAGACATCAGGGCGCGCCAGAACGACCAGAGGGTGAGAATCCAGAAAAATCCTAGAGGTGCATCGGGAGCTGCGAACACCGCGCCCAGCGCGAGAGCGGGTACCAGCTGCAACCACATCGCCGCCATGCGACCGGCCGCCGGCCCAAACATCCGGGTGCCAAGATCCCACAGCAGCACGGCTGTGCCGAACGCCAGCAGCACCGGTCCCATGCGGATCCCCAGCGGCGTGTCGCCGGCCAGGGCCAACGTTGCCCGCAGGACATAGGCGATCATTGGCGGATGGTCCGGGTAGCCCCAGGCGAGATGGTGCGCCCAGGTCCAGTAGTACGCTTCATCATCCTGCGGCGGGAATGACGCGGCGAAGATCAGACGGACTACAGTAATGAGACCCAGCAGAAGGAAAATGCCGCGGGCAGGTTTAGCCACCGATTCCGTCCTGCTGAAGCAACCGGCGCGCACGGCGGAACACGCGGTCCAGCATCGCTTCCGTCAGCCGGCCTGTCTGTGTGTTTTGACGGCTGGGGTGGTAGGAAGCGATCACCAGCGGCGGAATCGGTGGCGTCGCACGGAGGCGATACACCGCGCCGTGCCTGAAGCGCGGCCGCGGGCGAGGTAGGGCCACGCCGTACTGGTGCGCAAGCGTGAGAAAGGTCGAAAAGGCGATCTGGCCCAGCGTCACTACGACGCGAGCGCGGCGCAGCAGCGTGAGTTCCTGCCGCAGGTAACCGGAACAATTCGCGATTTCCTTCCTGGTGGGCTTGTTGTCCGGAGGCGCGCAACGAACTGTCGCCGTGATGAACGCATTCTGCAGTTGCAGGCCGTCGTCGCGACGCTCGGACGTGGGCTGTGAGGCAAATCCGGCTCGATAGAGCGCGCGCATCAGCCACTGGCCCGAACTATCACCGGTGAACATCCGCCCCGTCCGGTTGCCTCCGTGCGCGGCGGGTGCGAGGCCGAGGATCAGGAGTTCAGCGTTCGGATCCCCGAATCCGGGAAGCGGTTTGCCCCAGTACTCCCAGGCAGCGAATTCCCGTTTCTTGACGCGCGCGACACGCTCACGGTAGCGAACCAGGCGGGGGCACTTCCGGCAGGCGATGATTGCAGCGGCCAGACGCTCGAACTCTCCCGTCATGACGTCTGCTTTGTCGATGGGAAGGCAGAACCCCTTCGAATTTCGAATTCAATCATCCCCGCCTCAAGTACCGTAGAGGCTGAGCCGCGCACGGCATAAATTCGTCCAGGGGGTGCCGGGATGGGCAACCTCAAGTACGGCCTGTATATCCCGAACTTTGGGGAATCTTCGTACGCGCGCACGTTGGCGCAACTGGCCGCTGATGCGGAAAACGCGGGCTGGGATGGATTCTTCCTCTTTGACACCATAATGTACAAGCGAAAGCTGAGGGCCCCGATGGTAGATGCCTTCATTGCGTTGGCTGCGATCGCAATGAATACTAAGCGAATTCGAATTGGAACCACGGTCACGCCTCTAGCCCGTCGCCGGCCGTGGAAGGTGGCTCGCGAAACGGTTTCGATCGATCATCTCTCCAATGGACGGTTGATCCTCGGTGTGGGTTTGGGGGACCCGCCCGACGTGGAATTTGAAGCGTTCGGAGAGGACGGCAATGATAAGGTTCGAGCGGAGAAGCTTGATGAAGCATTGGACATCCTTGTTGGTCTTTGGAGTGGTGACGAGTTTAGCTATCAGGGCAAGCACTACCGTGTGGATAAGGCTCAGTTCTTGCCTCGTCCCAAGCAAGCGTCTCGAATTCCCATATGGGTAGGTGGCTTTTGGCCTCACAAGGCACCGTTCCGCCGAGCATCAAAGTGGAACGGGGTCATCCCGTTGAAGCTGGGAGCGACGTGGCGGCCAGAGCCGGAAGACCTTCGTCCGATGCTGACGTACATCAAGACGCTCAGGACGACAACCGTTCCATTTGACGTCGCCATCATTGGGTTCGGACAATTGGAGGAGCAGGCGAAAATTGAGAAAATCCGACTCTATGCAGCGGAAGGGATGACCTGGTGGCTTGAAAACCTATCCTCCTATCGCGACTCCCCTGAAGAGATGCGCGGACGGATCCGTAAGGGACCTCCAAGAATCTCCTGACTGTCTCCGTGCATTCCGGAGTCGTTGACGCTGTTCGCAGCGCGCGCCTATAATGACGCTACCGGCCATGCACCACGCGCGGAGCTTGTCCTGAACCCGAGCAGCGGCGGAGTGGTTCAGGGCTTGGGTGGCATGGCTCTGGGCGGTTAGCTCAGTGGTTAGAGCGCATGCTTCACACGCATGAGGTCGCAGGTTCAAGTCCTGCACCGCCCACCAGCGTGGCAAGGTCCCTCGCGGTTGCTGTTAGAGGGACCTTGCCACGCTGGTGGGGCGTCCACGACGACCCTGAGGTCTTGCAGACTTACTTTGGAGCATTTATTGTGTTCGGCCAAAGTGTGCTTGCACATGTTAGAAAGGACATCAATACGGCGGAAGTATCTGCTCCGTTTCAGACCGAATGGGACAACATGACCAAGGAGACTCCCCGCTCGGGGGGATTCCCAATGAAATGGGAAATGAGGCTCGTCGGCCGCAGCCTCCTCGCAATCATGATCATGACTTCTCTCACGATTCCCTTATTGTTCTCTCGCGCTGGCCTCGGAGCATCACGCCTACCCCAGGCAACAAGCCAAAGTTCGCCGGTTGTCCGTCTGTCAAGAGTCGTTTCCCGCTTAGCATTCATCAACGATACGACTGTAGTGGCGACGCTTGGGAGCTTGGCATCCAACTTTGAGATCGGGCTCGTCGACCTTCGTAGTGGCGAGATCAGAGTTCTCAGCAGCGGCGCGTGCGCCTCTCCTTCCCCGGACAAGACGAGAATCGCCTGGATTCCAGGTCCCTCCTCCCGAGGGGATGTCTGGATTCTGGATCTCCGAACGGGACAGCGACGAAGAGTGACCGAGGGGCTCGGGGCGAACTGCGTCGCTTGGTCTCCAGATGAGAGACGTCTCGCCGCGACCTCGACCTCGAAGACGACACGTTTCGGCGACGACCTCATCGTGCTTGCGGCCGATACTGGGCGGGTGGAGCAGACTATTCAACCCGATGCTGGTGAGGAGGGTTTTAAGTATCCGATATGGTACCCGAACGGGCGGCTCGTCGGGTTCGTGGTCTGGAAATATCAGGGGATTTCCCCTGTTGGGGTAGGAATTGACGCATTTGATCTCCGCGACCGCAGGCGCTTCCGGATCTTTGAAGCGCCTGGGTACGGATCAGAGTGGGCCTCTGACTTAGCCATTTCTCCTGATGGAAGGGTTTTATTATTTGTACTTCCATTCCGCCTGCCTGTCCCTGAAGGTGACCGGAGCTTCGCGCCGCACATCTTTGCACATGAAAACGGCGTGGTCCGTCTAGTCGTCCGTGGGAGATCCCCAGTGTGGCTTCCCGAAGGCAGGTCGATTCTCTTTACGCGGGAATACGATTGCACAGACTGGTGGTGTGCTGGAAATGAGGTATTTACGCTAACTCCATGACGACTTGCGCCGCGGCGACATCCTCCTCGCCTATGATCCAGACTGATCTGGCCTCCAGCATTGACCAGGCCCAATTACGCGAATTCGACACATGGCATCGACCGCTGGCTCTCCGCCGAAGGCGGTGTGCCGGTGGTTGCAGAAAGCCTTGTCTTCCGCTAAGTCGCGAGCTTCGCGTCACAAGGTTCCGTGGATGAAAGAGCAGGAGGTCTCAGGCAACTGAGCTCTCCGTATTTTGGTGCGTAGTTTCCGCGACGGTGATATGTCTCCTGGTATTCTTCCCGCTTCTCCGTCAGTCCAATGCCCAATCAACGAAGTTCTTCATAGGCATCTTGGGCTTCAATACTCGCCAGCCGCCCTTTAACAACCCACTCGCTAGGCGGGCCGTTGCGGCCATTCTGGACCGGCGACGGGTCACGTTGAGTGCAGGCTTCTTTAACGTCACCGCGACCTCGGTCGCGCCCCCTGGGTGTGTCGGACATGACCCGACCATGCGTCCCCAGCCGTACGACCTCCAGGTTGCACGAGATCTCCTTCAGAGAAGTGGAAGTGGACAGGGGTTGGGGGCACTCTCCCTTTGGGAGAGTGCCGAGAGAGGGCGGCAGGGCACGTTCGGGGACGGGGAATTTGCCACGGTCGCCCGCGACTTGGAGGTGCTTGGTGCCCGTCTTCGCTTACGGCAGTTTTCTCAGTTCGAGGCGTTCGCATCAATGGCCATGTCGCCGGAAGTTCATCTGTCACTTCATACGATCTCGACGGATGCGTGCGACCGCCGGAGCCTCCTCGAGTCCCTCGCATACTCCAAAGGCTCCCTGAACGTCTTCGGCTACAACAACCCCGACGTTGACACGTTGATCGACCGCGCAGTTGCGTTAGGCGATCCAAGCACGCAACGTAGTCTCTACTCCGCCATCGAAGGCAAGGTTGCAGATGAAATCCCGTTCATTCCTCTATGGTGGCATTTTCCCGCGGTAGGGTACCACATCGATGCGGTTGCTTCTGACAAGGGTCTCACACTTCGTGTGTCAGATGTCATGCTACAAGACTGTTGTGCGTGGGTTGAGGTGACGATCGAAAACACCCACGATGTGGAGGCGAACTTGTTCGAGGCACCAGGATTCCGGACCGGATTGCGCCTCGGATTACGGTGGCGGGTAGATTTTCTTTTGACGCGGTGCCGAGCACTTCAAGAAAGATTCTACTCACCATGCCTAACATTCGCGTCCTCGAACAAACGGTGACGCTGCGCGTTGATATCTCGCCGCCTTGGCTCTCTCAAGTGCCGTAGTCTCCCTTCCAAAGCTTACATGGTAGAGTCCGAAAGCCCAGGCAATTCCCTAGCGCAGTAGCGAA
>VBAL01000038.1 GCA_005888595.1 Candidatus Segetimicrobium genomatis
GTTCACCTTCCCGGTGACCTTCCGCGCGAAGATGTTATCCACCGACAGCAAAAAGCTGAGGATGTTCAGGGCGTCGTCGGTGTACGCGATCCGTTTCGGCAGGAGCGACCCGAGCAGGCTGCAATTCGCGTAGCTCATCGTGAGGGCTGCCGACCGCTGGAACACGAGGCCCTCGGGCTGGAACTGGATGCGGTTCACGTTGCCCGACGGGGCCGTCCCCGTGATGGTGACCGGCGCGCCGAGCGCGCCTGCCGGGATCGACAGCGTATGCGGGCCTACGTACATCACCCCGCCCGCCGCGCCGACCGTTTGCGTGGCCGTCGCCGTGGGCAGCGGTGTGCACTGGAGCAGCCCCGTGGCCTGCAGCAGCGAGCCGATGAGGCTCGCTCGTGGCGGCGGGACAGGGCCGAGCGGGGGCTCACCGCAACTCAGCAGTGCGGCAGCGCTCAGGACCAGCGCGGCGGATTTGAGACGCGTCACTCTCACAGCCGTGATCTCCGCGATGAAGGAATCGCCGTCACCATGCGATGGCATAGTTCGAGAAATGGCTCAGCTGCCCGGTGACCAGCTTGGCCGTCGGGTTGTCAGACGAGGGCACGTATTGCAGGATCGCCAATGAGTCGGTTGTGTAGGCGATCTGCTTGGACTGCGGGACCACCTTGCAGTTGCCGTAGGACAACGTGAGGACCGCGGGTTGGCTGAAGGTGAGCCCCTCCGGCCGGAGCTCGACGCGGTTGACCGTGTCCGCGGGCGCCACCGCGGTGATGCTCACCACTCCGATCAACGCGCCCGCGGGAACCACCAGGTTGTGCTTGCTGATCTTGATGACCCCGCCGGCCGGGCCGACGGTCTGCGTGGCGGAGTCGTAGCCGAGGGGCTTGCACGAGAGCAAGGCTGCGCTCTTGGCGACGTTCCGGCGCGGGTTGGCAGCAACGGGGTCCGGAGCGGCCGCGGTGGGCGAGCGGTCGCACGCGGAGCCTCCCACCAGGACGATCAGTGCGATCACGGCGCGACGGACGGCCACCATCACCTCCCCGGTCTCACGGTTACGCCCGCCTCACCAGGCGACGGCGTAGTTCCCCTTGCGCTGGTCAGTCGACTGGCGATCAGACGAGAGCGCCGGGCGCGCGGACCTCGGGCTGAAGCAGTGCGGCTCGCCGGGCAATGGTGCGCACGAAACAGACCTGGTCGGCGCGGTCTGCGAGCTCGAGGCGCTCTCGAGCAGCGCGCTCGGTCGGCCAGGCTGCGGCAGGCCCGTCGGCGAACGGTCGCAGGCGAATCCGCCCACCAAAGCGGTCAGCGCGACCAGGACAAGACGGACTAACCTGATCACTTGGCTGCCCTGTGCTCTCGGACCGACGGGTCCGGCGTGCGCATCGCGACGCCCTGATTCGAAGCCGCGAGCGGGGTCGTCGGACTCCGCACGGCGAGCAACGCGTCCAGTTTGTCGATCTCTACCCTTGCCCCCAGCCGTTCGAACGTGGCACGGGCCGCCTGCGCCAGCTGTTTCGCAGCGGCGACGTCCCCCGTCAGCGTCTGCATGTTGGCGAGATCGCGCTGGGCACTCGCGACGAGCAGCGGCCGCTCATGCTCGGTGGCGCGGTCGATGACGGCGCGCAGCAGGTCCTCGGCCTCGCGCGTCTTCCCCGTCAGGCCGACGGCAACGGCCAGGATCCGGAGGTCTTCGGTCTCGAGGACCGCGTCCTCGAGCTCGCGGTGCATCGCCACCGCACGCTCCGCTTCCCCGACGGCCCGGTCGGGCTCACCCCGCACCACGTAGATCTCGGCGAGGCCGGCGAGGGCCTGCGCCTGGAGCCGCCGGTCGCCGAGCCGCTCGGCCGCGTCCAGCGCGGCGTTGGCGGCATGGATGGCATGGTCCAGTTGTCCCTGGTCGCGATACGCGATCGCGAGATTGTGCTGCGACTCGACGATGCCGCGGTCGTAGCCGGCCTTGTGGTACGCGTCGATCGCGCGGGTGTACGCTCCGATCGCGCGGCGGTAGTCCCCCTGCATGTTGGCGATGATGCCGAGGTTGTTGGCGCAGCGGCCCGCAGTGGCCATATCGCTCTCCTCCATCGCCTCTTCCCGCGCCCGCGTGAAGAAGTACGTGGCCTCGTCGATGCCGCCCCGCTCCAGCGCGATCGCGCCGCAGACGTTGAGGGCCCGCACTTCCAGGCTCCGATCCTTGAGGACCCGCGCCCGCAGCTGCGCCACCATCGCCCAATGCTGTCCCATTTGCAGCCGACCCAGCCGGCTGTGGGCGATCCCGCTGAGCAGGGTCAGCATGGGGGACTGCTCCAGCTCGTTCTGCGAGCGCTCGCCCAGATACCTGAGCAGCTCGGCGTAGTGGCCCGCGTCAGCCAGCTCCTGCGCCACGTGGAGCGGCGCCAGCGAGCCGCGCAGCTCGGCCGCGAAACTCTCGTCCCAGTCCTGACTGGCCAGATTGCGGAGTTCCCCTTCGGCACCCAACCGGGTGAAGAGGGCCTTCGCCGTCCGCGCCGCCGTCTGCGCGTCCGCGTTGCGCCCCATCCGGCGTAGTACCAGCACGAGGTCCCGCGTCGCCTCGGCCAGGAGGTACGGCCGCCCATGCGACTCCGCCCGCCCGATCACCTCACGCAGCGCCCGCTCACCAGCCGGCAGGTCGCCTTCGGCCACCAGCAAGACCGCCGCGACGCGCAGATCCTCCGCTTCGCCCACCGGGTTGGGCAGCCCGCGACGGATGTCTCGGACCTGGTCCAGCTCGCGCCGCGCCATCTCCAGCTCACCGCGGACCACACGGAGCTCGGCGCGTCCCCGGAGCGCCTGCGCCCAGAGCGCGCGATCTCCGGCCGCCTCGGCGGCCGCCACGGCCTGGTCGGCCTCGGTCAGCGCCCGGTCGAGGGCCCCCTGCTCGCGATACGTGATCCCCAGGTTGTGGTGACACTCGGCGACGCCCTGCTGCAACCCCGCGCGTTGGAACGCAGCCACGGCGATCTCCCACGACCCGATCGCCTCGGCGTGCCGTCCCCGCAGGTTGCTGACGATGCCCAAGTTGTTCGAGCAGCGGGCGGTCGTGGCCAGATCGCCGTCACGGCTGGCCGCCATGAGGGCCCGCGTGAAGTAGTCCGCCGCTTCGTCGATCCGCCCGGTGACCAAGGCGATCGCGCCGCGCGTATTGAGGGCGTGCCGCTCGACGGCCTGCTCGTCCCGCTTGTGCGCCCGGTCGAGCGCCAGATCCACCCAGCGCAGGCCTTCCTCGTGACGCCCGAGCCGCGCCTGCGCCGTCCCGTACAACAGCGCGAGGCTCGGCGAATCCGCGAGCTCCGTTCCTTTTCGCGCACCGAGGTACGCCACGACTTCGGCGTGCTGTCCGGCCGCGGCGAGCTGCCGGGCCTGGTCGACTATAAGTGACGACGAGTTCATCTTGAATGTCCCCCGCCCGCCAGGAAGCGGACTACCAGGAAACCGCGTACTCGCAGAAGTGCGGCAACAAGCTCGTGAACGCCTTGTCCGCGAGCGACTGGACCGCTGGGATCGGCTCCCAGGTGCTGTCTGTGCCCTCGCGATACCACAGCCCCAACAGTTGGCTCTCGATGTAAGCGTCGCTGCCATCCACCACGCCATCGCCGTTCAGGTCGCCGTCCGCGCCGCCATAAGAGAGTTGCAGCTGGGCCGGCTCGCCGAACAACAATCCCGTCGGCTCGAGCGACACTTTGATGGTGACCGGGTCGATGGTCACCGTGATCAACACCGAGTCGCCGGGTGTGAGGTCGCCGAGACCGGGCACGTACGCCGGATCAGACGTTACGAGCCGCAGGAACTGCGCGCTGGTGTCCCCGGTGGAGCTGAGGTAGTTGATCTGGACAGAACGCTGCTCGCCGCGGACGGCCCAGAAGGCTGCTGTGTACTGGTCGAGACTGAGGCCACCACCAGACAGATCCGCCAGAAAGCCGCCGGTGCCGACTTGCCTCGAGATAGCCCCGCTCGCACTGAACTGTGGCTGGGACGTCCCGGCCCATCGGAGGAAATGCGGGGCTGCGCTCGGCGGTTGCAGCGCGGTGGGATGCGGTCCGCTGTCGGAGCATCGGGCTGCGAACAGCGCGAGCGCAAGCGGGATCAGGGAACGGCGCACGAACATACGATTCTCCGAGTCCATGTGAGTCCTCACCACGCAACCGCGTAGTTCGAGAAATGCTGGAGCAGCCCGACGACATACTGTTGCCCTTGGCTCCAGAGGTTCTTCTTGATCTTGCTGTAGCTCTGCAGGTAGCCCAGGATGCTCAGCGCGTCGCTCACCTGAGCGACCCGGAGCGTATCGCTCGTCGATACGCCGCAGTCCGTGTAGTTCGTGTAGAGCAAGGCGGACCAGCCGTCTCCAGTGGGTTGGAAGACGAGGCCGTCCGGCCGGAAGCGTACCCATCTCACGGTGTCCGAAGGCGCCACCGCGGTGATGCGCACCGTGTCGCTCAGGGCCAGCGAATCGACGAACAGATAGTGGGGGCCGACCGCAAAGCCGCCCCCCTTGCGTCCGATGAGCTGGGTGACGGAGTCGTAGGTTTGCCCGCACGAGACGAGGCCGGACTTCTTGCTCGGCCCGGACCCGGACCGCGCTGCCAGGAGGGGGGTCGCCGCGGTCGGCAAGCGGTCGCAGGCGCACACGATGGCGGCGACGACTAGCCCGACGACTGCAGCGCGCACGGCTTTCATGGCCTACTCCTACAGGGCGCGGGGAGTCGCGACAGGGAATGGGGCTCGGGGCGTCTTGACGGCGGCCTGCACACGTGACACCTTGTGTACAGCTTGAGTCCCGCTACCATGCGATTACCGCACGTTTGTGTCACTAAGGTAGGGCTATTTTGCGATCTGTCAATACCGAAAAGAGACCTAAGCAGGGCCCGATAGCGGAGCGGCTCGCTATCCTCCTGGACATCTTCAGTCCCTGGGAGCACATCTCTTTGACGTATCGGCAGTTTGCTGCCGAGCTCGGCCCACCGGTAACGGAAGCCGCCGTGAAGAAGTGGCCGCAGCGCAAGAAGTTTCCGGCCGATGTGGCTCGGTTGATCATCGCCAGGGCACGGGAGCGTGGCCTCACGGGCGTGACTCTGGAGTGGGTGCTGTGGGGGGAGGGTGTGAGACCCCAAAAGGCACTAATGACGGCCCCTAATAGTCCCGTAGTGCCGCGAGCGGCGCCGGCCGAGCGGGCAGAGGAACCGCAGGGGCGATTCGCCGTGCGCATTGCCAAGGCCTTGGAGGCGGACCTCAGTCACAACGAGTTCGGCCAGTGGTCCTCAGTCGAGGTGCAGCACACGGTGATCTGGGCGCTCAAGGATTTGGCGCGCCGCCTGTGGGTGTTGCGATTCGATATGGGCAAGACGTTCGAGCTCACGGACGACTGGGCCGGCAAGATCGGGCTGCCCGTTCGCCCGCCGGATTCGGCCGGCGACGAGAGGCGCCCCGCAGATGAATGAAGCAGTGGAGCGGATGGGATTCGAACCCACGACCCCCTGGTTGCAAACCAGGTGCTCTCCCAGC
>VBAL01000312.1:0-612 GCA_005888595.1 Candidatus Segetimicrobium genomatis
CTTGGCCAGCACGAGCCGCGCGGGGCGGCCGGCCAAGGTGACGGAGTGGGCCAGGATCTCCACGTCGATCAGGCTGCCGTCCTTGCGGCAGTGGCGCAGTCCGCGGTGGACGGTGGCCTGCTCTGGGGGGAGGGCCAGCAGGGCCTCGAGCTTGTCTTGCTCGGCGGCGGGGTGGATGTCGCGAATCGTCATCTGCAAGAACTCTTCCCGGGACCAGCCGTACCGGGCCACGGCAGCGTCGTTGACGGCCAGGCACCGCAGCGTCTTGCTGTCGTAGACCCACATCGCCTCGGGGTTGGACTCGAACAGGACGCGGTACTTGGTCTCGCTCTCCTTGAGCTGGTCCTCCGCGTGTTTGCGCTCGATGGCCTGCGCCACCTGGGTGGAGACGAACTGGAGGATGTCGCGTTCGCGCGCTCCGTAGCGCACCCCCTCGGTGTAGGTCTGCGCGGCGAGCACGCCGATGGTCTTCTCGCCCAGCTTGAGCGGCACGCCCACCCAATCCAAGGAGGGGGCGCCTATCAGCTCGACCTCGCCCCGGCGCTCCATCTCGTGGTACACCTCGGACGTGGCGAGCAGCGGCTCGCCTGTGCGGATCACGAACTCGGTGAG